>NZ_JBHWJZ010000041.1:0-61387 GCF_042731085.1 Streptomyces sp. NPDC059875
CTTTTTTTTTATATGCGCGGGGGGGGGGGGGGGCGGGCGGGCGGGGGCGGGCGCGGGGGGGCGGGGGGGGGGGGGGGGCCCCCCCCCCCCCCCGCCCCCGCCGGCTTCACCGCCGAGGCCCCGGCCCGCGGGGCCCGCCGCGCCGAGCAGCGCCCAGAAGCCCCCGTTCGCGGCGATCGGCACTCGCCGTGCACGGCCCGCCCGTCCGGCCTAGCCTGGACGAGGGGAGTTGCCCTCGTCTGGCAGGAGGCCTGCCCGTGAGGTACTCGCAAGCACACTCGCCGTCGCAAGCGCGGTGGCGCCGGGTCTGCGTGGTTCTCACCGCGACCGGCATGCTGGCCGTCCCCGCATCGGCAGGGACGGCGTTCTCCGTCGAAGCCCCCGCAGTCGTGTACAGCGCCACGGAGCTCGCCCCGTCCGCCACGAACGGCGAGTTCGCCGAGCTCACCCCGGCCGTGGCGGCCCGCCTGGACGCCGCGATCCAGCAGGTCATGCGGGAGGCCCAGGTGCCGGGTGTGATGGTCTCGCTGTCCGCTCCGGGCAAGGGAAACTACGTGCGGACCTTCGGTGTCGCCGACAAGGCCACCAACGCTCCCATGGACCCGGACCTGTACATGCGCATCGGCAGCGTGACGAAGACGTTCACCGTGACCGCGATGCTCGAACTGGTCGACCAGGGCAGGATCGGCCTGGACGACACGATCGACGAGTACGTCGACGGCGTCCCCAACGGCGACGAGATCACCCTCCGCCAACTCGCGGGAATGCGCAGCGGATTGTTCAACTACTCCGCGGACGAGGGGTTCTACAAGGCGCTGACCTCCGACCCGTATCGGCCCTGGACACCCCAGGAGCTGCTCGACTACTCCTTCAAACACCCGGTGAACTTCCAGCCGGGCGCGGAGTTCGAGTACTGCAACACCAACCTGATCCTGCTCGGGCTCGTCGTGGAGGAGGTCGGCGGACAGCCGCTGAACGAGTTCATCCAGGAGAACGTCATCGAGCCGGCCGGACTGCGCCACACGATCTTCCCGACCGGCGCCGAGTTCCCCAGCCCGCACGCCCACGGCTACACCGACCAGACGGCCTCCGGGAAGACCGAGGACGCCACCGACTGGAACCCGTCCTGGGGCTGGGCGGCGGGCGCCATGATCTCCCAACTCGGGGATCTGCGCACCTGGGCACGCGTCCTCGCCACCGGCACCCTGCTCACCCCCGAGACCCAGGCGCAACGCCTCAAGACCGAGCCGACGGGCCTCCCCGCCGCCGGATACGGTCTCGGCATCTTCAACGTCGAGGGCTGGATCGGCCACAACGGCTCGCTGCCCGGGTACGAGTCGCTGGTGGTCTACCTGCCCGAGGCGAAGGCCACGATGGTCGTGATGCTCAACACGGACACCGACCACGACGGGGAGGAACCGAGCTCCCTGTTCGGCCAGGCGATCACCCGCATCGTGAGCCCGGAGCACGTGTTCAACATTCCGGCGGTGCAGACACCCCCGACGTCGACGCCACCGTCCACGTCCTGAGCCGCCGTTCCACACCCGACCGCGGGTGAGGTATGAACATCGAGGAGGCCGCCCGACCGATTCGAAGGAGCCGCGATGCGTGTCGCTCTCTTCCTCACCTGCGTGAACGACACGCTGTACCCGGACACCGGCCGCGCCGTGGTGAGGCTGCTGAGCAGACTGGGTGTCGAGGTCGACTTCCCGATGGGGCAGACGTGTTGCGGGCAGCCGCACTACAACACCGGCTACCGGCACGAGGCCGAGCCGCTCGCACGCCGGTTCGCCGAGGTGTTCGGCGGCTACGACGCGATCGTCACGCCGTCGGGATCCTGCGGGGCGATGGTGCGCGAGCTGTACCCGCGGATGGGGGAGCGGGCCCGGTCGGAGGGGCGCGGGGATTCGCTGGCCGCGGCCCTCGCGCCCGTCGTGCCGAAGACGTACGAGCTGACGGAGTTCCTGGTCGACGTGCTGGGGGTGACGGACGTCGGTGCGTACTACCCGCACAAGGTCACCTACCATCCCTCCTGCCACGGCCTGCGCTCCCTCCGCCTCGCGGACCGTCCGTACCGGCTACTGACGGCGGTCAAGGGGTTGGAGCTGGTGGAGCTGCCGGGGGCCGAGGAGTGCTGCGGTTTCGGCGGTACGTTCGCGGTGAAGAACGCCGACGTGTCGGCCGCGATGGGCGCGGACAAGGTCCGTAGCGCCGTTTCGACCGGTGCGGACGTGTTGTGCGCGGGGGACAACTCCTGTCTGATGCACATCGGCGGCACCATGAGCCGGCTCAAAGCCGGTGTCCGGCCCGTTCACATCGCCGAGATCCTGGCGAGCACGGAAGAGGAGCCAGCGGCATGAGCGGTGCGTTCGTGGGGATGCCGGCTTTCCCGAAGGCTGCGCATGAGGCCGTGCGGAACGCCACGCTGCGGGCGAATCTGCGGCACGCGACGCACACCATCCGCGACAAGCGGGCGGTGGCGGTGGCCGAGCTGGACGACTGGGCGGAGCTGCGCGAGGCGGGTAAGCAGATCAAGGACCACACGTTGCGTCATCTCGACCGGTATCTGGTCCAGTTGGAGGAGTCGGTCACGGCGGCCGGGGGGACGGTGCACTGGGCGGTGGACGCCGCCGAGGCGAACCGGATCGTCGCCGACCTGGTCAAGGCCACCGGGGAAAGCGAGGTGGTGAAGGTCAAGTCGATGGCGACGCAGGAGATCGGGCTCAACGAGGCGCTGGAGGCGGAGGGCATCTCCGCCTACGAGACGGATCTGGCGGAGCTGATCGTGCAGCTCGGAGAGGACCGGCCCTCGCACATCCTCGTGCCGGCCATCCACCGCAATCGTGGTGAGATCCGGGACATCTTCCGCTCGGAGATGGGCAAGTGGGGCCGGCCCGCGCCCGAGAACCTGACCGACAGTCCCAGGGAGCTGGCCGAGGCCGCGCGGCTGCACCTCCGGGAGAGGTTCCTGCGGGCGAAGGTGGGCATCTCGGGGGCGAACTTCATGGTGGCCGAGACCGGCACCCTGGTCGTGGTCGAGTCCGAGGGCAACGGCCGGATGTGCCTCACCCTGCCCGAGACCCTGATCTCCGTCGTCGGCATCGAGAAGATCGTGCCGACCTGGCAGGACCTGGAAGTCTTCCTCCAGACCCTGCCCCGCTCCTCGACCGCCGAACGCATGAACCCGTACACCTCCATGTGGACCGGCACCACGGACGGCGACGGACCCCGCACCTTCCACCTCGTCCTGCTCGACAACGGGCGCACCGACACCCTCGCCGACGAGGTCGGCCGCCAGGCCCTGCGCTGCATCCGCTGCTCGGCCTGCCTCAACGTCTGCCCCGTCTACGAACGCGCCGGCGGCCACGCCTACGGCTCCGTCTACCCGGGGCCGATCGGCGCGATCCTCAGCCCTCAACTCCGGGGCACCGCAAGCGAGATCGACGCCTCACTCCCGTACGCGTCCACCCTCTGCGGCGCCTGTTACGACGTGTGCCCGGTCGCCATCGACATCCCCGAAGTCCTCGTCCACCTCCGCGAACGCGTCGCCGAGGGCGGGCCGGTGACACGCGGCGGAACGAAGGCGGTGATCAAGCCCGCGAAGGGGCACGCGGCCGAGCGGGCGGCGATGCGGGCGGCCCGATGGGCGCTGACCCGCCCGGGCGCGCTCGCCGCCGGCCAGCGTCTGGCCGCACGCACGCGCCGCTTCCACCCGCGTACGCTGCCCGGTCCGGGCCGGGCATGGACGGCGACGCGAGACCTCCCGAAGGTCCCGCCCGAACCGTTCCGCGACTGGTGGCAGCGCACGCACGGCGCGGGAGCGGAGGAGAGCGGCCGATGAGCAGCAGAGACGTGATTCTGGGACGCGTATGGCGCGCACTCGGCCGGCCCGAGGCCGACGAGGCCCCCGACGCGTACGACCGGGCCGTCGATCGTGACTATCTGCGCGAGCACGGGGCGCGGACGACGGAGCAGACGATCGAGCTGCTGGCCGAGAACCTGGCGGACTACCGCGCGATCGTGCACCGGACCGATGCCGAGGAACTCCCGTATCTGATCATGAGGCTGCTCGCCGCGCGGGGCCCGCGGTACGTCCTCGTGCCTCCGGGGCTGCCGCCCGAGTGGATGTCGGCCGCGGATCCCACCCGGGTCCACGACCGGGCCGCGAGCACGCCGCGCGAGCTGGACGAGGTCGAGAGCGTCGTCACCGGCTGCGCCCTGGCCGTCGCCGAGACCGGCACCCTCGTCCTCGACGGCAGCCCCGACCAGGGTCGCCGCCGCATCACCCTGGTCCCCGACCATCACATCTGCCTCGTCCGCGTCCCCGACCAGGTCGTCTCCTCGGTGCCCCAGGCCCTCGCGCGGCTGGACCCCACCAGGCCCCTCACCTGGATCTCCGGCCCCTCCGCGACCAGCGACATCGAACTCGACCGGGTCGAGGGAGTGCACGGCCCGCGCACCCTGGAGGTGGTGCTCGTGGGCGGGCTCTGAGCCCCGGCCGCCCCCGCCGCACCGCGTCTACCCTGGGTGTATGGGCAGTGACCTGGTCAGACTGTTCCTCTGCGGCGACGTGATGCTCGGCCGCGGGGTCGACCAGATCCTTCCCCATCCCGGCGATCCGGCCCTCCGTGAACGCTATGTGCACGATGCACGGTCCTATGTGGCGCTCGCGGAGGCGGTCAACGGCCCCATTCCCCACCGCGTGGACTTCGCCTACCCCTGGGGCGTCGCGCTCGACGCCCTCGACGCCGCCGCGCCCGACGTCCGGGTCACCAACCTGGAGACGGCCGTGACCACGCACGGCGAGTTCGCCCCCGGCAAGGCCGTCCACTACCGGATGCACCCGGAGAACCTGCCGAGCCTGACGGCCGTCCGCCCCGACGTCTGCGTCCTCGCCAACAACCACGTCCTGGACTACGGCCGTGGCGGACTCGACGACACCCTCGCCGCCCTCGCCGGGAGCGGACTGCGGACCGCGGGAGCGGGCCGGAACGCCGAGGAGGCCGAGCGGCCGGCCGTCGTCGACCTCCCCGGGGGCGGACGACTCGTCGTCCACGCCCTGGGCATGGCCTCCAGCGGCATCCCACGGACGTGGGCGGCCACCACCGATCTCGGCGGCGTCCACTTCGCCGCCACGCCGGCCGCCGCGGCCGCGACCCGCCTCACCGCCCGGATACGGGAGACGAAGAGCGCGGGCGACATCGTCGTGGTGTCGGTCCACTGGGGCTCGAACTGGGGCTACGCCCTCTCCCGCGCCGACATCGACTTCGCACACGCGCTGATCGACAGCGGAGCCGACATCGTGCACGGACACTCCTCGCACCACCCGCGGCCCGTGGAGGTGTACCGGGGCAGGCTCGTCCTGCACGGCTGCGGCGATCTGATCAACGACTACGAGGGCATCAACGGCTACGAGCAGTACCGCGACGACCTGCGGCTGCTCCCCGTCGCCGCGGTGAGGCCCGAGGACGGCGGACTCCAGGAGGTGCGCATCATTCCCCTGCGAGCCCGGCGCATGAGGCTGGAGCACGCCCCCGGCCGGGATGCGCGGTGGCTCCACGAGGTTCTCGGCCGGACGAGCCGGCCCTACGGCGCGCAGGTCGCCCTCGACGAGGACGGAACCCTCGTCGCCCGTCCCGCCTGACGGGACACGGCACGGCACCGACCGCGCGCACGCTCCGGACCAGGGAGACGAGCGGGACATGTACTTCACCGATCGTACGGACGCCGGACGGCAACTCGCCGCCCGCCTGGACCACCTCAAGGGCCACGACGTCGTGGTGCTGGGACTTCCGCGCGGCGGCGTGCCGGTCGCCGAACAGGTTGCCGACGCACTCGGGGCTCCCCTGGACGTCTGTCTCGTACGCAAACTGGGGGTGCCCTTCCAGCCGGAGCTCGCCATGGGTGCCATCGGGGAGGGAGACGTGCGGGTCCTCAACGACAGCGTGCTGGCCGAAACCGGCGTCTCCGACCGCGACGTCGCCGCGGTCGAGGAGCGGGAACGGGTCGTGCTGCGGCAGCGCGCCGAGCGCTATCGCGGGACGGGGCGGCCGGCCCGGCTCGACGGCCGCACGGCCGTGGTGGTCGACGACGGCCTGGCGACCGGCGCCACGGCGCTCGCCGCCTGCCTGGTCGTCCGCGCGCGGGGCGCCGCACGCATCGTGCTGGCCGTGCCGGTCGCCCCGGCCGGCTGGCCGGCCCGGATCGGCGGGGAGGCGGACGAGACCGCCAGCGTGCACGAGCCGGAGTTCTTCTACGCGATCGGCCAGTTCTACCAGGACTTCTCGCAGACCGCCGACGAGGAGGTCATCGCGTGCCTGGAGCGCAACCACGCCGCACACGGATCGAGCGCCCAGGACGCGGAAGTGCGCATCCCGGTCACGGAGGCGCCGGTGGCGGGGCATCTGGTGGTGCCCGAGGGCGCCGCGGGGATCGTCCTGTTCGCCCACGGCAGCGGCAGCAGCCGGCACAGCCCCCGCAACCGCGCCGTCGCCGAGGACCTGAACCGAGCCGGACTGGGCACGCTCCTCTTCGACCTGCTCACCGAGGAGGAGGCGGCCGACCGGGCCAATGTGTTCGACACGGAACTCCTGGCCGACCGGCTGGCCCGGGCCACGGCATGGCTCGGCGAACAGCCCGGCCTCCGAGGGCTGCGCACCGGGTACTTCGGCGCCAGCACCGGCGCCGCGGCCGCCCTCTGGGCCGCCGCCGACCCGGCCGCCCACGTGGCCGCGGTGGTCTCCCGCGGCGGCCGCCCGGATCTGGCGGGCCCACGCCTCGCCGCGGTGCGCGCCCCCACGCTCCTGATCGTGGGAGGCCGGGACCCCCTCGTCCTGGACCTGAACGCAGAGGCCCAGCGCCAATTGCGCTGCGAGAACGAACTCGTCGTCGTCCCCGGCGCCACTCACCTCTTCGAGGAACCGGGCACCCTCGAACGGGTCGGCGAGCTCGCGGCCGGCTGGTTCGACGACCACTTCGGCGACCGCCTCTGACAGCGCGCCCGGCCCGTGATCCGGATGTGATCAACACCCCGTAACCTCCACCCGACCAGGGGATTCACGGGGTGCACGACCAGGGTGGGGGCCAGTACATGACATACCGTCGCGCGGCGATACCGGCAGTGGCCGGAGGACTGTTGCTCACCGTGCTTCTGTGGTGGGCGGGGGCGAGCGAACAGGCGCTGCACCTGCCGGGCACCACGAGCACCATCGGCGGCCGGGCCGCCGCAGAGCTCGAAGGCTGGCTCGGCCCCTGGTCGTACGAACCCCCGGCCTCGCTCCGGTACCGGTTCCTTGCCGAGACCGACGGCGGCCGCTACCTCTCCCTGTACACCACCGGGATGCAGATCCGGTTCTGCGCGGTCTTCGCCTTCTTCGTGGCCGGAGCGCTGCTCCTGGTCCGCAGGCTGCCGCCGGTGCAGGGCCGGATGCCGGCCGCGCTGCTCGCGGTGTGGGCCTGGGGCATGGTGGCCGGGATGCTGGCGGTGGCGGTCTCCGCGCCGTGGCTGATCGCCGCCCACGGGCGCGGCAGTTATCGCTTCCTGCCGCAGCTGGCGAGCCTGATCTCCTCCGGGCGCCAGGTCCTCGTGGGCGCCGCGCTGCTCGCGGCGGCGGTGACGGTGCTCGCCGCGCGGGTCACCGCCAAGGGCGCAGGTCCGCTGCCGCAGGAGGTCGTCCCCGCGCGCGCCGCCCGCCTCGCCGCCACCGTCGGGACCGCGGTGATCGCCCTCTCCCTGGCGGTCCTCTCGTACCATCCGGTCGCCGCCGCTCTCCAGACCGTCTCCCCGGACGGCGGGTTCTTCGCCGAACCGGGCGAACTCCTGCGCCTGTGGCTGCTGCTCGGCGCCTGGGCGAGCCCGGCGGGCGGGCCGCTGGGCGACTGGCTGCTGTACCGGGCCGCCGACGTCCTGTTGCTCGTCGTGGTGTGGTGGTCCCTGCGGCGCTTGCCCGGACTGCTCACCCGGGCCACGGTCCCGGCGATGGCCGCGGGCGCGGTCTGCGCGACCGTCCTCGGGCTGCTGGCGAGCCAGATGCTGCGGGTGGCGACGGACGGGTCGGGCCTGCGCTGGGGTCTGCTGCACGCGTCCGCCACCCTCGGAAGCGGCGTCCCGGCCGCCCTCACCTGGGGCCTGCTCGCGGGAGTCGCGGCTGTCGTGACGCTGCGGGTGGCAGTGCGCCGCACGGAGCCCCGCGCCGACGCCGCGGTCTCCGCCCAGGTGTGATGGTTCAGCCGGTGAGTGCCACGTCTCGGAGGTGCGTGATGGTCGGACAGGTGGCTCGGCGAGGTGTTCGGCTCGGGGTGCGCATCGGCTTGGTGTCGGCGATCGCCTTCGGCTCGCTATGGCTCGTCGGTGCCGCGATGTGGCTCTCCACCGGGGCGTACCCAGGCGGTGTGGCGGGTCTCATGCGTGGCGTTGTCGCAGTGGGCGGAAGCCTGGTGATCGGGGTTCTGCTCGGTGCGGTGACCGGTGTGGCCCTGGGACTGTCGCCTGAATGGGTGGCCGCTCGGGCTCCGCTGCGGGGTCTGCTCGCCGGCCTTGTCGCGAGCACCGTGTTCCTGGGCCAAACCGTTGTGGTGGCGGTCGGCAGCGACGGAGGCTACGGGCCGATGTTGCTCACCCTCCTTGCCACGCCGGTGATCGGTGGTGTGGCGGCCGCCCACAGCGGGGACGTCCTGGGACGCACACACCACCACTCCTGGTTGTCGGGCACGCGGCGGCGTCGCTAGGCCCTGTCCCCTCCGCGACCCTGGCGGGACGCCGAAGCCCCGGCCCAGGAGGGACCGGGGCCGGGGCGTGGAGTCGACGCGGATCGAGGGTCAGTACGCCCCGTTGACGTTGTCGATGGAGCCGTAGCGGTCCGCGGCGTAGTTGCAGGCCGCGGTGATGTTGGCGACCGGGTCGAACAGGTCCATCGACGTGCCGGGCACGTGGTAGGCCAGGAAGGTCGGCTCGATGACCTGCAGGAGACCCTTGGACGGGGTGCCCTTGACGGCGTTCGAGTCCCACAGGTTGATGGCCTGCGGGTTGCCGGAGGACTCGCGCATGATGTTGCGGTGGATGCCCTCGTACGTGCCCGGAATGCCGTACTTCGCCATGACGTCGAGGGACTCGCGGATCCAGCCGTCGAGGTCGTTGGTGTAGCTCTTGGCGGCCGCAGGGGCGGCCGCAGCGGGCGCGGCGGCGGAGGCCGCGGGGGCCTTCTTCGCGGGAGCCGCCTTGGCGGGAGTGGCGCTCCGCTGCTGCGAGCGGTCGGCCCGGTCGGTCTCCGTGCGCGCGGCGGACTTCGGCTTCTTCGGAGCGGTGGCGGATTTCCCGCGGAGCGTCAGTTCGAGGCCGGGGTGGATAAGTGACGGGTTGTCACCCACGGCGCTGCGATTCGCTCGGTACAGGGCCTGCCAGCCACCCTTCACACCCTGCTCGTGCGCGATCACCGAAAGGGAGTCGCCGCGAACGACCTTATAGGTCTTGGCGGCGGAATTCTGGGCGGCGGGAATTGATTCCACGATCTTCGCCGGGGCGCTGAAGACGGTCGTCTTGGCGGGGGCGGTCTCGGGGGTCGTGGCGGGCGCCGCGTGCGCGGTGGCCGTGGCGACCAGGGGCAGGGCCAGTGCCGCGCCACCCGTGCTGGCCAGGGCGATACCGCGGGTCAGGGGACGTCGCTTGGGGCGCCGGTGCTTACCGTGTGCGGGCATGTCGCATTCCTCTCCGGCGCCTGCGGGGTGAGCTGTCGGGTTCGGGCTGGAGATGCCCGGCCGCACACGTGCGACTTCACCCCGAGCCGTTCCGGATAATCCGTACCGGCGAATACGTGGGTCCCCCGCTCCTGCCTTCGGGTGAATGATCGGTATTTCCGGACGGTGGCAGGATTCGGCGATCCATCCGGGTCGAGGTGACCGTAGGCGAGAAATGTCGGCCGAAACAAGACGCCGCGTACCCGGGTAATTCACGACGGCCCTGTTCGCCCCGCCCTCCGCGCCGAACTTCCTTGAAGGACAAGGGAACGGAACGTGCCGGAAGATCGTCGCCACCCCCTGGTGATTCATCTCACCCGGAGTGCCAAATCGGTCATTACGGTAAATTCAGCTGAGTTGAGAAAAGGGATGCAAGGGCGAGTGATATCCCTTGCATCCCTTGTATCCCTTTTAGTGGGAACTGTGGCTGTACGTCAGCCCGTGATGCTCGCCGCGCCCGTCTCGATGTGGCCGGTGTAGCGGCGCGACCAGGTGCCGTCGACGTCGGCGAGGATCGTGAAGTCGTACCAGCCGTTGTGGTACGCGACGGCGTTGAAGAAGTCCTCACGCGAGGAGTTCGCGGCGACCGTGTACGTCCACGGCCCGTCCGTGCGGTAGGCGTTCGAGCGGATGGTGAAGGTCACCGGGGCGGCGGAGGTGTTGGTCATCTTGAAGTAGATCGCCGTCTTCCCGGTGCCCGGCTCGGTCGCGAACCGCGCCGCCACCTCGATCGACTTGCCCGCCTTCGAGGCGTCGCCGATGAAGCGCCGCAGGAAGCGGTTGGGGCCCATCATCGAGATGTCGTACTTGCCCGACCCGGACCCGAGCCCGATGTTGAAGTAGTCCGTGGATGTCGCGCCCGGGTCGACCGTGTACTGCCAGGCCGCCGTCTCCCGGTGCTGGTGCGGATGGATCGTGAAGTGCGCGGCACGCTTCGCCTGCGCGCCCTGGTTCGTCATCGAGAACCAGGCGAGGATCTTGCCCGCATCCCCGAACTCGAACCGGTCGAGGTTCCCGTTGACCTGGTAGGGCACGGCGCGCGCCGGGCGGGTGCCGGACTCCTGCGCGGGCAGGGCGTTGTCCTGCGGCACCGGATTGGGCAGCGGGGCGCAGTTGGACTGCCCGATGACCTTGGCGGTGGAGGGAAGGCCCGAGGGGACGCCGTACACCGGGCGCGCGAAGTCGAAGACGCCCGTCAGGTCGCCGGTGACCTTCCGCCGCCAGGCGCTGATGTTCGGGCAGGTGGCGGGGGTGCCGAGAGCTGCCGTCCAGGTCTCCATGAAGCGCAGGACGGAGGTGTGGTCGAAGACCTCCGAGCTGACCCAGCCGCCGCGCGTCCACGGCGACATGACGAGCATCGGGACGCGGAAGCCCAGCCCGATCGGCACGCCGTCGATGTACTCGCCGGGGGTGTCGGGCGGGGCGACCGGAGGCGGCACGTGGTCGAAGAACCCGTCGTTCTCGTCGTAGTTGAGGAACAGCACCGTCGAGTCGAAGACCTCGGGGTTCGCGGCCAGCGCGCGGTAGACGAGGTCGACGAAGTGCGCGCCGTCACCGGGCGGGGCGTAGGGGTGCTCGGAGAACGCCTCGCTCGCGACCACCCAGGAGACCTGCGGAAGCGTCCCGGCGACGACATCGGCGCGGATCGCGGCGGCGATGTCGTCCGGGGTGGAGCCGGTGACCTTGGGCACCGATCCCATCCCGCGGTCGTACAGCGGGTCGCCGGGGCGCGCGTCGGTGAACTTCTTGAAGTACGCGAGGCCGTTGTCGCCGTAGTTGTCCTGGGCGTTCTGGTAGACCTTCCAGCTCATGCCGGCGCGCTGGAGCGCCTCCGCGTACGTCTCCCAGGTGAGCCCGGACTCCTCGCCGCCGTCCTTGCTGGACGCGTCGATCTTCCCGCTCCACAGGAAGGTGCGGTTGGGGCCGGTGGCGCTGAGCGCCGAGCAGAAGTACGCGTCGCATGTCGTGTAGGCGTCGGCGAGGGCGTAGTGGAAGGGGATGTCGCCGCGGTCGAGATAGCCGAGCGTGCGGGTGTTGCCGACCCCGGTCACCCAGTTGTCCATGCGGCCCTTGTTCCACGCGGCGTGCTGCGAGGTCCAGCTGTGCGGAAGGTCGCCGTTGCACTGCGCCAGGGTCTCGCCGTCGACGCCGCCGGCGGGCGGGGTGGAGCTGAGCTTCCACGGGTACTGACGGCCACCCCAGTTGGGCTGGTTGAACGTGCCCCAGCCGCCGGGGATGTTGCCGGCGGCCCGGTCGCCGAAGCCGCGGACACCGCGCAGCCTGCCGAAGTAGTGGTCGAAGCTGCGGTTCTCCTGCATGAGGATCACGACGTGCTTGACGTCGGTGATGGTGCCCGTGGCGGCCGCGGCGGTGGCCGATGCCGTGCCCGTGGGGAGGGTGGCGCCCGCCACGAGACCTGCCCCGATCCCGACGAATCCCCTGCGGCTGATGGGAGTCATGCCCCGCCTCTCACGTCACTGCGTGCCCCAGCGGCACACCGAGGACAGGATGGGGGAGGGGGCGTCAAAGGTATAGATCTGTGCGGTAATTCTGAGTGAACTTCCGAGGAGCGGTGAAGGGCTGGGTTCTGATTGGTGGAGACTCAGACCAATGGGAGAGCACCAGCGTCTGAGGGGGCAGATGCGGACATCCCCGCACGGTCCGCGGCCGTGCGCGCCGGGGGCACCTGGGTCAGCGGGGTCGGTGCGAGCGCGTGCCGGCCCTTGCGCTACGGCGGCACCGCCCCGTCGCGGCGCAGCATCAGCAGCGCGGCGTCGTCCTCCGCGTGCGGGCCCGCGGTGAGCGAGTCGAGGAGGTGGTCGGCGAGCTCCTCCAGATCGGCCGGGCCGGCCGAGAACGCGGCCTCCAGCCGGGTCAGTCCGTGGTCGATGTCCTCGCCCGGCTTCTCGACCAGGCCGTCGCTGTACAGCAGCAGCGTGTCGCCGGGGGCCAGCCGGGCCGCGGTCGGCGGATAGGGCGCGAGACCCCACTCGGCGGGCAGCCCCAGCGGCGGCCCGCCCGCCAGCTCCAGCCGGCCGACCGTGCCGTCGGCACGCCGCAGCAGCGGCGGCGGATGGCCCGCGTTGGCCGCCTCGACCGCCCCGGTGGCGAGGGTGATCCGCAGATACTGGCAGGTGGCGAAGCGATCGGCGCCCAGGTCGGCGAGGAACGCCGACGCCTTGGCGAGGACCCGTCCGCACGGATGGCCCTCCGCCGCGTACGCGGTCATGGCCACGCGCAACTGCCCCATGAGCGCCGCGGCCTCGGTGTCATGGCCCTGCACGTCCCCGATCGCCACGCCCACACCGCCGTCGGGCAGCGTCACCGCGTCGTACCAGTCCCCGCCGACCCGCACTCCGTGCCGCGCCGTCCGGTACCGCACGGTGATCCGTCCGCCGGGAGTCTCGGGGATCCTGCGCGGCAGCATCGCGTTCTGCAGACCGGCGGCGATCTCCCTCGACCGGTCGAGCAGCGTGACCCGGTGCAGGGCCCGGCCCACGGCCCTCGACCAGGACGTCATCAGGGTGTGGTCAGCGAGCGAGAACGTGGACCTGTTCTCGTAGAACATGCCCATGCCGCCGAGCGGCTGCCCCTGCTCCACCAGCGGCAGGAACGCGGCGGCCGACGCCCGGAAGTCGTGCCGGTACGGCGCCAGCCCCGGGTAGCGGTTCAGGAACGCGCGCACGGAGGTGAAGAACAGCGGCCTGCCGGAACGTACGACATCGTTCAACGGCCAGGAGTCCGCGAGCCGGGTCTTCTGCGGCGCCGCGTCCGGGGCCAGCACCGTGCGGACGAGCCGGAGCCGTCCCTGCTCGAGCACGGCCAGGGACATGGCCTTCACGCCGAGCCTGCGCAGACACGGATCGTCACCGAGGACCGCGGCGACCTCGCGGACGCTCATCGCGCGGGCCAGGGCGATCGCCGCCTGACCCAGGGCGTGCAGATGGTCGCGGTCCTCGTCGGCCGGCGGCCGCAGGGCGGCGTGCGCCAGATCCAGGGTGGCGTCTCGGACAACGCCCACGACTCGCGCCGGTCCCTCCGCGCCGTCGCGTACGACGTTGCCCCGGGCGTGGGTCCAGCGGCTGCGACCGTCGTGGAGCGCGACGCGGAAGTACGCGCTGTACGCGTCCCTGCGACCGGCCAGGAGATCGGCGGAGAGCCCCGACAGCAGCGCCCAGTCGTCCCGGAGGATCTTGGGCCGGAGGTCGGCGGTCAGCCCGTGGTACTCCTCGGGGAGCAGGTCGAGCGCCTCCCGGCCCCTCGCGTCCAGGACCAGCTGCCCGATGGCCGGTACCCACAGAAAAAGGCCCACACCCGTGGCCGCGAGCGCCTCGCCGAGGTCGAGCCGCGGCTCCGTGTCGTCCATGCGCGGACCGGTCAGCGCCGTGCGCGCCGACGGGCGAGAAAGGCGCCGAGGACCACGCCGACCAGGAGTGTGACCGTGAGGACGGCCCAGAGGGGCAGGGTGACGTCGGAGACCCACAGCTTGATCGTGACCGACCCCGTGTTCGCCGCGATGAACCAGATCGCGAGACCCGCGAGGACCACGAACCCGATCGTGCGCAGACGCATGTCCCGGCCCTTCACGGACAGGGTCGGAGGGGGGTGCGGCGGAGCTGTCTTGCGCGCCATGAGGTCCATTATCGGCTGTTTTGCCCAGGACCTCGACCTCAGCGGGACGCGCTGCGCGGAGGGGGCGGTGCCGCGGCCGACGCCGCACGGGCCTCGTCCCGCGCCCAGAGGGACCGTACGTGGCTGAGGTGGCGGACCATGCAGGCCTCGGCGCCCATCGCGTCGCCCGCCAGCATGAAGTCGAGGAGCTCCAGATGCTCCTCGGCGGAGGGCAGCAGCTCGCCCCGCTCGTCCAGCGCCGTCAGGCCGTAGAGCCGGGACCGCTTGCGCAGGTCGCCGACGGTCTCCACCAGGCGCGCGTTGCCGGAGAGCCCGAGCAGCGTGAGGTGGAAGCGGCGGTCGGACTCCAGATAGCCGATGAGGTCGTGGGCGCGGGCCGCCGCCACGATCTCCTCGGCGATCGGGCGCAGTGCCCGAAGGTCCTCGCGGTCCGCCGTCAGCGTCACCCGGCCGACGGTCGGCACCTCGATGAGCAGCCGGATGTCCGTGTACTGGTCGAGGTCGCGTTCGTCGACCTCGGTGACCCGGAAGCCCTTGTTGCGCACCGGCTCGACCAGACCCTCGCGGGCGAGGTCGAGCATGGCCTCCCGTACCGGCGTGGCGGAGATCCCGAAGTCCTCCGCCAGACCCGGCGCCGAGTACACCTCGCCGGGCTTCAGCTCGCCGGAGATCAGCGCGGCCCGCAGAGCGTGGGCCACCTGGTCGCGCAGTCGCTCCCGGGTGGTGATCAGATGACTCTGCTTCAGATGGCCCATGTGCCGTTCTCCGACTTCCGCTTGTCGCGCCGCCCGGCTGCCGTGGCGTGGCGCCGCACCAGCGTACAATTTCACGTTTTCACGGCGCGTGACAGCTCACAGCAGGAACCCGCCGGGGAACGGGTCGTCCGGGTCGAGGAAGTACTGCGCGGTGCCCGTCAACCACGCGCGCCCCGTGATGGTCGGCACCACCGCGGGCACCCCACCCACCTCCGTCTCCTCGATCAGCCGGCCGGTGAACCGGGTGCCGATGAAGGACTCGTTGACGAAGTCCTGGTGCAGCGGGAGCTGCCCACGGGCGTGGAGCTGCGCCATGCGCGCGGACGTCCCCGTGCCGCAGGGGGAGCGGTCGAACCAGCCGGGGTGGATGGCCATCGCATGGCGCGAGTGGCGCGCGTCCGATCCGGGCGCGGTGAGATGGACGTGCTTGACGCCGCCTATCTCCGGCCGGACCGGATGGACGGGGCGGTCGGTGGCGTTGATCGCCTCCATGACCGACAGGCCCGCCTTGAGCAGCTCGTCCTTGTGCTCCCGGTCGAACGGAAGCCCGAGCGCGTCCAGATCGACGAAGGCGTAGAAGTTGCCGCCGAAGGCCAGGTCGTAGGGGACCGCGCCGAACCCGGGCACCTTCACCTCCCGGTCCAGGGCGGCGCAGAACGCGGGGACGTTCGTGAGCGTCACCGCCTTCGCCACACCGTCCTCGACCCGTACCTCGACACGCACCAGACCGGCCGGGGTGTCGAGCCGTACGGTGGTCACCGGTTCGACCACCGGCACCATCCCCGTCTCCACCAGCACGGTCGCCACCCCGATCGTGCCGTGCCCGCACATCGGCAGCAGCCCGGACACCTCGATGAACAGGACGCCGACATCGGCGTCCGGCCTGGTCGGCGGCTGAAGGATCGCCCCGCTCATGGAGGCGTGACCTCTTGGCTCGTACATCAGGAGCGTACGGACGTGGTCCATGTGCTCGATGAAGTGCAGCCGGCGTTCGGCCATGGTGGCGCCCGGGATCAGCCCCACGCCGCCGGTGACGACGCGGGTGGGCATTCCCTCGGTGTGCGAGTCGACGGCATGGAACACATGGCGGGTGCGCACGACGGGGCTCCTCTCAGTGCCGGCCGTCGGCGACGGCCTTCTCGGTGGCGGCGCGGACCTCGGCCTCGGGAATGCCCGCGAGCGGCGAGCGCGGTGGACGACAGGGTCCGCCGCGTCGGCCCGCGATGTCCATGGACAGCTTGATCGACTGGACGAACTCCGTCTTCGAGTCCCAGCGCAGCAGCGGGTGCAGCGCGCGGTACAGCGGCAGGGCGCGCTCGAGATCGCCCGCGACCGCGGCCCGGTACAGCTCCGCGCAGGAGGCCGGGAAGGCGTTCGGGTAGCCGGCCACCCAGCCGACCGCGCCCGCGACGGCCAGTTCGAGCAGGACGTCGTCGGCGCCGATCAACAGATCCAGCTCCGGGGCGTGTTCGGCGATCTCGTACGCCCGGCGGACATCGCCGCTGAACTCCTTCACGGCCACGATGTGACCGTCCGCGTGCAGCCCGGCGAGCAGGTCGGGGGTGAGGTCCACCTTGGTGTCGTGCGGATTGTTGTACGCGACGACCGGCACGCCGACGGACGCCACCTCCGCGTAGTGGGCGCGCACGGCGGGGGCATCGCACTTGTACGTGTTCGGCGGGAGCAGCAGGACCGAACCGCAGCCCGCCTCGGCGGCCTGTTCGGTCCAGCGCCGCGCCTCGGCACTGCCGTAGGCCGCGACCCCGGGCATCACCCGCGCCCCGTCGCCGGCCGCCTCGACGGCCGTACGGACGACTCGGGCGCGCTCCCCGTCGGTGAGGGTCTGGTACTCGCCGAGCGAGCCGTTGGGCACCACGCCGTCGCAGCCGTTGTCGAGCAGCCAGCGGACGTGCGCGGCGTAGGCGTCGTGGTCGACGGTGAGGTCGTCGTCGCGGAAGGGGAGGGCGGTGGCGACCATGATGCCGCGCCAGGGGCGGGTGGCGGTCCAGTGAGCGGGGGCGGGATTGACGGTCACGTGGAGCCCTTCAGAAGTGAGATGTGACATTGTGCTGATGGATCGCCAGATGCGTCGCTGCCGGTACGGGTCGGTACGGGTCGGGGCGGGGCACTCGTCGTCCGGGGCGCGTCAGCAGCTTCACCGAACGGGCGTCGCCTGCGCCCAGGCTCTCGACCGCCTCGCGGACGCTCCCCGCGCTGACCTCCTCGCAACGGCACACCTCCGTGTCGTCGTCGAGCCGGCCGCGCCGGCCGGCCAGCCGTCGCCGGGCGCGTGCGCGGCGGCCATCAGCGAGGCGAAGGCCCGCAGCCGGGCCGGGTGCGCAGCAGGGACCGCGTCCGCGCGGACGACCCCTCGGCGGACGCTCCGCGCAAGCGTACGGCGATCGCAGTGCCCGCCAACTCGGCCTCGGTCAGGGCCAGTCGGGCGCCGCCGGCACCGGCGGTCTCGCCCGCCGACCGCAGCCCCGCGACCGTGGTCCGCTGCGCGGAGTCGACCACGAGGGCCGTCGCGCCGTCCGGCGTGGCGCGGGTGGCGCAGCCGAGGGCCCTGCCCAGGTCGACCCGGGGGACGAGACCGTGACCCACGGCCACCGCGTCGCAGGAGATCCGCCGCCCCCGACGGGGCCGCGGTCGACGACCGTGACGGAGAGGCCTGCGCGTACGGCGTAGTACGCGCAGGCCGCGCCGATCATTCCGGCGCCGACGATGATGACGTCGGTCGCCGCGGAGAGGTGTCTCGTGGGCACGGCAGTAACATTTCACATGCCACCCAGCTTGCCAAGATGCTCAACGGGCCCTGTTCGGGCCGGATTTCACTCGCGGCACCCGCCATCGCCGATGAGGCTCTGCGTGCCCTACAGGGCGGAAGTGGCGGAGTGGCTCAGGAAACTGACGGCGCATAAGGCTTCTCAGTGCAATTTCACATTGCTATGTTACATGGCATGCCCAGGGCAGGGGCATGTCAATGGCCGCCAACACCCCTGCTCCCAAAGGAAGTCCACCCCCCATCACAGGAGACTTCGTGTCCCAGCACAGAACCGTGCGCACGACCCTGCTCGCCGCGACGCTCGCCGCCACCCTCGCCGCGCCGCTCGCGTACTCCGCCCAGGCCGCGGCCCCCGCAGGCGTCCCGGCCACCTTCGCGCCGCGGAACGCCGGTCCGGCCGCCCCGGCGGCCTACGCCCCGAACCCGCACGACGAGGTCGACCGCCTCGCCGAGGCGCCCGCGGCGAAGACGGGACCTGCCGCCGCACCCCGCGGCGTCACCGCCGGACGCGTCCCCGGCCTCCAGAGCGACCCGAGCACCGCGGCCACGTCGCGTACCGCGCGGGGCGCGGCGGCCACCACGGCCGCAGGCGTCCCCTGCACCCTCGACGGCATCACGAAGCTGACCCCCGCCCAGCTGGCCGACTTCCTCGCCGACCCCGCCGTCCAGGCCGACGGCTGCCTGCGCGGACTCATCTGGACCTGGGACGCGCGCCTCGCCCCCGTCATGTCGGACGCCCACGTCCAGGCCGTCGCCGCCCGGATCGGCGGCCTCGCCGCCGGCCACGACGGCGCCAACTCCACCCACCTCCTGGAGATGTTCACCTACCTCCACGCGGTCGCCTACCACGACTTCGGCCGCCCCGAGATCGACATCACCGACGCGCCCACCGTCGAAGCGATCCGCGCCGCCACCGCCGCCTACGCCGCCGCCCCGCACACCTTCGACGTCACCCCGCAGAACGCCCAGACCCTCCGCGAGGCCCTCTACACCGGCAGCGCCCCCGGCCTGCGGCAGCACCAACTCGGCCTGATCACCAAGGTCCTCGCCCGCATGGGTGCCGGCCACCCGCAGACCGCCGGCGACCCCGCCTGGGGCGGCGCCGCCCTCGCCGCGCTCTCGGTGAACTACCTCGGCGTCTACCCCGGCAACCAGGACACCGCCTTCCGCGGCGCCGTCGCGAAGGACCCCGCCTACCGCGCCGCCTTCAAGGCCTTCTCCGGCCACACCCACCTGAAGGGCACGGCCAACGCCTGGGTCGTCCGCGACGCCCTCTCCGAGTACGGCCGCTTCGGCCAGATCGACGGCCTCAAGCCCGGGATCGTCGCCGACCTCGGCGGGCTGCTCGGCCCCGTGGAGTCCGGCTTCGGCACCGGCAGCGCCCCCTGGGCCTCCCTGGTCGGCTGGCTCAACTTCTACGAGGCCTGCGCCCCGTACAAGGTCTGCAAGGCCGACATCGAGGCGAAGATCTTCCCGCACACGTACACCTACGACAACGGGGCCATCAAGGTCCGCACCGGTCTCGACCGGGCCACCGTCGACCAGCTCTACTACGCGAGCAAGCAGGTCAAGTCCCAGTTCCACCGGGTGCTCGGCACGGAGCAGCCGCTCGCCGGCGACCCCAACTCGGTCCTCACCATCGTGCTCTACGCCTCGCGGCAGGACTACGAGACGTACCACCCCATCCTCACCGGCATGGGGACCGAGAACGGCGGCATCTACATCGAGCGCGGCGCGACCTTCTACACGTACCAGCGGCGCGTGCCGCAGGACTCCAGCCTCACCCTCGAGGAGCTCTTCCGGCACGAGTACGTCCACTACCTGAACGGTCGCTTCGCCGTCCCCGGCTTCTTCGGCGAGGGACCCTGGTACGAGAACGACCGCACCACGGCCATGGACGAGGGAACGGCCGAGTTCTTCGACGGCGCCACCCGCGACGACGGCATAGCGGTGCGCAAATCACTCGTGGAGAGCGTCATCCGGGACACCGCCGGAGGCGGCCCCCGCATGACCGTCGACCAGATCCTGCACGCCACCTACGAGGGCGACGGCTTCCGCTTCTACGCCTACGCGGGCACCTTCTTCGAGTACCTGTGGACCGAGCGGCCCGCCCTCCTGAAGGCCATGTACGGCCATCTCCGCGCGGGCGACGTCCGGGGCTACGACACCTGGCGCGACCTCATCGGCAAGGACGCCGGGACCCAAGCCGCCTACGACGCCTTCCTCGACCGGCAGATCGCCCAGGTCGACGACCTGTTCGTGCCCGACACCACGCACGAGCCGACCGCCACACTGCGCCACGCCACCCCCGCCGAGATACGCACCGCCTTCGCCGCCGCCACCAGCAACGCGCCCAGCTGTACCGGCAGCGGCGACCCCGTGCTGCCGCGCTTCGTCTGCACCGGCCGGATCACCGCCAACCTCGCCGACGCCGGCGACCCCGACCAGGTGTTCAAGGACATGTCCGAGACCGTCGACTACTTCGTCCTCGACCGCAGCCGGAGCGGCGGGAACAACTTCAACGACATGAACTGCTCCTTCGGCCGGGTGGAGATCTGGTCGAACGCCCGCGCCGGAACCTCCGACTTCACGTGTGAGGGCCCGCTGCGTCGCTGAGCCCGTCCGTACCGTCCGGGACCGGACCCGTCTCCTCCAGGGGACGGGTCGCGGGCCCCTGCAGCACCCGCCCGTCGGCCGCGGCGAAGCGGGAGCCGTGGCAGGGGCACTCCCAGGTGTCCTCGAGCTCGTTGAAGCCGAGTTCACAGCCCATGTGGGTGCAGCGCGGCCGCCGCCCCACGAGATAGTGCCGCGCCACGGACGCCTGGGACCGCACCACCTCGGGGAACTCCCGCAGGGGCAGGTGGCGGCGCGGGTCGAAGAGCTCGGTCCAGTCCGGGCGCGGTGCGCCGGTGATGTGGGCGGCCAGCAGACGCCCCGCCATCACCCCGTTGCTCATGCCCCAGCCGCCGAACCCGGTGGCGACGAAGACGTGCTGGGTTTCCGGGTGCTCATGACCGACGTAGGGGAGATGGTCCACCGACCGCACGTCCTGCGCGGCCCACCGGAAGGTGGTCCCGGTCTCGCCGAAGCCCGGGAAGGTCCGGCGGGCCCAACCGGTGAGCCGTTCGAGACGCTCACCCGCGTGATCGGTGCCGGGCTCGAAGGCCTCGCCGGTCACGATCAGCAGCCGGTGGCGGTCGTCGTACGGGGCGGTGCGCACCGAACGGGTGCGCTCCTCGGGGGTGAGGTACATGCCCTTGGGCGCCGTCGCCGTGGCGACCGGGGCGGCGATCACCAGTTCGCGGCGTACCGTCAGCCTGGCCAGGAGCGAGCTGTGCACGGTCAGCGGGAAGTTCGTGGCGACGACGACGTCCCGGGCGTGCACGGTCGCTCCCTCCTCCGTGGTCAGCCTGCAGTCCGCGAGCTCCCGCAGATCGGTGACCCGGGTGTGCTCGTGGACGATGCCGCCCCGAGCGACGAGATCCTCGGCGAGACCGAGCAGGAACCTGCGCGGGTGGAAGAGGAGCTGGTCGTCGAGGCGTACCGCCGCGGCCACCGGGAAGGGCAGATCGGTCTCCGTCACGTACGCGGCGTCGAGCCCCGCCCCCAGGACGGCGGACGCCTCCGCGCGGATCTCCCCGGACCGTTCCGCATCGGTGACGTAGGTGAAGGCCGGAGCCCGCTCCAGTTCGGCGTCGATGCCGACCTCGGCGCACAGGTCGACGACGTGGTCGAGAGCTTCCTGCTGCGCACGGGCGTACCGCGCGGCGGCGAGGTCGCCATGGGCCGCGCGGAGCCGCGCGTAGGTGAGGCCGTGCAGGGCGGTGAGCTTGCCCGTCGTATGTCCGGAGACTCCGCCGGCGACGCGGTCGGCTTCCAGCACCACGACCTCCCGCCCGGCGCGGACGAGCTCGTGGGCGGTGCACAGCCCCGCGATACCGCCCCCGATGACGACGACATCGGCCGTCAGGTCGTCGGCGAGGGCGGGACGGTCGGGGGACGGTGTGCCGTGCATCCAGTACGAGGCACCGATGCGCGCGTCCGCGGGCATGACGCGCTCCTTCCCGCCGGGGCTGCTGCCCCGCGCGTGCCCGCACCACGGCGAACCATGCGGGCCACGGCTGTACGGCGACGACGCACGCGGACGGTCCCGGTGCCGTGGCTGCCGGTGTCAGTGGGAACCGGTTTGAAGCGGGCGCGGGCGTGAGGGGTGTGTTTCAGCATCGCGGAGGCCTTGGGTGGTGACCCGGAAGGCGAGTGGGATCGCGGCGAGGGTGAGTCCGAGGGCTGCGGCGACGAAGGTGGCACGGATCCCCATGCTGCGTCCGAGCAGACCGCCGCCGAGGGCGCCGAGGGGGACGACCCCCAGGACGATCAGGCGGTAGGCGGCGGTGACGCGGCCGAGGAGTTCGTCGGGGACTGCTGCTTGGCGCAGGGTGCTGACGACGATCTGGTTCAGCGAGGTGGCAAGAGCGGCACCGAACATGGCGGCCAGGGCCAGTGGCGTGCTGTGGCCCAGCCCCAGGACGGCGTAGCCGGCGGCCGGGGTGAGGGCGGCGAGCCAGGTGGTGGGGCCGCCGCCGATGCGGGGCACGACGTGTTCGGCGAGCAGTGAGCCGGCGATCGCGCCGGCTGCGGGAACGGCGATGAACAGGCCGTAGCTCGACATGGCCAGTTGGTACGGGCCGGTGATCAGCAGGACGAGGAGCCCACCGGTGGCGGCGCTGAAGAAGTTGATGGCCGCCGAGATGAACGCGACTCGGCGCAGCAGGTCGTGGCGCCAGAAGTGGGCCCATCCGGAGCGGATGTCCTGGGTCATGGTGGTCGGGTTCGAGCGGCGGTGCTCGTGTTCCTTGCTGGTGGGGCGCAGCGCGGGCAGCAGCAGGGCCGCCAGGCCGGCGAGGGCGAACGCGGCCGCGCCGGTGTAGAAGGCCGCCGATGCCGCCAGCGCGAACAACGCCGCGCCGGCAGGCGGACCGATGAACGTGTTGATGACGGACTGCGTGGCGAACAACCTGCCGTTGGCGCGCTCCAGCTTCTCGCGCGGCAGGAGACGGGGCGGGATGGCCAGGGCGGCGTTGTCGACCATCGTCTCGGCACAGCCGGCAATGAACACCGCGGCGTAGAGAAGTGCGACGTGGTGCCAACCGTTGGCCAAGGCGAGGGCCAGCAGCGCGAACCCCGCCGCGCGCAGCAAATTGCCGACGATGAGTATCCGGCGCCTGTCCATGCGGTCGGCCATCGCACCTGTGGGGAGGGTTGCGAGCAGCCAGGGCAGGAACTGCACCACCGTCATGCCCGCCACCACAAGTGGGTCACGGGTCAGCGTGGCGACGAGCAGCGGTGCGGCGGCCTGCAACACCCCGTCGGCGAGGTTCGAGGACGCTTGGGACGCCCACAGTGCGGTGAACGGTCTGAGGGCGGCGACGGGCACGATCGTTCTCCTCGTGATGATCTCATGGGTGATTGGCCGATTGGGAATGATGCCAAGTGGATCACCTCACATGCAATACTGCTTTTGCCCGTGAGAGCTGACTCGCAGGCACGAGCGCCTTTGCCGGCGAGAGGAGCTGATGGTGAGGTTCGGCCACATCGCGGGTGACCGCATGCTCGACCTGGTGAACACCGTTGCCTGGCGGCTCGGCGGGCCCGAACGCATCGAGTCCCTGAAGACCTTCTCCGACGTCGTCGAGTGGTGCATCGAATCCGACCTGATCAGCACTGATGAGGCCGAGGCCTTGCACCACCTCGCCGGCCGGGACGGCGCCGGGGCCGAGCGGGAACGGGAACAGGTCGTCGAAGCGCGCGAGAGGGCCTACCGAGCTCTCTTCGACGACGACGCCGAAGCCGCCGCAGACCTCGCGAGCATGTACCGGGCGGCGATCGCCGCAGCCGACCTGGTCCACACAGGCGGCCGCTGGCAATGGCAAGACTGGGATGCCGACCTCCGCCTGCCCCGCAACCGCATCGTCCGCGGGCTTGTGGCTCTCACCCAGCGCGACGACCTCGACCGCCTCCACCAATGCGAGGACGCCAAGTGCGGATGGGTCTACCTCGACACGTCACCGCGGCGGAACCGCCGCTGGTGCAACACGAAGGACTGCGGCGACCGCAACCGCGCCCGCGCTTACTACGCTCGGCAGAAGGCGAAGAGTCATCAGCCCTGATGCATTCACCCGTGATCGTGGCCTCACGACGCCGCCCGGTCCGCGCCCGCATCGGCCCCGGAGCCGCACCGATCCGAAGCAGGCCGGGCTACGGCTCCGGGGCCAGCCGTTCGACCGCGACCAGCGCGGCATCGTCACCGAGGTGGCCGCCCGCGTAGGCGTGGAGGTCGTCCCGCAGATGGCCGAGCAAGGTCTGCGGGTCGTCCCCCGCCCAGGCGGTGAGCCGTTCGGTCAGGGGGTAGAAGACGCGGTCGCGGTCGCGGGCCTCGACGACACCGTCGGTGTAGAGCAGGAGCACATCCCCGACATCGAAGGGGTAGGACTCCACGGTGACCGAGGGGGAGAGGACATCCGCGAGCCCCAGCGGCGGGCTCGAGTCGGCGCTGTCGAGGGCGACGACCCGGCCCTGCCGAAGAAGCAGCGGCGGCGGGTGTCCGCAGTTGACCAGCCGGACGACCGGGTCGTGATCGGGGATGTCCAGGACCAGCGCGGTGACGAACGCCTCCTGGGCCTCGTCGGCGTCCCCGGGGCCACTGGCCGGGCCCTCGCGCTCGTGCCCCTCCGCCGAACCGACACCGGCTTCCAGGTGCCCGATCAGTTCGGGCAGCTCGGTCTCCCGGCCCGCGGTGACGCGGAAGGCACCCAGCACGAGCGAGGCCTCGCTGATCGCGTCGAGCCCCTTGCCGCGGGCGTCCCCGATCAGCAGCCTCGTCCCCGACCCCGTGCGGGCGGCCGCGTACAGATCGCCGCCCATCTGCGCCTCCTCCTCCGCCGCCAGATAGAGCGAGGAGATCCGCAGCGGACCCGACCGATGGGGGAGCGGACGCAGGACGACGCTCTGCGCGGCCTGCGCGATGGAGCGGAGCTGGGTCACCTTGCTCTCGTGACGCTCGCGCAGGTGCGCGAAGAAGGTGACGATGATCGAGATCAGGATCAGCGCGACGATCTGGTACGTGTGGTTGAGGTCGGTCAGACTCGTCCGCACGATCGCCACCACCGACTGCGCGAGGACCGCGACCGCACCCACGAAGGCCGTCATCCGGGGCCCGGCGAACGAGGCCGTCACCGCCGGCGCGGCGATCAGGAACGGCCCGAGGTGGACCTCGGGCGGAGCCAGGATGTCCACCACCGTGACCGCCGCGATCAGCGCGAACGACGCGGAGAGCAGCAGCCGCCCGCCGCGCCGGGAGAGGCGGGGTCCGGGGTCGCGCCGGCGGGCATCCATGTGAAAGGCATACATCAGGTGATGGGGCATGTCCTGTTGCCGTGCTCCCCGGCGCGGCGCGTCCCGCGCAGGCGACTCTCCGTGTCCGCGAAGAGCGCAGGCACCACAGTCGCGTCGATGCCTGGAGACGTCTTTCGGGCACCCCCGAGGAAGGGCTCGGCACCTTCGGCGAGCTCGCCGATCAACGCCGCCCGAGCGGGGCTTCCGACGCGTAGTCGGTCAGGGTACGGCTCGCCCGCCAGCCCTGTGCCTGCGCCTTGGACACGTCCAGGACGACCCGGTGGGCCAGCTGATCGACGGCGTAGCGGGTCAGCGGCGGCTCGGCCCCCGGCCGGAGACGCCCCAGGGCCTGGGCAGCCGCGGCCGCCGCCCAGGCCACCGACAGCGGGAGGTGATGGATCCGGGCGCGTACGCCGTGGGCCCGCAGGACCGTACCGATCGCCTCGTCGCGGCGGTACGGCACCGGGTCGGCGATGTTGTACGCGCCCGGGCGCCAGTCGGCGGCGCCGAGACACGCGTCGGCCAGGTTCTCGACGGCCGTCAGGCTCAGGACGACGTCGGGGCCCGGCAGCAGCAAGCGGCCGGCCCGCACGCGGGCGAGGAGCCGGGGCACCAGGTGCGGGTCGCCGGGACCGTACACCGCGCGTGGCCGCAGGACCACCGCCCCCGCCGCGAGCGCGAGGGCCTCTCCCGCCGCCTTCGTACGGCCGTAGGCGTTCAGCTGCCCGCGCACGGGATGGTCCTCGGAGATCCGGTCCCGGCCGGGACCGGGCGCGTACACGCTGGCGCTGCTCACCCAGACCACCGGCCGTCCACCGGCCGCCTCCAGGAGCCGGGCGGTGCCGTCGACGTTCACGGCCCGCATCGTCCCCTCGGCCGGCGAACCGGGCACCGGGTCGCCGACGGCCGCCGCGCAGTGCACGACGACATCGGCGCCGGCGAGCTCCGGCGGGCCGGCCTCCGCGTCCCAGTACACGTGCCGGCCGACGGGTCCCGGCCGACGCCCCACACACAGCACGTCGGCGCCGCGCGCGGCCGCGAGGGCGGCGACATGGGAGCCGCAGAAGCCGCTCGCTCCGGTGACGGCGATCGTGGTCATGAGGGGGTCTCCGTGGTCGCGCGGACGGTCAGCCGACGCCAGCCCGGCAGCGCGGCGCGCCGGTCCACGCGCGCGGTGACGACGGTCGGACGGTAGGGGGCGAGGGCGGCCAGCAGGTCGTCCAACTGCGCGAGGGCGAGCCGCGCACCGGGGCAGGCGTGCGGACCGGCCCCGAAGACCAGCCGGCCGACGGCGGACGGTGCGGGGCGCAGGGCGTCCGGCGGATCGAGGTCGGCCCCCACGGCGTGCCGTGCCACCAGTACGAGTCGGTCCCCGGCCTTCACCGGACACCCGTCGAGCACGGCGTCGGCCGCCGCCACGCGCGGCAGCAGCGGGGACGGCGCGGTGACCCGCAGCAGCTCGCCGACGAGCGCGGGCCGCAGCCGGTCATCGGCCGCCTGCTCCCACAGCCCGCCGTCCGCGCACCACGCGACGGCCCGCGGCAACGCGGCGACGGTGGTGTTGACGGCGGCGACGGCGACCATCGCGCGCAGCGCGACATCGTCACGGGAGGCCACCACCGCCGCGCCGTCGTCCTGCCCGTCGGCGCTGCTGTGTGGGCACGCGCCGGCCACCGGCTGCCTCGCGGCGTCCTTTCGGTGCCGGAGCACCGCGTCCTCGCTCGCGAGCAGTTCCTCAAGGCGGGCGGTCGCCCTGGCCGCAGCGCGCGCCGTGCCCGGCGGGCGTGGTCCGGGGAGGTGGTCGCGGACGGCAGCGGACGCGGCGTCCGCCGCCGCCTCGGCGAGGGCCGAGGGGTCGGCGGAGGTGGCCAACAGGGCGCGGACGGTAGCGCCGGCCAGCGCACGGGCCAGTGGGACCAGGTCGACAGTGTGCCCGGCCGAGAGCGGGGCGAGCTCGCGGGCGAGCACGGCCTGCCAGACCGGACGCAGCCGCTCCACACCGGCGGCGCCCAGGTCTCCGGCGACGGCCCGCCGCGTGTCGCGGTGGTCGGTTCCCTCCTGGTCGAACAGGGTTCCCCCACCGGAGAGTTCGCGCGCCGCGCCGCCCGTCGTCCCAGCCGCCGCGCGGTCCAGCGGGATCCGCGTGAGGGCCTCGCGGTACGGCTCGGTGCCGCTCACCAGGACGGCGCGTCCGAGCCGCGCCACCGGGCGGCGCCGGACCGCCGCGAGCAGGGCGAACAGCACCGGATGCGACCGGATGTACACCCGTCGATCCCGCCGTCGCGCGCCCCGCAGCGCGGCCGCGGTATCCACCCGCGTACCGACCGCCCCGCCGGGCTCCGTGGCGGGCTCTGTGGCGGGCTCTGCGGCGGGAGCCGACCCGGACGCCGCTCCCGCCCGCGCACCCGGTCCCGCCTCCGCCGCCTCGTCCGCGTGGCGTACGGCGCGCTGAGCCACCGCACCCGGCTCTGTCCGCACCCCCACCCCTGCCCCCACTTCCGTTCTCGCCGCTCGCCGCTCCCGCGCCGTCCTCATCGAACCGCCTCCGCCGTCCGCGCTGCCGCCAGTCGCGCCGTCGCCGCGCGGTCCGGTTTCATAGAGCGGCCGGACAGCGGGATGTCGGCGAGCAGAACGGCGTCCGGGCGGGCCGCGCCCATGCGTCGCAGTGGGCCGGTGAGCGCCGCCCGTACCCGGTCGTGGTCGGCCTCGCGGCGCGGCTGGACGACGGCGACCAGACGTTCGTCCCCGTCCCCGGCCGGAACGCCCACCAGCAGGGCCAGTTCGACCCCGGGCACGTGCAGCGCGGGCTCGTAGAGCCCCGGGTAGATGTTCTCCGCCCGTCGCAGGATCATGTCCTTGCAGCGGCCCTCCAGCACGATCCGGCCGTCCGCGTCGAGCCGCCCCCGGTCACCGGTGCGCACCCAGGCCTCGGGCTCCTCCCCGAGATAGCGGTCCCGGGACGCGGGACCGGACAGCAGCAACTCCCCGGCTGCCGACGCCTTCGCCTCCACCCCCGGAAGCGGCGCCCCCACCAGATCGCCCTCGCCCTCGCCCTCGAAGGCGGCCTTCTCCGCCTGCTCGACGGCCGCCGCCGGGAACAGCTCCGTGAGCGCGTACACCCCCCACGCCTCGTCCGCCCCGGCCCGCCGCACGCGCGTGAGCAGCTCGGCGCTCGCCGGCGCGGAACCGGTCCAGACCCGCCCGCAGAACCGCGCGTCCGCCGCCAGCGCCGCCCGTAGTTGAGGCGGCGTCAGATACGTGGCCTGCGGGGCGAGTCGTCGCATCTGCCGCGCCAGGACGCGCGGCGACCGGGCCGGCAGCGCGACCGGCGCACCGCTCGCGAGGGACGGTACGAGGACGAAGAACGTACCGCCGAGGACCGGGCGCCCGGGCTCCGGCCGAACGAGTCCGGTCACCGTGGCCATGCCGGCGGCGAGGGAGGAGCGGGTGTGGACCACCGCGCGGGGCATCGACGTGGTGCCCGAGGTGAAGACGATCACCGCATCACCGTCCTCGTCCAGCGGGCGCGGCAGGATCGCCGTACCGACGCCGGTGTCCAGCGCCGGGGCACAGCCCGGCAGCCTCCGGCCGACCGTGGCCACCGGGCCGAGCTCGGCGAGGTCCGGCAGCGCGAGCCGGGCCCGGCGGGCGAGCGGCCGCGCCCATCCGGCGACCGCCTGGGCCGCGGCATCGGCGAGCACGACGTCCGGGCGGGCCAGCGCGAGGCGGGCGCGCAGGACGTCGGGGCCCGCGCCGGGATCGAGCACCGCGGCCCGCAGCCCCAGCCGGTGCACGGCGAGCATCACGGCCAGCGCGCGCGGCCCCGGCCGTACCGCGACACCGACCGTGTCACCGCGCCGGAGGCCGCGTGCGTGCAGCGCGGCGGCGTACCGGTAGGCGAGATCGGCGAGGTCCCCGCAGGTGGCTTTCGTGCGGACGGCTCCGGTGTGCGTGGTGCCGAGAACGGCCGGGCGTCCGGGCCGCGACCGCAGGGTGTGGGCGAGAGCGTCCAGCATCAGCGCGGGTCCTCCCCGTGACGGCCCGGGCCCTTGTCGAGGTACCAGCGGGCGGTTCCGACGATTCCGTACGCGCGCAGGCGCCGGGTCGAGTTCTCCACGACCATGTCGCGGGCGTGGACGATGGCGGTCGTGCGGCGCCGTACCCGGTTCAGGAAGAGCCGGTCGGTGGGGGAGGGGCGGCGGGGCATCCCGCCGACGGCCTCGTACAGCCGCGCGGTGATGGCCATGTTGTTGCCCGCGTGCATCCGGTACGGGGCCAGATAGCCGTGCCGGCGCCGGTGCGCGGGACGCACCCGGCCGAAGAACGCGGCGACGCGCACGAGCGTACGGAACAGGGCGCGCCCCAGCGGCCCGTGTTCGTCCCGGCGGGCGTCGATGCGCCCGCACACCAGCCCGGCGCCGCTGCGCAGCGCGGTCCTGGCCGCCGCCGTCCAGCCGGGGTGCGGCAGACAGTCGGCGTCCGTGCGGGCGAGAAGCGTGGCCCCGCGCCCGATCGCATACCGGAACCCGGTGTCGACGGCGCAGCCCACCCCCTTGTCCCGCTCGTCGAGCACATGCACGGGGAACGGCGCCCGCTCCGCGAACGCGCGGGCGATCGCGGCGGTGCCGTCCTCGGAGGCGTTGTCCACCACGACCAGCTGGAAGTCCCGGTCCGCCTGGGCGGCCAGCGCCTCCAGGGTGTCGCCGATGCGCGCGGCCTCCTGATGGGCGGGCACCACCACCCACAGCGCGCTCACGCCTTCTCCCAGACCATCGTCATGATGCTGACACCGCCGCCGAGACCGACGAACAGGACCCGGTCTCCCGGGCGCAACCCGTCGTGGATCCGGTCGAGTTGCACACCCAGGCTCGCACTCGCGATGTTGCCGAGCTCCGGGACCGTGACCACGAGCCGGTCCCTGGGGACGCCGGTGATCTCCACGAACCGCTCCAGGTACGGCACGGTGACCTGGTGGACCAGGACGTGGCGGAAGTGCCGCCACTCCAGACCCGTACGGTGCCGCACCCGGTCGATCACCGACGCGCCGACCTTCTCGAACACCTCGCGCAGCTCGCTGCCGTCGCCGCGGAAATAGGTGTGCTCGTCGCCGCGCGGATGACGTGACCCGCCGCCGAATATCCCGCCGACCCGCCAGTGCTCGGAGTGGGTCTCGCTGTCCACGTCGAGTATCCCGCCGCGCTCCACCGCCTCCAGCACCACCGCCGCGCCCGCGTCGCCGAAGGTGTAGCCGGCGAAGCCGTCGCGGAACTGGGCCAGGTCGGCCGGATCGTGCCGGACGGCCCGGCTCGGTGTCTCCCCGGTGACGACGAGGGCCCGCCGGGCGCGCCCCGCGAGGACCATGGTGCGGGCGAGGTCGATGCCGTTGACGAAGCTGTTGCAGGCGTTCGTCACGTCCAGGGCGTGGGCCCGGGAGCCGAGTTCGGCCTGCACGATGTGCGCGGTGGCCGGTTCCACCATGTCGCGCGTCGCGGAGGCGAACACCAGCAGGTCGATGTCGGCCGGCCCGACCCCGGCCCGCCCCAGCGCGACGCGGGCGGCGCCCACCGCGAGGGTGGACGCGTACTGGTCCGGCCGGGCGACCCGACGGGTCACGATCCCGGTGGCCCGTTCGAACATGCCGGCGGGCAGCGCGAACCCGCTGCCCGCGACCACCCGCTGCCGCAGCTCCTCCGAGTCCACGACCTGCTCGGGCAGGCAGGAGCCGGCCCCGGTGATTCCGACGCGGAGGGAGCCGTCGGCGACGGCATCATGACTTTCCATGGCAGCGAGGCTACGAGCCGTTCGGACCGACGGCCTGAGTGCCCGTACTCAACTCCGGTGGGGAAAAGCCCCTGCCACCGTGATCGTCTGTTCCCCGGGAGGCTCCACCGGATACGGTGGCGGGAAGATCGTCCTGGAGGGAAGTGAACGGGATCATGCGACTCTTCGAGGCCCCCGGCCCGGCGGAGCCCCCGCGATGACCGCGACCGACGCCCCGCACGTCCTGGTGCGCACCGAAGGGCGGGCCGGGTTCATCACCCTGAACCGGCCGAAGGCCATCAACGCGCTCACCCATGCCATGGTGCAACGCGTCGACGAGGCCCTGACCGCCTGGGAGGACGATCCGGCGATCGCGACCGTCGTCATCGAGGGAGCCGGTGACCGCGGACTGTGCGCCGGAGGCGACATCCGGTCGATCCACGACGACGCCCGCTCCGGCGGCCGCGCCTCCGTCGACTTCTGGCGCGACGAGTACCGGCTCAACGCCCGCATCGCCCGCTACCCCAAGCCCTACGTGGCCTTCATGGACGGCATCGTGATGGGCGGCGGCGTCGGCGTCTCGGCCCACGGCTCCGTCCGCCTCGTCACCGAACGCTCCCGGGTGGCGATGCCCGAGACGGGCATCGGCTTCGCGCCCGACGTCGGCGGCACGTATCTGCTGAGCCGGGCGCCCGGCGAACTGGGCACCCATCTCGCGCTCACCGGCGCCCAGGCCGGCGCCGCCGACGCGCTCCTGACCGGACTCGCCGACCACTTCGTACCGTCGGACGAGCTGCCCCGGCTCGCAGAGGAGCTCACGCGGGCCCCCGCACACGAGGTCGTGCGCCGGTTCTCGCAGCCCGCCCCGCCCGGAGAGCTGGCCGGCCGACGCGAGTGGATCGACGCCTGCTACGCGGCGGAGACGGTGGAGGCCGTCGTCGACCGGCTCATCGACTCCGGAGTGCCGGAGGCCAAGGAGACGGCCACGACACTCCTGGGCCGCTCGCCCGTCGCCCTCAAGGTCACCCTGGCGGCGATCCGCCGGGCCCGGCGCCTCGACACCCTGGAATCCGCGCTGGACATGGAGTTCCGGCTCTCCTGCGCCGCCCTGACCTCCGCGGACCTCGTCGAGGGCATCCGCGCGCAGGTGATCGACAAGGATCGCGACCCCCACTGGTCGCCGCCCACGCTCGCCGAGGTGACCGACGACGCCGTCGCCCGCTACTTCGCCCCGGCGGGCGCCCCGGAGCCGTTCTCGGAGTGACGGCCCCAAGGCGCCCTCACGGCCGCGCTCGGCGAGGGCCATGCCGTCACGCTGCCCCGGACCCTCACCGGCACCGAGGACTTCGGCACCTTCGGCCGAGGAGGCCGACGGCGCCTGACCCGCGATGTGGGCAAGTCCGGGCCGCGGCACGGAAATTCGGTGTCCCGATCCGGGGCGGCTCCCTACACTCACTTCACGAGCCGCCGGGAACCCGGCGCGCCTGACGATCCGATGAGGGGAGCCCGACCGTGCGTTGCCGCATCGCTGTCGTCGTTCCCCGGTCACGGTACGACGTGATCCTGATGTCCCGGTCCGACCGGTGGCGGCTGCGCGGCCGCCACCGGACGCCCGTGACGAACTCCTGAGCCGACCCTTCTCCGGGGGCTCTCCCCGCCCGCTTCCGGGCTGTTTCGTCCGGGAATCGCGCCGCCCTGTTCTCGAACACCCCGAAAGGCCCCGGGCCGTGCGTACCCACCTTCACCTTCCCCTGCCCAACTCCCTCGACAGCGTCCGGAATCTGGGCATCCTCGCCCATGTCGACGCGGGCAAGACCACCGTCACCGAACGGATGCTGTTCCTCACCGGCGCCATCCACAAGCGCGGCGAGGTCCACGACGGCACGACCGTCACCGACTTCGACACGCAGGAGCGCGACCGCGGGATCACCATCTTCGCCGCGGCGGTCAGCTGCGTCTGGGACGACCACCGGATCAATCTCATCGACACGCCCGGACACGTCGACTTCTCCGACGAGGTGGAGCGCTCGCTGCGCGTCCTCGACGGCGCGATCGCGGTGTTCGACGCGGTCGCGGGGGTCGAACCGCAGAGCGAGACGGTCTGGCGGCAGGCCGACCGGCACCAGGTACCGAGGATCGCCTTCGTCAACAAGCTGGACCGCGCGGGCGCCGACCTCGACACCGCCGTGGCCTCGATCCGGGACCGGCTGCACACGGTGCCGCTCGTCGTCCAGCTGCCGATCGGTCAGGAGGACGGCTTCAGCGGAGTCGTGGACCTCGTGCACATGCGGGCCCTGGTCTGGGCGCCGGGCAGCGACACCTGTACGGAGGGCCCCGTGCCCGACGCGCTGGTGGAGGAGGCCCGGCGCCGCCGCCGAGCCCTCGAAGAGGCGGTGGCCGAACTCCATCCGGCCGCCCTGGAGGAGTTCTGCGCGCGCTCGGAGCTGGCCGCGCCGACGCTGACCACGGCGCTGCGTGATCTCACGCGGACCGGGGACGGCGTGGTCGTGCTGTGCGGCTCGGCCTACCGCAACCGCGGAATGGAGCCCCTCCTCGACGCCGTCGTGTCCTACCTGCCCTCGCCGCTGGACGTGCCACCGGTCCGGGGCACCGTCGACGGCGCGGAGGCGGAGGAGGAGCGGGCCGCCGACCCGGCGGCGCCGTTCGCCGCCCTGGTCTTCAAGGTGAACTCGACCGCCACCGGACGGCTGACCTACCTGCGTGTGTACGCGGGGACGATAGGAAAGGGAGATGTCGTGCTCGACGTGGCCGCACGGCGCACCGAACGGATCGGTCGCATCCTGCGTGTGCAGGCCGACCGGAACACGGAAGTGGACCGGGCCCGGGCCGGGGACATCGTCGCGGTCGTCGGCGTGAAGGACGTCCGGACCGGCGCCACCCTGTGCGCACCCTCGGCGCCCCTGCTCCTCGAACCGCCCACCGTGGCCGACCCGGTCGTCTCCGTGGCTGTCGAGGCCCGCAGGAGCCTCGACACCGACCGGCTGGCGTCCGCGCTCGCCCGGCTCGTCGAGGAGGACCCCTCGCTGACGGTCCGTACGGACCCCGAGACCGGCCAGACCGTGCTGTCGGGCATGGGCGAACTGCATCTGGAGGTGGCCGTGGAGAAGATCCGCCGGGCCCAGGGCCTGGACATCGGCGTCGGCAGGCCACAGGTCGCCTACCGCGAGACGGTCGTCCGCGGCGTCTCGGACCTGGTCTACCGGCACGTCAAACAGGACGGTGGCGCGGGCCAGTTCGCGCACGTCGTCCTCGACGTGACGGCACTGGAGGAGGGGGAGTTCGCGTTCCGCTCGACCGTCACCGGTGGCCGGGTACCGCAGGAGTACATCCGCGCGGTCGAGGCCGGCTGCCGCGACGCCCTGGCGGAGGGCCCCCTCGGCGGCCACCCGGTCACCGGTGTGCGGGTGACGCTCACCGACGGCGCCACGCACTCCAAGGACTCCTCGGAGATGGCGTTCCGTACGGCGGGTCGCTTCGCGCTCCGCGAGGCGCTGCGCGCCAGTGCGATGACGCTCCTGGAGCCGGTGGTCGAGGTCACGGTCACGGTGCCCGACAGCGCCGTGGGCGGAGTGCTCGGTGACCTCGCGGCCCGGCGCGGCCGGGTCTCCGGCTCGACCGCGCGGGCCGGTACGGCGGTGGTCACCGCGACCGTGCCGCTGGCCGAGCTGTTCGGCTACGCGTCCCGGCTGCGCAGCCGCACCCAGGGCCGGGGCACCTTCACCACCCGGCCCACCGGCTACGCCCCGGTGCCGGCCGGACTGGCGGCCACGACGCCGGCCCGGTAGCCGCCCGTGATGGCTGCCCTCCCGGCAGCCGTCCTTGACGGGCCCGCCCACCTCCGGGCGGGCCCGTCCCGTACCGGCCCTTCGACGCGTACGTATCATCCGATGGACACGGAGGGGGCGGAGTGACGTCATGAGGAACCCCGGGCGAGAGCGACGGCGCAAGCGGCGCGACGACGGTGAAGAGGGCTGTTGCTCAGGGATGATCGACACCTGCATCGGGTCGCGGCAGTGCTGTTGCGGCGAGATGTGGCTGACCATGCTTCCGGCCCTGTTCCTGGCGCTGCTGCGCCCCTCGTCCGGCAGGCGACCCGCATCCGGCCGACCGCCGGGGCGGGTCGCCGGAGCGCTGTACACGGCCGTCCAGTACTACCGCGACGAGATCAGCCCGCGCCGTCCGCCGTGCTGCGCGTACACGCCCAGCTGTTCCACGTACGCCGTCAAGGCGCTGTGCCGCCACGGCGCACTGCGGGGCGGGTGGCTGACGGCGGCGCGTCTGCTGCGCTGCAGGCCGGCGGCCGCCCGGCGCCGGGGCCACGCGGACCCGGTGCCGGACTGACCGCCGCGTCGGCCCCGTGACCTCCCGTCAGCCCGCGGACCAGGGCCTGTCCGGCGGATCATGGCCGGGGCCGCGACGCCTGACAGGCCCTAACGAGACTCGCGCACGACGACGAACGCCACACGGTTGCGGCTCCCGTCGGGTGACTGCCACTCGGCGGTGACCTGCCCCCGGCCCTCCGCCGGACCGTCCGCCCGGAGCACCCGCGTCACGCCGAGGGTGAGCGGGGACCCCGTGTCCCCCGCCGCCCGCACCGCCAGATCCGTTCCGTGCGGACCGTCGTTCACCGCATCCGGTCCGGTGACGGCGGTGAGGCCGACCCCGTCGAACCGTCCCGTGACGGAGCGGTCGGGGGCGCCGGTCTCGCTCTGGGCCTGCGGCTCGGCGCGGCCCTCGAGCAGCGCGAGCAGCCGCTCCACGAGCACCGGGTCGTGGATCCCGTCGTACACCCACCGCTTCCCGAGCACCCCGTGCTCGGAGGTGCCGACGAGCGCCGCGTCGGCCCCGTCGAGCGGAGCGCCGCGATAGGTCAGCGGCAGGTGGTACGCGACGGCCCCGTCACCGGAGCCGTCCGTGACGACCATGAACTCGATGCCGACCTCCCCCTGCGGGTCGTCGAGCCGGAAACCCCCGGCCTTGGCGAGCTCGGGTGCGCGCCCGGTGGCGACGTACCACGGCTGTGAGGGAAGCCAGGAGGCCAACAGCTCGAGCTTGGTGGGGTTCATGGTGGTGTGGTGGATGACTGCCATGCCTCGACAACTTCCCAGCCGGGCCCGCGGTTCCCGTCAGCGGGGCGTTACGAGACCCCGGCCGGCCGTCAATCATCCGTCAAGGAGACGGCCGGGCCCTCGAACGCCGGGCATAGCGTCACAGGAACGCGCCCGGCCGTCCCGGCCGGGCCTCACCTTGGCCCTCTCAGGGAGCATCGTCATGACTGCCCTCCAGCACTCCGCATCCGAGGATCCCGAGCCTTCCGAACGGTTCCCGGCCGGACCTCTCTTCGTGCCCGTCCGGCCGGGAACCGAGGGCTGCGCCGCCCGGTTCTTCCGCACGCCCCTCGGTGACCGCACGGCCGTCGGCTTCACCTCGGCGGAGAAACTCGCCGCCACCCTCGGGGCGGACCACGCCCGCATCAGGCTCTCCGAGCCCGCCCTGCGCGCCCTCGCCGCACCCCTCGGCGTCACCGTCGTCACCGTCGACCCGCAGTTCACCGCTCCCGCCCCTCGGCCCGTGCCGCGACGGGTCACCGCAGCGCCCGTCCGTCGCGACAACCTGCTGATCGGCTGAGGAGGCGTCATGTCCGTTTCTCTGGTGTCGTCCCCGGCGACCCCGTCGTCGGAGGCCTCGGCCGGACTGTCCGTCTGGCCCCGCACCGCACACCCCGAGCCCGACGGCGACGTCTCCGTCGGAGGCGTCCGTCTCGCCGAGGCGGCCGACCGCTTCGGCACGCCCTTGTACGTCCTGGACGAACAGGAGTTCCGCGAGCGCTGCCGTACGTACCGCACGGCCTTCCCCGCCGCCGATGTGGTCTACGCGGCCAAGGCGTTCCTGTGCCGCGCCGTCGCCCACTGGGCCATGGAGGAGGGCCTCGGCCTGGACGTGTGCTCCGCCGGGGAGCTGGCACTCGCCGTCACCACCGGTTTCCCGCCGGAGCGGATCGTGATGCACGGCAACGCCAAGAGCCCCGAGGACCTCCACACCGCCGTCCGCCTCTGCGTGGGACGCGTCGTCCTGGACAGCGCCTCGGAAATCGCCCGGCTCGCCGCGATCACGCCCGCCGGAACCCGCCAACAGGTCATGGTGCGCGTGGTGCCGGGAATCGCGGCCGGCGGCCACGCCAAGATCCGTACCGGTACCGAAGGACAGAAGTTCGGCCTGTCCATCACGGACGGCTCCGCCCGCCACGCCATCGCCCGCGTCCTCGACCAGCCCCGGCTCGAACTGGTCGGGCTGCACTGCCACATCGGCTCCCAGATCGCCACCGTCAAGCCGTACGTCGCCGCCGTACGGCGGATGATCGGCCTGATGGCGCGCGTACGGGACGAGCACGGCGTCGCCCTGCCCCAACTCGATGTCGGCGGCGGACACGCCATCGCGTACCGCCCCGGCGAACAGAGCCTGAACATCGGCGTCCTGGCCGGTCGCGTCCGCGCCGAGATCGAGGAAGGATGCGCGCGGGCCGGGCTGCCGGTGCCCCGCCTCACCCTCGAACCCGGCCGGGCGGTGATCGGTCCCGCCGGAGTGGCCGTCTACCGCGTCCTGACCGTCAAGCGCAGCGGTTCGCACACCTTCGTCGCCGTCGACGGCGGCATGAGTGACAACCCGCGTCCCGCGCTCTACGGGGTGCGGTACGCGCCGCGCCTCATCGGCCGCGGCTCGTCGTCGGCGCCCCGCCTGGTGACCGTTGTGGGCCGGCACTGCGAGGCGGGCGACGTCCTGGCCGACGGCGTGCCGCTGCCGGGGGACGTGCGCCCGGGGGACCTGCTCGCGGTCCCGGCGGCGGGCGCGTACCACCTGTCCATGGCGTCCGGCTACAACCTGGTCGGCCGCCCGCCCGTCGTCGCCGTCGCGGACGGCCGGGCACGGACGCTCGTACGTAGGGAGTCGCTCGACGACATGAGCCGCCGGGACGTCGGCCTGTAGAACGGACCTTCGGCCGGGCGGCACAATGAGGATCATGCTGCTGTCGTTCCAACCGGTCCTCGAGCGTATCGCCGAAGAGATCGGGGACCTCGTCGGCCGGGGCCGGCCCGCCGACTACATTCCTGTGCTCGCCGCCGGGGACCCGGGCCGCTTCGGGATGGCCGTCGCCGAACTCGACGGGACGGTGTACGGGGTGGGGGAGTGGCAACAGCCCTTCTCCACCCAGTCCGTCACCAAGGTGTTCACGCTCGCGCTCGCCCTCGCCCGGGAGGGCGAGCCCCTCTGGGAGCACGTCGGACGCGAGCCGTCCGGCAACCCCTTCAACTCCCTCGTGCAGCTGGAGTACGAGCACGGCATCCCGCGCAACCCGTTCATCAACGCCGGCGCCCTGGTCGTCACCGACCGGCTGCACAGCCTCACGGGCGACGCGTCGGGCTGCCTGCTCGACCTGCTGCGCGCGGAGAGCGGCAACCAGGACCTCGACTTCGACCGGGACGTGGCCGCATCGGAGACCGCGCACGGCGACCGCAACGCCGCGCTGGCCCACTTCATGGCCTCGTACGAGAACATCGCGAACCCCGTTCCGGTCCTCCTGCGCGAGTACTTCCGGCAGTGCTCGATCGAGGCGTCCTGCGCCGACCTCGCGCTCGCCACCGGATTCCTGGCCCGGCACGGCATCCGCGCGGACGGTTCACGGCTGCTCACCCGCAGCCAGGCCAAGCAGGTCAACGCCGTGATGCTCACCTGCGGCACCTACGACGCGGCCGGGGACTTCGCCTACCGCGTGGGCCTGCCGGGCAAGAGCGGCGTCGGCGGGGGCATCATCGCCGTCGTGCCGGGCCGCTGCACCCTGTGCGTGTGGAGCCCCGGCCTCGACGAACGCGGCAACTCGGTCGCGGGCGTCGCCGCCCTGGACCGTTTCACCACGATCACCGGGCTCTCCGTCTTCTGACCGCCGCGAGCCGCCGACCGCCGCCTTCGGACGCCGTGGGGGCCTTGCGACTGCCGCCTCCTGCCGCCGCGGACCGCGGCCCGCGCGATAATGGGACGGTGCACCGGGGCCGTGACGCTGGAGGTGCCAGGTGACGAGCACGGTCGGTTCGGCCAGAGGCGCCGAGGGGGCCGGTGCCGCGCTGACGGAGACGGTCCGCCGCACCGGCGCCTCCATCGGAGCCGTCTACCTCCTCGAGCCCGACGCCGAGGTGCTCCGCATCGAGGCGCTCTGCGGCGCGCCGGCGGAGTTCGCCGCCCCGTGGGCGAGGGTCCCGCTGGCCGCACCGGCCCCGGTGGCCGACGCCGTTCGCGAGAACCGGCTGGTCTGGGTGGGCAGCCAGCAGGAGATGGCCCGCTCCTACCCCCGTACCGCGGTGGCCCTCCCGTACCCCCTCGCCCTGGCCGCCGCACCGATCACCGGTGGACGCCCCTGGGGCTGCCTCCTTCTGATGTGGCCGGCCACCCGCCCGCCACGGCTGACCCGGCGCGAGCACGGCCTGGTCACCGCCTGCTGCCGGCGGCTGGCCGAGCTCCTGGAAGCGAGCGAGGAGAGCGGCCTGCCGCTCGTCCACGCGGACCTGCCCCGTGTGCTCGCCCTCGACACCGCCCGCCCGCCGCCGAGCCCGGCGCAGGCGGTGGCCGACTTCGCCGAGCGCCTGCCGGGCGGCTGCTGCGCCCTGGACCTGGACGGACACATCACCTATCTCAGCTCCGGCGGCGCCGAACTGCTCGGCGCCGAGACCGGGGCCCTGCTGGGGACCCTGCCGTGGCAGTCCCTGCCCTGGCTCGACGACCCCACCTACGAGGACCGCTACCGCGCCGCGGTCATCGGCCGTGAGCCCGTCTCCTTCACGGCCTGTCGCCCGCCGGACCACTGGCTGGACTTCCACCTCTACCCGGACGCCGGCGGTGTGAGCGTCCGTATCGTGCCCACGGGCGGAGCGCCTCCGGCGGCCCCCGCGCCGCGGCGCGAGACGAGCACCGCCACCCCGGCCCGCGCCGGGCAGCTCTACCAGCTCCTGCACCTGGCCGCGGGCCTGACCGAGGTCGTCGGGGTCCAGGACGTCGTGGATCTGGTCGCCGACCAGATCATGCCCGCCTTCGGCGCGCAGGGCCTGATCCTGGCCACGGTCGACTCGGGTCGCCTGCGGATCAACGGCCACCGCGGCTACACCGCCGAGATCGTCGAACGCTTCGACGCGCTGCCGATCGACGCCACCTCCACCCCCGCGGGGCAGGCGGTCTCCAGCGGAATCCCCTCGTTCCTCGCCGACCCCGAGGAGATGGGACGGATCTACCCCGAGGTGCAGTCGGTCACCGGCAAACAGGCGTGGGCTTTTCTGCCCCTGATCGTCTCCGGCCGTCCCGTCGGCCTCTGTCTGCTGTCCTACGACCGACCCCACACGTTCCCCGCAGAGGAACGCGCCGTCATGACCTCGCTCGCCGGCCTCGTCGCGCAGGCCCTCGATCGCGCCCGGCTCTATGACACCAAGCACCGGCTCGCCCACGGACTCCAGCAGGCCCTGCTGCCGCACAGCCTCCCCGCCGTGGCCGGCCTCGACGTCGCCGCCCGCTATCTGCCCGCCACCCGTGGCATGGACATCGGGGGCGACTTCTACGATCTGATCCGGCTCGGCGACACCGCGGCCGCGGCCGTCATCGGAGACGTCCAGGGCCACAACGTCGAGGCCGCCGCCCTGATGGGCCAGGTCCGTACCGGCGTCCACGCGCACGCGACTCTCGGCGAGCCGCCGGAGCAGGTCCTTTCGGCCGCCAACCAGCAGCTCACCGAGCTCGATCCCGGCCTGTTCACGAGCTGTCTCTACGCCCACCTCGACTTCGCCCGGCAACGGCTGTCCCTCGCCAGCGCCGGCCATCCGCCGCCCCTGGTGCGCTTCCCCGACGGCCGCACCACCCCGCTCGACGTGACCCCGGGGCCCCTGCTGGGCGTCGTCCCCGGAGCCGCCTATCCGGTCACCGAGAGCCCGCTCACCTCCGGACTGCTCCTGCTCTTCTACACCGACGGTCTCGTCGAGACGCCGGGCACCGACTACGACGCCTCCCTCGCCGAACTCGCGGGTCATCTCGCCACGGCGGACGACCAGGACCTGGACCTCCTCATCGACACCCTCCTGGCACAGGTCCGCCCGGCCCAGCGGCGTACGGACGACATCGCCCTGCTGGTGCTGAAGATCCGCACCGGATCCGGCCGACGCCGCAGAAGCGGCTGATCGGACCGACCGGGCGGTTCACCGCGCCACCCTGGGCCGGTCGGTCGACTCCGGGCCGCCCCCGAGCCGCGCCGTGAGGCGAGCGGAGAGCGCGCGGGTCAGGATGGAACAGCCGCCATGGAACAGCCGCCACGACCAGGAGCCGCCATGCCCGATCGCCCGACCCACCAGAACCCCGCCATCCCGCCGACCCCCGCCCCGTGGGAGGCCGGGACCGTCGGCGCGCCCGGCCACGGGTCCTCCGCCCGCTGCATGACCGCCGGGGACTACTGGTACGAGCGCGGCGCGGAGGGCGCGGGCCCCACCGCCCCGTTCGGGCCGCGCGCACGGCAGGGCGCGGAGTAACCGCACGGTGGTCGTCACACGTGGGCTGCTGATCGGCGGCCGGTACACGCCCGCCGCCTCCGGCCGTACCGCCGAGGACCTGGACCCGTACACCGGCGAGGTGTACGCGACGGTGGCCGCCGCCGCCCCCGAGGACGTCACCCGGGCGGTCGATGCCGCCCATGCGGCCTTCCCGGCATGGGCCGCGCTCGCCCCCTTCGCCCGCCGGTCGATCTTCCTCAAGGCGGCCGACCTCCTCGACGCCAGGGGAGAGGAGGCCGCCGTACTCATGGCCCACGAGACCGGCGGCACGCGCGCGTGGGCGCTCTTCAACGTGGCGCTCGCCGCGAACATCCTGCGCGAGGCAGCGGCGGCGGTCACCGCGCCCCGGGGTGAGGTGCTCAGCGCCCAGGAGGAGGGCACGCTCGGCCTCGCGGTGCGTGAACCGCTCGGGGTCGTCGCCGCGTTCGCGGCCTGGAACGCGCCCCTCATCCTCGGTGTACGGGCCGTCGCCGCCCCGCTGGCCGCGGGGAACACGGTCGTGGCCAAGCCCAGCGAGCACGCGCCGGTCGCCGCCGGGTACTTCGTCGCCGACGTGCTGCACGAGGCCGGGCTGCCCGACGGCGTGCTCAACGTGGTGACCAACGCTGTCGAGGACGGCCCCGGGATCGCCGAGACCCTGATCGCCGATGCGCGGGTACGGGCCGTCGACTTCACCGGCTCGACCGCGACCGGGCGGATCATCGGCGCGCTCGCGGCGCACCATCTCAAGCCCGCGGTCCTCGAACTCGGCGGCAAGAACTCCGTGATCGTCCTCGACGACGCCGACCTGGACTACGCCGTCGACGCGGCCACGTTCGGCGTCTTCATGAACGCCGGCCAGATCTGCATGTCCGGCGACCGCGTCCTCGTCCACGAGCGCCTCGCCGAGGAGTTCACGCGCAGGTTCACCGCCAGGGCCGCGGCGCTGAGGACCGGCGACCCGGGCCACCCGCACACCGTCGTCGGGCCGTTGGTGAGCCCGGCCGCGGCCCGGCGGGTCGCGGCGCTCGTCGCGCAGGCGCGCGCCGCGGGTGCCACCGTGCTCACAGGCGGCGGGGAGCCGGAGGGCGCGGTGCACCCGCCCACCGTGCTCAGCGGCGTGACCCAGGAGATGGACCTCCATCACGCTGAGGTCTTCGGACCCGTGTGCGTGATCGACACCTTCGCCGACGACGACACGGCCGTCGCCCTGGCCAACGACACCGACAACGGGCTGACCTGCGGCGTCATCACCGAGAACGCCACCCATGGACTGGCGGTCGCCCGTCGCGTCCACTCGGGCATCGTGCACGTCAACGACCAGTCCGTCGGCGACGAGCCCCATGCCCCCTTCGGTGGCGTCAAGGCCTCCGGCTACGGGCGCTTCGGCGGGCGCTGGGGCATCGAGTCCTTCTCCAACACCCGCTGGGTCACGATCGCCGGCCGGCAGGCCCGTTACCCCTTCTGAGGGGGCGCGACGAGAGCATCCGACTGGTGGGCGCGCCGCAGCGCCTCGGCGACGAAGCCGTCGGCCTTCAGCTCCTCGACAAGGTCGGACAGGAACCGTACGGTGGCGGGTCGCCGGGACAGGGTCGTGCCCACGGCCTGCCGGATCTCCATGAACCGGTCCTCGATCAGCCGGAGTTCGGGGCGGGACGCGACGAACTCGGTCATCGGCTGCCTGATGCCGGCCGCGACCTCCAGGCCCTCGGACCGGAAGACGTCGACGCCCTCCTCCCCGCGTACGACGGACGCGTGGCGCAGGGTCCGCGAGAGGAAGAGGTCATAGGCGGACCCCCGCTTCACGCCGATCCGCACTCCGTCACGGTCGACGTCGGCGGCCGTGGTGAGGTCCGAGTCCCGGAGCACCGCGAACACCCCCTCGATCACGACGTACGGCGCGGTGAAGGCGACCTCGGCCTCCCGTGCGGGCTCGACGGCCAGGAAGCAGAGGTCGGCCCGGCCCGTGGCCATCGCCTCGTACGACTTGCGCGCGGCGTCGAAGCAGACGAGCTCGACCGGCACCCCCAGCCGCGCGCCGATCTCCCGCGCGAGGTCGACGGTGACCCCTGCGGGGGACTCCGGCGTGCCCTGGGCCAGGACGGGATTGCCCAGGTTGATCGATGTCCGCAGGACGCCGGTCGGCGCCAGGTCCGCGGTGATGTCAGCCGTCACGCTCGTCATGGCCCGGAGTCTAGACACCCCTTCACGCCGGATGCGTCGCGTCGGGGCGGGGCCAGGGGCGTCCTTCCAGGCGCTCGATGTCGCTGTTGAACCGCTTCAGATACGCGGCGAAGTCGGCCACCTCGTCGGCCGTCCAGTCGCTGAGGACCCGCTCGAGGCCGTGGACGTTCTCGGAGCGGTCCGCGTCCAGACGGCGCCGGCCCTCGGCCGTGATGCTGAACTTGCGCGCGATGCCGCCGTCGGGGTCCGGGATGCGCTCGACGACCCCGGCCTTCAGCATCGCGGCGGTCTGCCGGTTGAGCGTGGAGGCGTCCAGGCCGAACGCCTCGCTCAGCTGGCCGATGGACATGGGCCCGTCCATCCGGATGCGGCTGAGCAGGACGTAGGCGCTGCGGTCGAGCCGCCCGCCGGTGCTCCGCGCCCGGGGATTGAACAGATGCGAGTGGCGCCCGATCAGCATGGTCTCGAACTCGATCAGGTGCGTGGGCTTTTCCATGGGCGCCATCCTCCCAACCCCGCGCGGCCGCCCGCCAACCATCCCCGCTGCATATGCAGGATACATGCAATATGTACTCTGCAAATGATGTGTACGATGCACATCGTCGAGCAAGTGTCGAGGGAGAACCACGTGAACAGCTCAAGGACCGACGCCCGCCCCGGCGGTGTCGTCGGCGTACTCGCCTTCGCGGGCATCGTGGCCGCGCTCATGCAGACCCTGGTGGTCCCGCTGCTCGGCGACCTGCCGCGCCTCTTCGACACCAGCGCGTCGAACGCGTCCTGGGTCGTCACCGCGACCCTGCTGTCGGCGGCCGTGGCGACCCCGGTCGCCGGACGCCTCGGCGACATGTACGGCAAGCGCCGCATGCTGCTCGTCTCGGTGGCACCGCTCGTCCTGGGCTCGGTCGTCTGCGCCCTCTCCTCCTCCGTCGTCCCGATGATCGTCGGGCGCGGACTGCAGGGCATGGGCATGGGGGTCGTCCCCCTCGGCATCAGCCTGCTGCGCGACGTGCTGCCGGCCGAGCGGCTGGGCGGATCCATCGCCCTCATCAGCGCCTCCATGGGCGTGGGCGGCGCGCTCGGCCTGCCGTTCTCCGCGGCCGTCGCCGAGAACGCCAGCTGGCGCGTGCTGTTCTGGGTCGCCGCCGCCCTGAGCCTCGTGGTCGGTGTGCTGATCCGGCTGCTCGTCCCCGCGGGCCGGACCGAAACCGCCCCGGGCCGCTTCGACGTACCGGGAGCGCTCGGCCTGGGCACCGCCCTGGTCTGTCTGCTGCTCGCCGTGTCCAAGGGCTCCGACTGGGGCTGGGGGAGCGCCACGACACTCGGCCTCCTCGCCGCCGCGGTCGTCGTCCTGCTGACCTGGGGGCGGTGGGAACTGCGCACCGCCGAGCCGCTGGTGGACCTGCGCGTCACGGCCCGCCCGCAGGTGCTGATGACGAACGGGGCCTCGGTCCTGGTCGGTTTCGCGATGTACGCCCAGTCGCTGGTCGTCCCGCAGCTCCTCCAGCTGCCCGAGGCCACCGGCTACGGCCTGGGCCAGTCGATGCTGGCGATGGGGCTGTGGATGGCCCCCGCGGGCCTGATGATGATGGTCCTCGCCCCGCTCGGCGCCAAGCTCACCGCCGCTCGCGGCCCCAAGGTCACGCTGGGCGTCGGCAGCCTCGTCATCGCCCTCGGGTACGCGTCGGCCCTGCCCCTCATGGGGTCGACCGGCGGCCTGCTCGTCGTGACCCTCGTCTGCAACACGGGCGTCGGCCTGGCGTACGGCGCGATGCCCGCCCTCATCATGGGCGCCGTCCCCGTGTCGGAGACCGCGTCGGCCAACAGCTTCAACACACTGATGCGTTCGATCGGCAGCTCCGTCTCGGCCGCCGTCATGGGTGTCGTGCTCGCTCAGATGACCACGGACTTCGGAGGCCATCTGCTGCCCTCCGAGGATGGCTTCCGTGTCGCCCTGCTGATCGGCAGCGGCGTGGGCCTCGCGGCCGCAGCGGTCGCGTTCCTCATCCCGGTTCGGCAGCGGGCCGACACCTCCGGCACCCCCGAGACCACCGCCACCTCGCGCCCGGTGTCCGAGACCGCGGCCTGACCGTCCTCCGTACCTCCCCCGGCACAGAAAGCAGAGCCACGCATGAACACCGCAACCACACCTCAGGACTTCACCGGCCGCGGCGTCGTCGTCACCGGCGCCGGCTCCGGCATCGGACGGGCCGCCGCGCTCGCCTTCGCCGAGCGGGGTGCCGACCTGGTCGTCGCCGACCTGAGCACCGAGGGCGCCGCCCGGACCGTCGCCGAGATCGAGGCGCTCGGCGGCACCGCCGTCGCGGTGGTCGGCGACCTCGGCGAGCAGGCGGTCGTCGACGAGGTCGTCGCCACCGCCCTCCGGGTGTTCGGGCGCATCGACGTCCTGGTCAACAACGCCGGGATCATGGACAGCATGTCGGCCGCCGCCGACGTCGGCGACGCCGAGTGGGACCGGGTCATACGGATCAACCTCACCGCACCCTTCCTGCTGAGCCGGGCCGTCCTTCCGCACATGCTCGACGCCGGCCGCGGCTCCCTCGTGTTCACCGCCTCCGAGGCCGCGCTCCGTGGCAGCGCGGCCGGGGCCGCCTACACGGTCTCCAAGCACGGCATCGTCGGCCTCGTGAAGTCGCTCGCCGTCACCTACCGGGACAAGGGCATCCGCGCCAACGCCATCGCCCCCGGCGGCACGCTCACCGGGATGCGCCCCGAGCTCGACCCGACGGCGCTCGGCCCGGCCGCGCTCGGGGCATACGGGGCCAACATCGGGCGCGTGTCCGAGCCGGCCGAACAGGCCGCCGCCCTCGTCTTCCTCGCCTCGGACGCGGCGAGCAACATCTTCGGCGTCGTCCTGCCCGTGGACAACGGCTGGTCCGCGGTCTGAGCACCGCGGTCCGCGGCGAGGACTCGGCCGCCGTCCTTCATCGCACGGCCACCGCACGGCCCTCCATGGTTCGCAGGGGTACGGCATGACTGATCTGGGCATGCCAATCCCGTCGCAACCGTACGACGGTCCGTCAGGAGGACACAGGTGAAGACGAGTTCGCGGATCCGCAGGGTCGCGCTCATCCTCGGCAGCAGCATCGCACTGGTCGTCGCCGTTCCGGGCAGCGCCTTCGCCGCGCCGCCCACGGCGCTGCCGGCGTCGGCGGACGGGCTGGAGCAGACCTTCCAGCCCGCCTACGACTACGACACGGACGGCTGCTACTCCACACCGGCCATCGGCCCGGACGGGACCGTCAACGGCGGCCTCAACCCGTCCGGTGCCCTCAACGGCCAGTGCCGGGACTCCTGGGACCTCGACAACACCAACGGCTACGCCCGCTCGAAGTGCAACAACGGCTGGTGCGCCGTCCTGTACGGCCTCTACTTCGAGAAGGACCAGGCCGTGGCGGGCAGCGGACTCGGCGGGCACCGCCACGACTGGGAGCACGTCGTGGTCTGGATCCAGAACAACGAGGCTCGGTACGTCTCCACGTCGGCGCACGGAAACTTCAACACCTACGGCCGTGACCAGATCCGCTGGGACGGGACCCATCCGAAGGTCGTCTACCACAAGGACGGCCTGAGCACCCACTGCTTCCGCCCTGCCAACTCCAACGACGAGCCGCCGGAGAACCACGAGCACCAGTGGCAGTTCCCGGCCCTGGTCGGCTGGAACGGCTACCCGGCCGGGCTGCGCGACAAGCTGAGCCAGGCGAACTTCGGCAGCGCCGTCTTCGGTCTGAAGGACGGCAACTTCGCCCCCCATCTGGCGAAGGCGAAGCCGGCCGGCATCCCGTTCGACCCCTACGCGTGACGGGTCCCCACGCGTGACGGCAGGTCACGGCAGCGGGGCGGCGCTCACGGGCACGTCGTGACTCTGATGGCCGCCACTGGCCAGCATCCGTACATGGCCCTGCTCGTCGATCTCGGCCTGGACGATGCCGGTCTCGTCGGCGTACACGGGGTGCCCGCCGGCGCCCTTGCGGTCCGTGCGGGTGACCACGATGGAGTCACCCGACACCGGAAATGTCAGCTCATAGCGTTCGGCGCTTCCCATTCGCCCTTTATAGGTGAACCGCACGTCCGTCAGCCGTTCCGACACCTCCCACAGCCGGCGGCCGGTCCCGGCGTCCGTCGCCCCGGGTGACAGCCGCACCCGCGCCGGTCCACCGCGCAGTTCGCCCGCGCCGTCCGGCCCGATGAACTCGCCGCTCTCCACACTCGGGTCGGTCGCCGCGTACAACTGCGGCAGCGCGCCACGGGCGGGCGGCTGGGCGAGCGGCTTGAGGAGGCGGCCGAAGACCAGCCGTACCAGACCCACCGGCGCACTCGTCTGAAGGCCGGTGGCGGTGTAGCCGGGGTGGGCGAGCACGCTCCGCACCGGGCTGCCCGCTTCACCCAGCCGCCGGTGGAGCTCGTACCCGAAGACGGCGTTGGCGAGCTTGGACTGGTCGTAGAAGGACATGGGCGAGTAACCGCGCTCGCCGTTCAGGTCGTCGAAACGGATGCGGGCCTTGCGGTGGTTGACGGAACTCACCGTGACCACACGGGGACCGTCCCCGAGGGCCAGCAGGTCGAGCAGCAGCCCGGTCAGCGCGAAGTGGCCGAGGTGATTGGCCGCGAACTGCAGCTCGTGACCCTGGGCGCTCAGGGACCGTGGCGGCGCCATCACGCCCGCGTTGTTGACGAGCACGTCCAGGCGGGGATGGTCGGCGCGCAGCCGGTCGGCGAACGCACGGACCGAGTCGAGGTCGGCAAGGTCGAGGTGGCGGACCTCGAGCCGGGCGCCCGGATGCTCGGCGGTGATCTCCTCGACCGCGCGGCGGCCCTTCGCCTCGTCCCGTACGCCGAGAATCACGTGCCCGCCGCGTCCCGCGAGCGCTCGCGTGGTCGCCAGGCCGAGGCCGCTGTTGGCGCCGGTGACGAGGAAGACCCGCCCGGTCTGGTCCGGGATCCGGTCGGCGGTCCAGTGCTGATGCTCTGTCATGCGGCACACGCTGCCGTTTGTGGCACCAAGTGTCAAGGTGCGCCTGAGTGTCATGGAGGGCATGGGGTTACCATGGTCGAGTGAGTTCCCGCCCTGAAGTGAGCCTGGCCCAGCGCAAACGTCAGCTCGTCGCCGACGAGTTGACCGAAGCGGCACTGCAACTGCTGGCGGTGAAAGGGTTCGACGCGGTCACCGTCGACGAGATCGTCGCCACCGCCGGCGTGTCCAAGCGGACGTTCTTCCGCTACTTCGCGTCCAAGGAAGACGTGGTCGTCCAGTTCCTGGCCGAGATGGGCACGGGCATCCGCGCCGAACTGGCCACCCGCCCCGCCACGGAACCCCCCTCAGTGGCGCTCCGACACGCCGTCTCGATCCCCATCGACGCCTGCACCGACCACCCCGACCACACCGAACGTGCCCTGCGCGTGGTCCGGCTGATCCTGCGGACCCCCGCCCTGCACGGCCGCTTCCTGGAACGCCGGTCGCAATGGGCGGACGTCCTGACGGCGGAACTGGCGCAGCGCCTGGGGCGCGACCCGGAGGCCGACCTCTATCCACGCCTGGCGGCCGGAATGGCACTTGCCGCCTTCGACGTGACCCTGCAGAGGTGGAGCGCCGGCAGCGGCGCCGAGAACCCCACCGACCTGATCGACCGCGCCTTCGCGATCATCGCCCCCGCACTGGACGCAGCCGTACAGCCGAACGCGGCCTGACAGGGTGCCAGGTCGCATTCGACGCCAGGGCTCGGGAACGGCGCCCTCGACGAGGACGAGCACCCCCGGGTGCGCGCCAAGGCCGGACTCCACGGCAGGGCTGGGCCCGAACAGGGATGACACGAAGAACTCCCGGGCCCCCGCGGCTACGCGCCCGCCGTGCCCACCCGTCCGGCGGCGGTCGGCACCGCGAGATCGCCCGCGAGCGCGGCGACCTGATCCGTGATCAGGTCGAGCATCGCCGCCGACGTGTCCGGGTCGTGGCCCAGCACCAGGAAGTTCAGGGTCAGCCCGTCGGTCACGGAGGCCAGGTAGCGGGCCAGGACGGGGACGGGGACCCGGAGTTCGAGGCCCATGCCGGCGCTGAGCTCCTCGATGAGGCCGTGGTAGATCTCGGCGTACCGCTCGTGCTGGCGGCGGGCCAGCGGTTCGAACCCCGGTGTGCGCAGGGCGTACTGGGTGAGCTCGTAGGTGAGCATGTGCTCGCCGGGGTGTGTGCGGACGTGGTCCCAGTAGGCCTCGAAGCCGGCCCGGATGGTCTCCCGGAAGGTGGCCCGCGGGCGCAGCGCCTCCTTCACGACCCCCACGTAGTGGTCGGTGATGGTCGTGATCACGGACTCCAGGAGGGCCTGCTTGGAGTCGAAGCAGTAGTGGAAGACGCTCAGCGACACCCCCGCCTCGGCGACGATGGACCGGGTCGTCGTCCGCGGAACGCCGTCCCGGGTCATCGCGCGGATCGCGGCCTCGGTCAGTTGCCGGCGCCGTTCCGCGAGCGGCCTGCGGGACATACGGTGGATCCTTTCCGTTTTCCGGTCGGCCGCCCCCTGGGGGGAGCGGCGCGCGGGCCGGGCGGGGGACCCGATGGGACCCACTCGCCCGGCCCGGCGGCCTTGCCTTGCTCTGCAGTGCTGTGTCCCGTCGCGGCTCAGCCGCTGTAGACGCCCACCTCGTGCAGCGAGTACCCCCAGTCCGTACCGCGCTGCTCGCCGTGGATCCTTACGTACCGTGCGGTCGTGCCGGCGAACCGCGCCGTGTCGAGGCCGCCGTCACCGGTCGTGGTGGACCAGACCGTACGCCATGCGGCGCCGTCGTCCGACACCTCGATGCGGTACGCCCTGCCGTACGCCCGTTCCCAGTCGAGGGTGACCCGCTTGACGAGCTGCGGTTCCCCGAGGTCGATGCGCAGCCACTGCCCCTCCTTCCACTCGCTGGCCCAGCGGGTGCCCCCGTCCCCGTCCACGGCCCGGCCGGGCGCGTACGTGACGAACGGGTTCCACCACTCCGTGGTGGAGGCGGCGGCCGCAGCGCCCGAGGCCATGTTCACCCCGGCCCGATGCCCCTCGGAGGCGCCCCAGGTGTCGAGGTAGGACTCCGCGCCCCGGAACAGGTCGTCCACCACGCCCTGGCCGCCGACGATCCGGATGTCCTCGATCCAGTCCGGTACGAGGCCGTGGTGCGCGGCACCGTCGGTGTTGAGGTCCCAGGTCCGCTCCCCGGTCGTCTGCCGGTCGACGACGGAGCCACCGTCGGTCGTACGGAAGGGGTACCGCACCGGGTTGGGGGTGTCCGCGCCGCGCGGACCGGGCCAGCCGCCCACGCCGTTCATGTCGGTTCCGTAGCCGTAGCCGACGCCGTACTTCTCGCGCAGGGCGTCCGTACGCTTCGCCTCCGCGCTGAAGCCCTCGGCGCCGTGCATGTACTGGGCGATGAAGCCGCCGAGACCGTAGACCCGCTCGGTCCAGTTCAGGTCCATCCAGCTGTGCGAGGAGATCACACCCGGGTACGACGCGGACTCGAGGATGTCCAGCGCCCGGCCCGTGGCCTTGACGCTCATGTGGTCGATCTCCAGCATCATCTTGCGTTTCATCATGCCGCGCACCGCGTACTCGCCGAGTTCGGTGAGACCCCGGGTGTTGCACTGCGCGTCGCCCGCGTACGCCGGGACCGCCACACCAGCCGGCAGCTGCTTCTCCGCCTGCGGCGCCGCGGCGAGCCCGATCGGGTTGTCGTGCTGCGGGCCCGTGCACTTCTCGGTCTTCCAGAACGTGCCGGTGGACAGGAACTGGCCGACGTTGATCGCGGTGCCCAGCGCGCCCTCGTCGAACCGGACCCCGCAGAGGGCGTTGTCGAACTTGTGGCACAGGAACATGCTGCGCACGCCCAGCCGGTGGAGCTCGTCCAGGCCGCGGTCGATGTCCTCCCGGTCGCACTGCGCGATGTCCAGGATCTGCTTGCAGCCGAAGGGCTCCGAGGTCTCGACGCCGAGGACGACCGCCAGCTTGCCCTGCTCGATGACCTCACGGGCCTGCGCGGAGTCGGTGACGATCCGGAACCAGCCCTTGCCCGGCCCGCCGAACATCTTGTCGACGTAGTCCTGCATCTCGTACGTCTTGCGTGCCTGCAGGCGGATGGAGGTCATCTCGTCGCAGCTGCGGTCCTTGAAGAAGTAGACCGAGCAGATCACGCCGTTGGTGACGAGGTCGTTGACGAGCACCCGCTGGCCGCCGCGCCAGGCCCGCTCCACCCAGGCGTAGTAGTTCTGCTGGTGGGTCAGCGAGTCATGGGCGGGCCAGTCCTTGAACGTCGGCCAGCCGTTCGGGTCGTGCTTGCCGTCGCCGCCCTTGGTGATCATGTCGAAGATCGCGAGCGAACCGTCGGGGTAGTGCTCGGGGCAGTCCTTGAGGGCGTCGGCCACCCCCTGCTCCGAGAAGGTCTGACCGCAGATGAGGCGGCCGCCGAAGGCCTCGTTGGACATCAGGTGGTTGTGCGCGTCGACGAAGCCGCGTACCTCGCCCTGGGCGTTCGTGCCCTTGAAGGGCTCGCCCGTGACGTTGATCTGGGAGTCGGGCGCGGGGCGGGCGACCGGGTTCCACCAGGAGTCGTCGGCGGACGAGGCCGACGCGGGGCCGAGCAGCATGGCCACGGTGGCGAGCAGCAGCGCGAGCACGGCCAGCGGCCCGCGCCTGCCGGACGCACGGCTGTGCGAGGGGGGTCTCATGGACATCACTCACGTCTTCGGTCGAGGGAGGTTGTCATGTTCCGCGCGAATGGCGTGTCGAGGATCCCGACTGCCGCGAGCGGAGTCAAGAGTCCGGGACAGATGACCTGATGGACGCGACACCCACCTGAAACCGGCCACAGGGGCCACATCTTGATCTTCCGTCAGAACCCCGCGGCCCCCCACCCTTGGAGGGCTTCCCGTGTTACCCCCTCGAAAGGACTCCCGTGAGCCGGCCGAACCCCCCGATCGTCCTCGACCCCACCGGCGCCGACCACCACGCCGAACACCGGCTGCTGCGCGCCCACGGCGCCGCGGCCCGCGTGGACGTCCTCGGTGTGCAGGCGTGGTCGGTCACCGACCCGGTCCTGCTCAGGAAGCTCCTGACCAGCCCGGACGTGTCCAAGGACGGCCGCGCCCACTGGCCGGCGTTCGACGAGGCGGTACCCCACTGGCCGCTCGCCCTGTGGGTCGCGGTGTCGAACATGTTCACCGCCTACGGCGCCGACCACGCCCGGCTTCGCCGCCTGGTCGCCCCCGCGTTCAGCGCCCGCCGCGTCGCCGCCCTGCGCCCGGTCGTCGACGCCCTGGTGACCGGGCTCCTCGACGACCTGGCGACCGTGCCGCCCGGCGAGGTCGTCGACCTGCGCGAACGGCTCGCGTACCCGCTGCCGATCGCCCTCATCGGCCACATGATGGGCGTCCCCGAGGACCGGCGCGGCGGCTTCCGCGCGCTCGTGGACGGCGTCTTCGACACGACGCTCACCTCCGAGGAGGCCACGGCCAACGCCGTACGCCTCTACGGCCTCCTCGACGACCTCATCGCCGCCAAGCGGGCCGTGCCCGGCGACGACATGACCTCACTGCTCATCGCCACGCGCGACGAGGACGGCTCCACCCTGGCGGAGGACGAACTGCGCGACACGCTCCTGCTGGTGATCAGCGCCGGGTACGAGACGACGGTGAACGTCATCGACCAGGCGGTCACCTCCCTCCTCACCCACCCGGACCAGCTCGCCCACCTCCGCGCCGGCCGGTCCGGCTGGAACGACGTCGTGGAGGAGACCCTCCGCCACGAACCGGCCGTCAAACACCTCCCGTTGCGCTACGCCGTCACCGACATCCCGCTCGCCGACGGCCGGACCATCGCGCGGGGTGAAGCGATCCTCGCCTCGTACGCGGCAGCCAACCGCCACCCGGACTGGCACGGCCCCACGGCCGACACCTTCGACGTCACCCGCACCACCAAGGACCACCTGGCCTTCGGCCACGGCATCCACTTCTGCCTCGGCGCCCCGCTGGCCCGCTTGGAGGTGGCCACGGCCCTGGAGCACCTCTTCACCCGCTTCCCCGACCTCTCCCTCGCCGTCCCGCCCACCGAACTGCGCCCCCTGCCCTCCCTGATCAGCAACGGCCACCAGTCCCTCCCGATCCGCCTGCGTCAGGGTGCTTCGGCCGGGCAACAAGTCGACCGCCGAGCCGAAGTCTGACTCTCGGTGACGGACGCCGACTCGACAGTGACCGGCTTCCGGAGCAGGAGCAGCGCCGCGTCGTCGTGGAGCCGACCGCCGACGTGCGCCAGCAGCTCGTCGTGGAGCGCGGCGAGGGTATGGGACGGCTCGTCCGAAAGGTGCCGCGCCACCCGCTCGACGAGCGGGTAGAACTCACGATCATGGTTGCGGGCCTCGGTGACGCCATCGGTGTAGAGGAGCAACTGGTCACCGTCGGCGAAAGGCAGTACCTGAAGGCTCGGGGTCTCGCCGGTCAGGGCGCGCAGCCCGAGCGGTGGAGCCGGACGGGTCGGCTCGACGGCCATGACGTGGGAATCGCGGACCACCAGCGGTGGGGCGTGCCCGCAGTTGACCACTTCCATGCGCCCGGCCCCGGGGTACCCGGCGACCACGGCGGTGACGAAGTCGTCGGCACCCAGATTGCGCGCCAGGCTCCGCTCGATCCTGCTGACGACGTCGAGGAGGTCGGGCTCGTCGTAGGCGGCCTCGCGGAAGACACCGAGCACCAGAGCGGCGGTGCCCACCGCGGGCAGCCCCTTGCCGCGCACGTCGCCGACGATCACCCTGACCCCGTACGGAGTCGGGACCAGCGCGTAGAGGTCCCCGCCGATGCGGGCCTCCGCCGCGGCGGCGCTGTAACGGACGGCCACCTGGAACTGGCCGACCCTCGGGGGCACGGGCTTGAGGAGGGCGTGCTGGGCGGCCTCGGCGACCGAGCGCACGTCTGCGAGTACCTGTTCGCGGCGCACGCGCAGCCCGCTGGCCATGCCACTCGCCAGGGTCACGGCGACCAACGCCGAGAGCACGATTGCCAGCTCGTGACCCGGTACGGCGTCGCGAGCCCCGAGTGCGGCGCCCAGAGCGGCGCCGAGGAAGCCGACACAGAGAACCCCCCGCGGCCGGCTGGTGGTGGCGGCCAGCGCGGGTCCGGCGGCGAGCAGTGGCAGCCAGGTCATCCCGGCTCCGCTGACGAGGGTGAGGAGTGCGACGACAGAGACGATCAATGCGGGCATACCCGCGGCGAACTGTGCGGCGGCTGTCCGGGGCGTCGCGAAGGGCCACGTCCGCCACCAGCCGCCTTCATGGTCTCCGGCCTGACTCATGTCGTGGTCCGCATTCCTCTCCTGACAGCGGCGCATTTGCCCCGAATGTCTCTTTCATTCAGGGAACAGGTTCCCTGCGGGTGCCACAAGGAGAGAAATTTCAGATAGTGAGCGAAAGACCCCTGGTCACGCGACCGGCTGTCGGCACCAGTCGCGCCCGCACCTCGTCGATGCGGGAGAGCCGGTCCGCCCGCAGGGAGACACCGAGCGATCCGAGCGTGTCGCCGCTGTATACGGGCACCGCGACGCAGACCGTACCGAGGGCGTACTCCTCCAAGTCCATGACGGCCGGGTCGGTGGTCGAGGAGTCGAGTCGCCGGATCAGTTCGGAACGGTGGGTGATGGTCCGGGGCGTGAGGTCGACGAGGGAGTGGCGTGAGAGGTAGTCGTTGCGGGAGTCGTCGTCCAGCTCGCGCAGCACGCATTTCCCGAGCGCGGTGGCGTGTCCGGCGTCCTCGAATCCCACCCACAGGTCGACCCGGGGGGCCCGGGGGCCGTCGACGATCTCGGCGACCCGGATCTCGCCCTCCTCGTAGAAGGTCAAGTAGGCGGCGGCCGACAGTTCGTCCCGCAGAGCGGCGAGAGTGGGGCGTATACGGCTGAGGAGCGCCTGCCCGCGGCTTCCGGCATGGAGTACCTCCAGCTGGTCCCCGATGACGAACCCGCCGTCGTCCAGTTTCCGTAGATACCCGTCGTGGACCAGCGTCCGCAGCAGGTGATAGGTGGTGGCCAGAGGCAAGCCCGTCTCGCGTGCCAACTGCTTCGCCGGCGCGCCGCTCGCGTGCGCGCCTACCGCTTCCAGCAGACGGAAGGCTCTCTGCACGGAAGTGATGAGCGTAGGGCCCTCGTGCGCAGCCATAAGACCAGCGTGCGCCCGGCTCACCACCCCGGCAAGGTCCCCCAGCCGGATCGCCGGCACAGCGGCGGCGGGCCCCCAGCGGCGCGCATGCTCCCCAGATTCTCCCCAGGGCGTCGGAATGGCTCCGCGGCGACGTTCGCGACTGCGAAGTTGATCAATGGATCGAAGTTCATCCCGTGGTTGGTGCCCACCAACGTAGATGCAGACAGCATGGCCGCCCACGACGAGATCTTCTTGAAGTCGTCACCTAGTGAATTTCCCCGTGTTCGCGCCTCTGAGCCGGGCCCGTTCCCCCGAGGGTGCCGACGGTGCGTGGGGGTGCGCACGAGGCCCGAGGGTGTCACACACAGCAGGGCGGAGCTACGTCGCGGCCCGTACTGAAGCCGGTCAGCCGACGAAGCCCGGGACCACCAGGCCGGACTCGTAGGCGATCACCACCGCATGGGTCCGGTTCTGCGCGCCGAGCTTGGTCAGCACATTCCCGACGTGCGTCTTGACCGTCTCCAGGCTCACCGTGAGGGACTGCGCGATCTCCGGATTGGAGAGCCCCGTGGCCATCAGGCGCAGCACCTCCTCCTCCCGACCGGTGAGGGCGGCCCGCGGCAGGGCCTCTGCGGAGCCCAGCGGGCGGGGGGCGACCATGCGGCCCAGTGCGGCCGGGAAGAGTACCGCTTCGCCCGCCGCCACCACCCGGACCGCCTCGGCGATCTGGCGGATCGGGAGGCGCTTGAGGACGAAGCCGCTGGCGCCCGCACTGAGGGCGGCGGTGACGTAGCCGTCGTTCTCGAAGGTGGTGATCACCACGACCTTCGGCGGTTCGGCCGCTTCGGCAAGAAGCCGGCGGGTGGCCTCGATCCCGTTGAGACGCGGCATCCGGACGTCCATCAGGACCACGTCCGGGTGCAGGATCCTCGCCCGTTCGACCGCCTCGACCCCGTCGGCGGCCTCGCCGACCACCGTGATCCCCGGCTGCGCGGCGAGCAGCAGGCGCAGGCCGCTGCGGGTGACCTCGTCGTCGTCCGCGATCAGGAGGGTGACGTAGGGGCTGATGACGGAAGGGCTGGTTCGGGAAGGTAGGGCCGTGCCGTCGCCCGCGTCGGATCCGCTCACGCCGACACCTGTGCCGGCAGCCGGCAGGCCAGCCGCCAGTGCTGCGTCCCGTCCGGGCCGGACTGGAACTCACCGTGCAGCAGTCTGACGCGCTCGGCCAGTCCGGGCAGACCGTGGCCGGAGGTCGGGAAGGTATCCGGGCCCGGGCCCGTCCGTGCCCCGGTCCGGTTGACCACCGTGAGATCCACTCCGTCCGGCCCGGCCGCCACCCGGACCTCGATCGGGCCGCCCGCCCCGTGGCGCAGCGCGTTCGTCAGCCCCTCCTGGAGAATCCGGTACGCCGCCCGGGAGAGCGTCCCCTGCACCTGCGCCAGGGGGCCCGACAGCTCCGGTTCCACCACCGCCCCCGCGTGCCGCAGGCGGTCCAGCAGCTCGTGGAGGTCGGCCAGGGTCCGGGTCGGCGCCGTCCCCGACTGTTCCTCGCGCAGCACTCCGAGCACGTAGTCCAGGTCCTCCAGCGCGGCCCGCGTCGACTCCTCGATGCTGCGCATGGCGGCCCGCGCCGCCGCCGGGTCGGCGGAGAGCACCTCGCCGGCCACCGCCGCCTGGATGGTGGCCGCCGTCAATGTGTGCCCGATCGAATCGTGCAACTCGTGGGCAATCCGGTTGCGTTCGGCCAGCAGCAGTTCCCGTTCGGCAGCCAGCGCGAGCCGTTCGGCTGCCGACGGTCCCAACAGCCGTGGCGCCGACCACCGCAGGGTCTTCGTCACCAGTACGCAGACGGCCGCCGCCAGCAGGATGCACACGGCCGCCACCACCCAGCTGCTCCACCCGCCCGACACCCGGACCGACGTGCCGAACAGACTCGCCCGCGCCTCGCCGCCGAGCCAGTTCCCCGGCAGGGAGATGCCCATGATGAACAGCACCCCGCTCGCCAGCGCCCCCGCCCACCCGACGGCCACGTGCAGCACCAGCCAGAGCGGGGTCCGCCAGTGGTCGAGGCCGGGGGAACCAGAAGTCCGGCGACCGGCCGCCGGATTCGGCAGCGGCACCCGCAGCAGCCGGCGGGCGGACACGACCAGCGCCCGCCTTACAGGGCGCGCCAGTCCGGCCACGCCGACCAGTACCGCCCAGACCAGCAGGACCAGGACGATCTGCACGCCCTCGGGAGCGGATCGCCACGACAGCGCCGGCAACAGGGCGAAAGGTAGCAGCGGAAGGCTCGCCAGAGCGCCGCAATAGGCGAACAGCACACCCGAATACGTGGAGCCGCGCAGAAGCGGCCGAATTCCCCTGATCATGATCGCCAGTATCGCCGGGGCGCGCGCAGGCAGCCTCCCCCGATCGGGGGAGCGATTTCTCCCGCCTTCCCGCGATGCGGTCAGAGGGCCCTGGAAACCAGGATTCGTGCTCCGACCGAACGATTCCCCAGGAGTTGACTCATGCGAGCTCAGACCCGGCAGGGCCTTCCTTCCCGGACCCGGCAGCAGCAGGGCGGCGGGCGGCGACGAGCCGTGTCGGCCGCGGCCGCGGCCGCGCTGGTCATCGGCGTCATGACCACGGGCGTCCTCGCCCCGTCCAGCGCCTCCGCCTCCGCCTCCGGTTCGGCCGCCCCCGCCGCTGCCACTGCCAGGCCGGACGCCGTCCAGCAGGCCTTGAACTCGCTGGTGCGCGACGACGGCATGCCCGCCGCGCTGGCGAGCGTCCAGGACCGTGACGGCCGCACCCGCACGTACACCGCAGGAGTCGGCGACCTGGCCACCGGCTCGAAGGTGCCCAGGGACGGCCAGGTACGGATCGGCAGCAACACCAAGGCGTTCACCGCAGTGGTGGTCCTGCAGTTGGTCGGCGAAGGGAGGATCGGCCTCGACACCAAGGTGGACGACTACCTGCCCGGACTCGTCCGCGGGGAGGGGATCGACGGACGCCACATCACGGTCCGCCAGCTCCTCCAGCACACCAGCGGACTCCCCGACTACGGCGTCCACGTCGACGACGACGAGATCAGGAACCGGTACCTCGAACCCCGCGAGCTGCTCGACATCGCCCTCCGGTACAAGGCCGACGCAGCTCCGGGGGAGACATGGGGATACAGCAACACCAACTACGTCCTGGCCGGCCTGATCGTCCAGAAGGTTACCGGCCGCCCCCTCGCCGAGGAGATGGACCGGCGCATCATCAAGCGCATCGGGCTGCGCCACACCTACTTCCCCGCCCCCGGAGAGATGACCATCCGAGAGCCGCACCCCCAGGGCTACCACCGCAACCCGGCGGACGGACCGCTGCGCGACTTCACGGAGTTGGACCCCTCCTGGGCCTGGGCCGCAGGCCAGTTGATCTCCACCAACTCCGACCTCAACCGCTTCTTCACCGCGCTCCTCGCCGGCCGCCTCCTCCCGGCGGCGCAGCTCGCCGAGATGCGCACGACGGTCCCCGTCGGGACCTCAGGACTCAGCTACGGGCTGGGGCTCACGAGCAGGCCGCTGTCGTGCGGCGGCGTCTACTGGGGTCACGGCGGCGACATCGCGGGGTACGAGACCCGGGGTGGTGTCACCGACGACGGTCGCGCAGTCAACGTCGCGGTCACGAGCATCCCAACGGACGATTCGGCCACGCAGCACGTGAAGGACGCCGTGGACAGGGCCCTGTGCGGATGAATCAGGCATTCGGCGACCCGACGACCCGACGACCCGAACGATGATCCAACGATTCCTCAGGAGTTGCCTCATGCGTGGACAGACACGGCAAGGCCTTCGCTCGCCGAGCCGGCGGCAGGGCACGCGCCGACGAGCCCTGCCCGCCGCAGCCGCGGTGGCCATCGGCGTCATGACACTGGGCGCCCTCGCCCCGCCCTCCGTCTCCGCCGCCAGCAGTCCGGACGCCGTCCAGCAGAGCCTGAACGCGCTGGTGCGCGACGACGGCATGCCCGCCGCGTTGGCGAGCGTCCAGGACCGTGACGGCCGCACCCGCACGTACACCGCAGGGCTCGGCGACCTGGCCACCGGCTCGAAGGTGCCCAGGGACGGCCAGGTACGGATCGGCAGCAACACCAAGACCTTCGTCGCGGTCGTCGTCCTGCAGATGGTCGGCGAAGGGAAGATCGGCCTCGACGCCACCGTGGACACCTACCTGCCCGGCCTTGTCCGCGGGGAGGGGATCGACGGACGGCGCATCACCGTCCGCCAGCTCCTCCAGCAGACCAGCGGACTCCCCAACTACAGCAACTACCTCGGGGACGACGTGCGGTACTACGCCCCCCGCGAACTGCTCGACACAGCCCTCCAGCACCCGGCCGACTTCGTCCCCGGGACGAGTTGGAAGTACAGCAACACCAACTACGTGCTCGCCGGCCTGATCGTCCAGAAGGTCACCGGCCGCCCCCTCGCCGAGGAGATCGACCGGCGCATCATCAAGCGCATCGGGCTGCGCCACACCTACTTCCCCATCCCCGGTGACGCGAGCATCCGGGAGCCCCACCCCCACGGATACCTCCGCGACGCGGCGGACGGACCGCTGCGCGACATCACGGAGATCGACCCCTCCTGGGGCTGGGCGGCAGGCCAGATGCTCTCCACCAACTCTGACCTCAACCGCTTCTTCAGCGCACTCCTGGCGGGCCATCTCCTGCCCTCGGCCCAGCTCGCCCAGATGCGCTCCACCGTCCCCGCCGAAGCGACCTTCGGCCCCGCCGCCCGCTACGGACTTGGACTCCTCAGCAGGCCGCTGCCGTGCGGCGGTCTCTCCTGGGGCCACGGCGGCAGCTTCCCGGGGTACGAGACCCGGGGCGGCGCCACCGACGACGGCCGTGCCACCAACGTCGCGGTCACCATGCAGCTCACCGACGAGGCCGGCCGGAGAAGTCTCGAACGCGCCGTGGACACCGCCCTGTGCCGCTGAACCCCGCCGGAGGCGTTCCGTGAAAACGACCGATGGGCCCGACATGACGTCGGGCCCATCGGCCTCACCCTCGACCGCCGATGCGATCGCCGTCGCCCCGGCCGGCTTCAACACGGTCAACAAGTGGGAGGACGGATTCGCGGACAGCCTCGCCCTCGGTATCCGCTGCGAGGCTCCGGGCATGGACATCCCCCCGCCTGCCCTACGTGAACACCGCCCTCGCTGCCCATCACGCGTACCGGCGGAGCCTCGCCGAACTCCTCGAGATGGGTTCCTGGTCGGGAGCTACGAACCCCACCGCCGGAAGTCCGGCGGTGGCGCCGACCGCTTCCTCTGGGAGGAAGCCGTCGACCTCCTAGGCCATGTCCGTAAAGTCGTCGGCTCGTTGCTCTATTCGTGGTGCGTCGACATGAACTGACGGATGAGTCGTGGGCGTTGATCGCTCCGTT
>NZ_JBHWJZ010000042.1:0-60709 GCF_042731085.1 Streptomyces sp. NPDC059875
GGCACGCCTACAGCGTGCCGGGCCCCTTCCCGTACGTCCCACTCCGCCGGCTACTGCCCGCCGGGGCGCACCAGACCGCTCTCGTACGCGTACACCGCCGCCTGCACCCGGTCGCGCAGCCCCAGCTTGGTCAGCACATGGCCCACGTGCGTCTTCACCGTCGTCTCGCTGACGAACAGATCCGCCGCGATCTCCGCGTTGGACAGACCGCGCGCCACCAGCTTCAGCACCTCGACCTCACGCTCGGTCAGCGTGTTCAGCGTGTCCGGCACCTGCTCGTCGCCCGACGGCAGATGCGCCGAATACTTGTCGAGCAGCCGTCGCGTGATCGACGGAGCCAGCATCGCCTCACCCGCCGCGACCACCCGGATCGCCTGTACCAGCTCGTTGGCCGGCGCGTCCTTCAGCAGGAACCCGCTGGCCCCCGCCCGCAGCGCCTCCACCACGTACTCGTCCAGATCGAACGTCGTCAGCACCAGCACCTTCGCCGGACCGTCCCGCCCGGGACCCGTGATCTGCCGGGTCGCCTCGACCCCGTCCATCCGAGGCATCCGGATGTCCATCAGGACCACATCGGGCTGCAGGGCCCGCACCTGCTCCAGAGCCTGGAGGCCGTCGCCGGCCTCACCCACGACCGCGATGTCCTGCTCCGCCTCCAGAATCATCCGGAAACCGGTACGTAGCAGCGGCTGGTCGTCGACCAACAGGACGCGGATAGCCACAGAAACTCCTTCACGGCGCGGGCTGGACCGGCCCCATTCTGCCCTGCCCCGATTCGCCCGACTCCGGCGGGCGCGCGGAAACGATCTCGCTCCGGATCTCCAGCGGATACACCGGGGGAGTCCCCCCGAACTCCGGACACACCGCCTGGTGGTCGCACCAGCCGCACAGCTTCGTCGGACGCGGGCGCCACTCACCCGTATCCGTCGCCAGCCGGATGGCCTCCCACAGGGCGAGCAGCTTCCGCTCCACCCGCAGCAGATCCGTCTCCACCGGGTCGTACGTCAACACATCGCCACTGCCCAGGTACACCAGCTGCAGGCGACGCGGCACCACCCGCTTCAGCCGCCAGATCACCAGCGCGTAGAACTTCATCTGGAACAGCGCGCCCCCGCTGTACTCCGGCCGCGGCGCCTTGCCCGTCTTGTAGTCGACGATCCGTACCTCGCCCGTCGGCGCCACGTCGATCCGGTCGATCACCCCGCGCAGCCGCAGCCCCGACTCCAGCTCCGTCTCCACGAACAGCTCACGCTCCGCCGGCTCCAGCCGCGTCGGATCCTCCAGCGTGAACCACCGCTCCACCAGCTGCTCCGCCTCGCCCAGCCAGCGCGTCAGACGCTCACCCTCGGCGTCCTCGGCGAACAGCTCGCCCAGCTCGGGCTTCGACTCCAGCAGCCGGTCCCACTGCCCCGGAATCATCGCCTTCGCCCGCGGCGCCGTCCGGTCCACCGCGGGATCGTCGAAGAGCCGCTCGAGCACCGCGTGCACCAGCGTGCCCCGGGTCGCCGCCTCGCTCGGCTTCTCCGGCAGCCGGTCGATCACCCGGAACCGGTACAGCAGGGGACACTGCATGAAGTCGCTCGCCCGCGAAGGCGACAACGACATGGGCGTCCTGGCCCCCACGGGCGGCTGCTCGCTCGTACTCATGACTCAGACCCTACGACCCGCCACTGACAGCGAGCCGCATACCATCGACGACAGACCCCGTCACGCTGCATGATCGAAGAGTGACGCACGACAGGGGTCGGGCGGAAGGCTACGAGAGGAACCCGTGAACCAGGACGACGAGCGCGGCGAGAACAAGCGGCCGCGGTCCGGCGACGCGGAACCGCCGGCCGGCGCCGACTCCCGCACCCGACGGAACGAGGAACCCGGCGGAGGGATCCTCATGGGCCGCCCCTTCGGCGTGCCCGTCTACGTCGCCCCCAGCTGGTTCCTCGTCGCCGCCCTCATCACCTGGGTCTTCGGCGACCAGATCGAACGCGTCCTGCCCGAGCTCGGCGCCGCCCGCTACCTGGTCTCCCTCTTCTTCGCCATCGCCTTCTACGCCTCGGTCCTCGTCCACGAACTGGCCCACACGATCGCCGCACTCCGCTTCAAGCTCCCGGTGCGCCGCATCCAGCTCCAGTTCTTCGGCGGCGTCTCCGAGATCGAGAAGGAGACCGAGACGCCCGGCCGCGAGTTCGTCCTCGCCTTCGTCGGACCGTTGCTCTCCCTCGTCCTCGCCGGCGTCTTCTACCTCACGCTGTACGCCGTCGAACCCGGCACCGTCCCCGGCGTGCTCCTCGCCGGGCTGATGATCTCCAACCTGATCGTCGCGATCTTCAACCTGCTGCCCGGCCTTCCGCTCGACGGCGGCCGCATGCTCCGCGCCGTCGTCTGGAAGATCACCGGCAAGCCCATGGCCGGCACCGTCGCCGCCGCCTGGGTCGGCCGGGCGCTCGCCGTCACCGTCCTCATCGGCCTCCCGCTCCTCACCCGGACGGGACTCCTCGGCAACTCCACCGACGACATCAGCGGCATGGACACCGTCACCGACGCCCTGCTCGCCGCGATCCTCGCCGCCATCATCTGGACCGGCGCCGGCAACAGCCTGCGCATGGCTCGGCTCCGCGAGCACCTCCCCGAACTCCGCGCCCGCACCCTCACCCGGCGCGCCATCCCCGTCGAACCCGCCACCCCGCTCTCCGAGGCCCTGCGCCGCGCCAACGAGGCCGGAGCCCGCGCCCTCGTCGTCGTCGACGGCCAGGGCAGCCCCACCGGCCTCGTCCGCGAGAGCGCCATCGCCGGCGTCCCCCAGCACCGCCGCCCCTGGGTCGCCGTCTCCACCCTCGCCCAGGACCTCACCGACGGCATGAGGGTCCCCGCCGAACTCACCGGCCAGCCCCTCCTCGACCACCTCCGCGCCAGCCCCGCCTCCGAATACCTCGTCGTCGAGGACACCGGCGAGATCTACGGGGTCCTCTCCGCCAACGACGTGGAACGCGCCTTCGTCAAGGCCATGGCAAGACCCTCCGCGTAACCCCGGTACTCTGGTCACATGTCCGAACCGACCGGTGCCGCCCGCCGTCGCGGGCCCTTCAAGGTCGGGGACCAGGTCCAGCTCACCGACCCCAAGGGACGCCACTACACGTTCACGCTCGAGGCCGGGAAGAATTTCCACACCCACAAGGGTTCCTTCCCCCACGACGAGCTGATCGGTGCTCCCGAGGGCAGTGTTGTCCGTACCACGGGAAACGTCGCCTACCTCGCGCTGCGCCCCCTGCTCCCCGACTACGTCCTGTCCATGCCCCGCGGTGCCGCCGTGGTCTATCCCAAGGACGCGGGGCAGATCCTGGCCTTCGCCGACATCTTCCCCGGCGCCCGCGTCGTGGAAGCCGGGGTGGGCTCGGGCTCGCTCAGCAGCTTCCTCCTGCGCGCCATCGGCGACAGCGGAATGCTGCACTCCTATGAGCGCCGCGAGGACTTCGCCGAGATCGCCAAGGGCAACGTCGAGCGCTACTTCGGTGGCCCGCACCCCGCCTGGCAGCTCACCGTCGGCGACCTCCAGGACAACCTGTCCGACACCGACGTCGACCGCGTCATCCTGGACATGCTCGCCCCCTGGGAGTGCCTGGAGGCCGTCTCCAAGGCGCTCGTCCCCGGCGGCATCCTCTGCTGCTACGTGGCGACCACCACCCAGCTCGCGCGCACCGTGGAGTCCATCCGCGAATTCGGCTGCTACGCCGAACCGCAGCCCTGGGAATCCATGATCCGCAACTGGCACGTGGAAGGCCTGGCCGTCCGCCCGGACCACCGGATGATCGGCCACACCGGCTTCCTCGTCACCGCCCGCCGCCTCGCGGACGGCGTCGAGCCCCCCATGCGCCGCCGCCGCCCCGCCAAGGGCGCGTACGGCGAGGACTACGAAGGCCCCAACAAGGGCTGACGCCCCGACAACGAAGGCGTGCCGCCGCCGAGTTCCCGCCCGGAGCGGGGAACTCGACGGCGGCACCTTCACGTTCGGCATCTTTGCGGACTGCCCGCACCCCGACTGTTCCACCCACCTGTGACGTGTGGCACGATGCCCGCAACTCCTTCCGCGCCACCCTCACAGGAGACATCCCGCGTGCAGCCCCCCGCCGTCCCGGACCTCGCGCACACCCACGCCCGGCCGGTGCACTGGCTGGCCACCGCGACCGCGATGGCCGCCGTCGTGGCCGCCGCCGGCCTGCTGCAGCCCGGCCCCGCCACCGCGACGACCGCGGCCGCCGGCAGCGGGACGACTGCCCCGCGGCCCGCGCCCGACGCCGCGTCGGCCGACTATCCCCTGGAGTGCGGGGGAGCCCCCGTCAAGATCGCGCAGCGGGCCACCGGGGACCTCGACGGCGACGCGAACCCCGAGACCGTCGCAGTCGTACACTGCGAAGCCGGTTCGGGCACGCCTCCGCACGCCCTCTACGTCCTGACCCACGCCAAGTCCGGCCCGGGCGCGCGCGTGGTCGCGACCCTCGTGGAGCCCACCCAGCAGAAGAACGTCGCCGGCCTCGCCGTACGCGACGGGGCGGTCACCGCCACCCTGCTCGGCTACTCGTCCCCGGACGTACCCAGTTGCTGCCCCGACGAGCAGGAGCGCGTCAGCTGGCGATGGGAGGGCGGCACCTTCGTCCGCGCCGCCCGGAGCGACGCTCGGAGTGTGTGACGGGTCACTCCGCGTCAGGGCCGTAGACCTCGACCCTGTCCGAAACCCGGCGCACGTGGATGCAGTCGCCCGGGCACTCCTTCGCGGAGTCCACCACGTCCTGCAGCAGCGGCAGCGGCACCGGCGTGGTGGCCCCGGCGTCCTGCAGCAGCTCGTCGTCCGCGCTCTTCACGTACGCGAGCCCGTCGATGTCCAGCTCGAAGACCTCGGGAGCGTACTGCACGCAGATCCCGTCCCCGGTGCAGAGGTCCTGGTCGATCCAGACCTCCAGCGCCTCGCCGGTGCCCGTCGTCGGGGCCTCGTGCTGCACGGTCATGTCTCCTGCCGTTCCTGAGCGTCGAAAGAGATCGTTCTTCTAAGTCCGGCCAAGCCTGACGGGTGTTGACCACTCACGACGATACAACCGGCCCGCTTTTCGATGTTGATGGGTGGGTATTCCACTGGCGTGAGGGGAAGCGCAAGGGTGAAGATCGGACACGCCCCGACAGTCTTTGTGATCTAGGGGTTTCAATCACCACCCACGCAGGTAGGGTCAGGAAGCGTCCAGCTCCCCTTGGAGGAGGTGAGGACCGTGGCAGCCCACGACGACGACATCAACCGCGGCATCCGGCCGGGGCGGGGGTCTGAAGACCCCGCCGGCCAGGTTGCCTATCTCGAGCAGGAAATCGCCGTCCTGCGCCGCAAGCTCGCCGACTCTCCGCGTCATACGAGGATTCTCGAAGAGCGGATCGTCGAGCTGCAGACAAACCTGGCCGGCGTGTCCGCGCAGAACGAGCGGCTCGCCAACACACTCCGTGAGGCCCGCGACCAGATCGTGGCCCTCAAGGAGGAGGTCGACCGGCTCGCACAGCCGCCGGCAGGCTTCGGTGTCTTCCTGCACGCCAACGAGGACGGCACCTGCGACATCTTCACCGGAGGCCGGAAGCTCCGCGTGAACGTCAGCCCCAGCGTCGAGCTCGACGAGCTCCGGCGCGGCCAGGAAGTCATGCTCAACGAGGCGCTCAACGTGGTCGAGGCCATGGAATTCGAGCGCGCCGGGGACATCGTCACCCTCAAGGAGATCCTCGAGGACGGCGAGCGCGCCCTGGTGATCGGGCACACCGACGAGGAACGGGTGGTCAGGCTCGCCGAGCCGCTGCTGGACATCACCATCCGCCCCGGCGACGCCCTCCTGCTCGAACCCAGGTCCGGCTACGTCTACGAAGTGGTCCCCAAGAGCGAGGTCGAGGAACTCGTCCTCGAAGAGGTCCCGGACGTCGACTACACCAAGATCGGCGGTCTCGGCGGCCAGATCGAGATGATCCGGGACGCGGTCGAGCTTCCGTACCTCTACCCGGACCTCTTCAAGGAGCACGAACTGCGGCCCCCGAAGGGCATCCTGCTCTACGGTCCGCCCGGCTGCGGCAAGACGCTGATCGCGAAGGCCGTCGCCAACTCCCTTGCCAAGAAGGTCGCCGAGGTCACCGGCCAGCCGGCCGGAAAGTCCTACTTCCTCAACATCAAGGGCCCGGAGCTCCTCAACAAGTACGTCGGTGAGACCGAGCGGCACATCCGCCTCGTCTTCCAGCGTGCCCGGGAGAAGGCGAGCGAGGGCACCCCCGTCATCGTCTTTTTCGACGAGATGGAATCCCTCTTCCGCACCCGCGGATCCGGAGTCAGCTCGGACGTCGAAAACACGATCGTCCCGCAGCTGCTCGCCGAGATCGACGGCGTGGAGGGGCTGGAGAACGTCATCGTGATCGGCGCCTCGAACCGCGAGGACATGATCGACCCCGCGATCCTGAGGCCCGGCCGGCTCGACGTCAAGATCAAGATCGAGCGCCCGGACGCGGAGGCCGCGAAGGACATCTTCGCGAAGTACCTCACGTCTTCGCTGCCGCTGCACTCCGACGACCTCTCCGAGCACCACGGCTCGAAGGAGGCCGCCGCCCACGGAATGATCCAGTCCGTGGTCGAGCAGATGTACGCGGAATCCGAGGAGAACCGCTTCCTCGAGGTCACGTACGCCAACGGCGACAAGGAAGTCCTCTACTTCAAGGACTTCAACTCCGGAGCCATGATCCAGAACATCGTGGACCGGGCCAAGAAGATGGCCATCAAGGCCTTCCTCGACCACAACCAGAAGGGCATCCGCGTCTCCCACCTCCTCCAGGCCTGCGTGGACGAGTTCAAGGAGAACGAGGACCTGCCCAACACCACCAACCCGGACGACTGGGCCCGTATCTCCGGAAAGAAGGGCGAGCGGATCGTCTTCATCCGCACCCTCGTCACCGGAAAGCAGGGCGCGGACACCGGACGCTCCATCGACACGGTGGCGAACACCGGTCAGTACCTGTAGATCGCACACCGGCTGCGGATGTCCGGCACCACGGACATCCGCAGCCGTCGTATTCCACCCCAGTTCCACCCAGCAAAACCGTGAATCGATCTCCCCACCGGCGCGGAGTCGCTCTAGGCTCGTCGGTACTTGTTGCGCCGCACCCGAAGGGGAGCGCCGCCGGGCAAGGAGGGCCGCATGACCGTACGGCGAGTAATGGGCATCGAAACGGAGTACGGGATCTCCGTTCCGGGCCACCCGAACGCCAATGCCATGCTCACCTCGTCCCAGATCGTCAACGCCTACGCGGCGGCGATGCACCGGGCGCGCCGCGCCCGCTGGGATTTCGAGGAGGAGAATCCGCTGCGGGACGCCCGCGGCTTCGACCTCGCCCGCGAGGCCGCCGACTCCAGCCAGCTCACCGACGAGGACATCGGCCTGGCCAACGTGATCCTCACCAACGGAGCCCGGCTCTACGTCGACCACGCCCACCCGGAATACAGCGCTCCCGAGGTCACCAACCCCCGCGACGCCGTCCTCTGGGACAAGGCCGGCGAGCGGATCATGGCAGAGGCCGCCGAACGAGCCGCCCAGCTCCCCGGCGCCCAGCCCATCCACCTCTACAAGAACAACACCGACAACAAGGGTGCCTCCTACGGCACGCACGAGAACTACCTGATGAAGCGGGAGACCCCCTTCTCGGACATCGTGCGCCACCTGACGCCCTTCTTCGTCTCCCGCCAGGTCGTCACCGGCGCCGGCCGCGTCGGCATCGGCCAGGACGGCCGCGAACACGGCTTCCAGATCAGCCAGCGCGCCGACTACTTCGAGGTCGAGGTCGGCCTGGAGACCACGCTCAAGCGCCCCATCATCAACACGCGCGACGAGCCGCACGCGGACGCCGAGAAGTACCGCCGACTCCACGTGATCATCGGCGACGCGAACCTCTCGGAGATCTCCACCTATCTGAAGCTGGGCACCACGGCCCTGGTGCTGTCGATGATCGAGGACTCCTTCATCAACGTGGACCTCGCCGTCGACCAGCCCGTACGCACGCTCCACCAGGTCTCCCACGACCCGACGCTCCAGCACCTGGTCACGCTGCGCAGCGGCCGGACACTCACCGCGGTCCAGCTCCAGATGGAGTACTTCGAGCTGGCCAGGAAGTACGTGGAGGAGCGCTTCGGTGTCGACGCCGACGAACAGACCAAGGACGTCCTGATCCGCTGGGAGGACACGCTCAACCGGCTCGAGCACGATCCGATGAGCCTGGCCGGCGAGCTGGACTGGATCGCCAAGCGGGAGCTCATGGAGGGCTACCGGCGACGCGACGACCTGGACTGGGACGCGGCCCGGCTGCACCTCGTGGACCTGCAGTACGCCGACGTACGCCCCGAGAAGGGCCTGTACAACCGCCTGGTGGCCCGTGGCCGCATGAAGCGGCTCCTGGACGAGACCGAGGTCGAGAGGGCCGAGACGAAGCCTCCGGAGGACACCAGGGCCTATTTCCGTGGGCGCTGCCTGGAGCAGTACGCGGACGACGTGGCGGCCGCCTCCTGGGACTCGGTGATCTTCGACCTCCCGGGCCGGGACTCCCTCCAGCGGGTGCCGACCCTGGAGCCCCTGCGGGGCACCAGGAACCACGTGAAGGAACTGCTCGACCGGTGCAGGACGGCGGAGGAACTGGTCCGCGTCCTGTCGGGCGGCTGAAATGGCCGGGCGCTGGGAATCATGGGACTAGCGCCCGGACGTTGTACCAAACTGCGGGGCCGATGTCAGACCTGGCTTGTAGGGTCTGATCTTGAGAGACCCAACCGAGCGGGCCGATTCGAGCGGGGTGAGGGATATGGCGACCAAGGACACCGGCGGCGGACAGCAGAAGGCGACGCGTTCCACGGAGGAGGTCGAGGAGACGACCGCGGAGGAGACCTCCGACCTCAAGGAGCGCCAGGAGAAGCTGAGCGACGACGTCGACTCCGTGCTGGACGAGATCGACGACGTGCTCGAGGAGAATGCCGAGGACTTCGTGCGCTCCTTCGTGCAAAAGGGCGGCCAGTAAGGCATCCGACCTTCGGATCGAAGGTCGGGGCGGGGTGACCCAGGCGATTGCCGGACGGTGCGGGCGAGGCTGCTCGCGCCGTCCGGTCGCAAGCGATGTGTCGAACGACAGTGCGGTCGACTGCCCCCGCAATCGATGTGGATCATCGTCACAGGACGGGTAGGGTCCGTGGCGTACTGTGCTTCAACTGCAATTCGGCCATCGGCAAGTTGGGAGACGATCCCGACACTCTGCGTCGGGCCATCTCATATTTGGAGGGACACGCGTGGAAGCCAACACTCGTAGCACCGGGCGTCTACCAGCTGCCTTCCTGACGCCGGGATCGTCCTCGTTCATGGACTTCCTGTCCGACCACTCGCCGGAGATGCTGCCGGGCAACCGGAAGCTGCCCGAGGGGGTCGTCGAGGCGCCGCACGGCACCACCATCGTCGCCGCGACCTTCGCCGGCGGCGTGGTCCTCGCCGGTGACCGGCGGGCGACCATGGGCAACATGATCGCGCAGCGCGACATCGAGAAGGTGTTCCCGGCCGACGAGTTCTCGGCCGTGGGCATCGCCGGCACCGCCGGTCTCGCCGTGGAGATGGTCAAGCTGTTCCAGCTGGAGCTGGAGCACTTCGAGAAGGTGGAGGGGGCGACCCTCTCCCTGGAGGGCAAGGCGAACCGTCTGTCCACCATGATCCGCGGGAACCTCGGGATGGCGATGCAGGGCCTCGCCGTCGTGCCGCTCTTCGCCGGCTGGGACGAGGGCAAGGAGAAGGGCCGGATCTTCTCCTACGACGTGACCGGCGGCCGCTCGGAGGAGCACGGATTCGCCGCCACGGGTTCCGGTTCGATCTTCGCCCGGGGCTCGATGAAGAAGTTGTTCCGCCCCGACCTGACGGAGGAGCAGGCCACGACGCTGGTCGTACAGGCGCTGTACGACGCCGCCGACGACGACTCGGCGACCGGCGGACCGGACCTGTACCGCCACATCTATCCCATCGTCACCGTCATCACCGACGAGGGCTTCCGCAGGCTCACCGAGGAGGAGTCCTCGGCGCTCGCCCGCTCGGTCACCGATCGGCGCCTGGAGCAGCCCGACGGTCCGCGCGCGGCCCTGCTCTGATCACTCGTCGTCCGAAGAATCCCAGAAGAAAGGGACGGGTAGCCGGTGTCGACTCCGTTCTACGTCTCACCCCAGCAGGCCATGGCCGACCGGGCGGAGTACGCCCGCAAGGGCATCGCCCGCGGCCGCAGTCTGGTCGTCCTTCAGTACACCGACGGCATCGTGTTCGTCGGCGAGAACCCGTCCCGCGCGCTGCACAAGTTCAGCGAGATCTACGACCGGATCGGTTTCGCGGCGGCCGGAAAGTACAACGAGTACGAGAACCTGCGGATCGGCGGTGTCCGCTACGCCGACCTGCGTGGTTACACCTACGACCGGGACGACGTGACGGCCAGGGGCCTGGCCAACGTGTACGCCCAGACGCTGGGCACGATCTTCTCGAGTGCGGGGGAGAAGCCGTACGAGGTGGAGCTGGTCGTCGCCGAGGTCGGTGCCGAGCCCGAGGGCGACCAGATCTACCGCCTGCCGCACGACGGCTCCATCGTGGACGAGCACGGTTCGGTGGCCGTGGGCGGCAACGCGGAGCAGATCGGCAGCTTCCTCGATCAGCGGCACCGCGACGGGATGTCGCTCGCCGAGGCGCTGAAGCTGGCCGTGCAGGCGCTGTCGCGGGACACCAACGGCAGTGAGCGGGAGATCCCCGCGGAGCGGCTCGAGGTGGCGGTCCTCGACCGTACGCGCCCGCAGCAGCGGAAGTTCAAGCGGATCGTCGGGCGTCAGCTGGTGCGTCTGCTGGAGGCGGACAACGCGGCGATCGCGAAGACGGACGAGCCGTCGGACGACATTCTCGACGACTTGGACCTGGACGAGTAGATCCCTCCTCGCCCGCTCGATGGCCCCGGTCCGCTTCTGCGGGCCGGGGCTTCGTCGTGCTCAGGCCGGTGCCGGGCCTGAGGAGTCGCGGGGCATCAGGGTGACCGGGAGGTGGCCGGGTTCCGGGGTCTCGCCCGCCAGGACGGCGAGGAGGGCGGCCATGCCGCGCTCGCCGATGCGTTCGGCGGGCAGGCGGACGGTGGTGAGCTCCGGTTCGACGGCGGTGGCGAGGGCCAGGTCGTCGAAGCCGGTGACGGAGACGTCCTCGGGGACGCGCAGGCCCAGCCGCCGCGCGGCCTTGCAGGCGCCGGCGGCGAGGATGTCGTCGTCGCAGACGAGGGCGGTGGGTCGCGGGCCGGGGCCGGTGAGGGCGCGTTCGGCGGCGGCGCGGGCGCCGTCCACGTCGAGGGGCGCGCGCACGGTGCGTACCGAGGCGTCGCGGAGCGCCTCGGCGAGGGCGGCAGCCCGTACGTCGAAGGTCCAGGAGGGCACGGCCGAGGCGAGATGGACGAAGCGGCGGTGACCGAGGGCCAGGAGGTGTCCGGTGACCTGCCGCATCCCGTCCGCGATGTCGAGGTTGACGTGCGCGGCGGCGCCGGTGTCGGCGGGGTCGCTGTCGAGCATGACCAGGGGCAGATCGGTGCCGCGGAAGGCCTTGAGGGCGTCGGCGGCCATGGAGGAGGCGATGACGCCGTCGAGTGCGGCGCGGGCGGAGGCGAAGGGGTCCTTGGCCGGGCCGACGCCGTCCGGCGAGGGGTAGAGGACGACGCCGAAGCCGTGCCGGGCGGCAACGGTGGCGGCGCCGGTGTAGACGCGGGCGAAGAACTCGTTGGTGAGCGCGGGGACGACGAGGAGCGCGGTCCTGGTGTGCCCGAGGCGGAGGTTGCGAGCGGCGAGATTCGGCCGATATCCGAGACCGCGCGCTGCCTCGCGTACGGCCTGTGCGGTGCGTTCGGAGACGCGACCGCGCCATTTGTCGCCGAGCACGAGGGAAACGGTGGCCTGGGACACTCCGGCGGCCCTGGCGACGTCCCGGCTGGTGGGCCGCGCTGCGCTGGGGGGTTCCGGGGTCTGCACTCGTTGCCTCCGCGAGGGATGGTTGCCGCCCACGGGGTGGACCCGGGGGATGCCGCCATGGTACGTATGACTCCGGAAGTTATACGTAAAACCTCGGGGGTGGGGCACCGGGGGAGAGGAGACGGACATGGCCACCGAGGCCAAGGAGAGCGGCGGCTATCTCGACATCCTCAGGGCGCCGCACGCCCTGCGACTGCTCACCGGCACCCTCGTCGGCCGGCTCCCGAACGGCACGGGACCCATCGCCATCGTGCTCTTCACCCGCTCGGAGGGCGGCAGCTACAGCCTGGCGGGCGGGCTCACCGCCGCGTACGGCATCGCCACCGCCGTCGGCCAGCCCCTGCTCGGCCGGGCCGTCGACCTCAAGGGTCAGCCGCGCGTCCAGCTCCCCGCCGCGCTCGTCTCCGCCCTCGGCATGATCGTCCTGGGCGTGGCCGGAATCAGCCCCCTCGTCCTCGCCTACGCGGCCGTCGTCGTCGCCGGGCTCTTCACCCCGCCCCTCGAAGGCGGACTGCGCGCCCTGTGGCCGAGCGTGCTCGGCCGGGAGGACCGCGTCCACCGGGCCTACGCCCTGGACGCCGTCGCCCAGGAGGTCATGTTCACCGTCGGACCGTTGCTGGTGACCCTCCTGGTCGCCCTCTGGTCGCCGGCCGCGGCGCTCCTCGTCATCAACGTCCTCGGCGTCCTCGGCGCGCTCTCCGTCGTCCTGTCCGAGCCCTCGCGCGCGTGGCGCTCGGAGCCCCGCGAGGCACACTGGCTCGGCGCCCTGCGCTCGCCCGGTCTGCTCGCCCTGCTCGGCTCGTTCTTCTTCGTCGGGCTCGCCCTCGGCTCCATCACCGTCGCGGGCCTCGCCTACGCCGACGACCGGGGCAACGAATCGGCCTACGGCTGGCTGATGGCCGCACTCGGTCTCGGTGCGCTGATCGGCGGCGTCCTCTACGGCGCCCGGCGCTGGGCCGGCGCCCCCGAGCGGCGACTGCGGGTCATCGTCGGACTGCTCGCCCTGGGCTACCTGCCGCTCATGCTCACGCCCGGTGTCGTACCGATGACGGCCCTCGCGGCGCTCTCGGGCTTGTTCCTCGCCCCGGCGCTCGCCTGCGGCTTCATCGTCGTCGACCGGCACGCACCGAGCGGCACCGTCACCGAGGCCTTCTCCTGGCTCGTCACCACCTTCGGCGTGGGGGCGGCCCTCGGCTCGGCGGTCGCGGGGCCCGCCGTCGAACTCGCCGGAACCACGGCGGGCTTCGCCGTCGCCGGCGGAGGCGGTTTCGTGGCCCTCCTCGTCCTCCTGGCCACCGGACGGGTCCTCACGGCCCCCGGCCGCAGCGTGCGACACGCCGTCAGCGTGACCGGCGGGAGTGCGGGACACGCCGAAAGGAACGCGCACTCATCGGAAAATGATCGAAACGGGGCTGTCGAACCCGGTTTCAGCTCAGGCCATCAGGCGTAATGTTCAGACATGGACCGCCGCATTTTCGGGCTGGAGAACGAGTACGGCGTCACGTGCACGTTCAGGGGACAGCGCCGACTGTCTCCTGACGAAGTGGCGCGCTACCTCTTCCGCCGTGTCGTGTCATGGGGCCGCAGCAGCAATGTCTTCCTGCGGAACGGCGCCCGCCTGTACCTCGACGTGGGTTCGCATCCGGAATACGCAACTCCCGAATGCGACAACGTGACCGAACTGGTCACGCACGACAAGGCCGGCGAACGCATTCTCGAAGGCCTGCTCGTCGACGCCGAACGCCGCCTGCACGAGGAGGGAATCGCCGGCGACGTCTATCTCTTCAAGAACAACACCGACTCGGCGGGAAACTCCTACGGCTGCCACGAGAACTATCTCGTCGCCCGCCACGGAGAGTTCTCCCGGCTCGCGGACATCCTCATTCCCTTCCTCGTCACCCGACAGCTCATCTGCGGCGCCGGAAAGGTGCTCCAGACCCCGCGTGGCGCGGTCTACTGCGTCTCCCAGCGGGCCGAGCACATCTGGGAGGGCGTCAGCTCCGCGACGACCCGCTCCCGGCCCATCATCAACACCCGCGACGAGCCGCACGCGGACGCCGAGCGCTACCGCCGGCTGCACGTCATCGTCGGCGACTCGAACATGTCCGAGACGACCATGCTGCTCAAGGTCGGCGCCACCGACCTCGTGCTGCGCATGATCGAGGCGGGCACCGTGATGCGCGACCTGACCCTGGAGAACCCGATCCGGGCCATCCGCGAGGTCAGCCACGACATCACCGGCCAGCGCAAGGTCCGGCTCGCCAGCGGCCGCGAGGCCTCCGCCCTGGAGGTCCAGCGCGAGTACTACGAGAAGGCGGCCGACTTCGTCGACCGCAGGGGCATCCGTACCGGCACGGTCGCCCAGGTCCTGGAGCTGTGGGGCCGCACGCTGGACGCCATCGAGGCCGAGGACCTCGACCGGATCGGTACCGAGATCGACTGGGTCATGAAGTACAAGCTCATCGAGCGGTACCGGGCGAAGAACAACATGACCATGTCGCACCCCCGGGTCGCGCAGATAGACCTCGCGTACCACGACATCCACCGCCGCCGCGGGCTCTACTACCTCCTGGAGAGGAAGGGCCAGGCGGCCCGGATCTGCAACGACCTGAAGATCTTCGAGGGCAAGTCGGTGCCCCCGCAGACCACCAGGGCGCGGCTGCGCGGCGACTTCATCCGCCGCGCGCAGGAGCAGCGGCGGGACTTCACCGTCGACTGGGTCCACCTCAAGCTCAACGACCAGGCGCAGCGCACCGTGTTGTGCAAGGACCCCTTCCGGTCGGTCGACGACCGGGTGGAAAAGCTGATCGCCGGAATGTAGGACATCGCTGTACGAAGTGCCAGGGCCCCGTGTGATTGACGCGCGGGGCCCTTGGCCTGTCCGGATGGTCCCCTAGAGTGTCGAGCAACTACTGTGCCGTCTGAGATCTGAGGAACACGTGCGCCGACTTGCCGGCCTACTGGTCGTCCCGCTGCTGCTGCTCTCGACAGCGGCCTGCGGCAGCGACGACAAGGGCTCCGATTCCGCCTCGATGAAGAACGGACTGCCCGCCATCACCGCGGGTGAGAAGTTCGGGGAGAAGCCCACCCTCTCGAAGGGGGAGGGGGACCCGCCGAAGGAACTCAAGGTCAATGTGATCAGCGAGGGCGACGGCGCCGTCACGAAGAAGGGCGACGCGCTCCAGGTGAACTACCTGGGTCAGGCCTGGGACTCGACCACACCCTTCGACAACAGCTTCGACCGCGGGCAGCCGTTCGACCTGACCCTCGGTGCCGGCCAGGTCATCAAGGGCTGGGACCAGGGCCTGGAAGGCCAGAAGGTCGGCAGCCGCATCGAGATCGGCATCCCGCCGGAGCTCGGTTACGGGGCGCAGGGGCAGGGCGACATCAAGCCCAACGCCACCCTCGTCTTCGTGGTGGACATCCTGAAGGCCACCACGGTCCCGAAGTCCGCCGAGGGCACCGAGGTCGCCCAGGAGAACAAGGACCTGCCGAAGGTCGGTACGAACACCGACGGCAAGGCCCCGTCCCTGACGGTTCCGAAGGTCGACCCGCCGACCAAGCTCGTCTCCAACTACGTGCTGGAGTCCAAGGGCGAGGCCGTCACGGCCACCGACACGGTCGTCGTGAACTACGTCGCGGCGCTGTGGAAGGACGGCAAGGTCTTCGACTCCACGTACGCGACGGGCAAGCCCGCCAACTTCCCGCTCGCCCAGCTGACGCTGAAGGGCCTGAAGGACGGCATCACCGGCAAGAAGGTCGGCAGCCGCATCCTCATCGTCGCCCCGCCGTCCGAGGCGTTCGGCGACAAGGAGCAGCAGGGGATCCCGAAGAACTCCACGCTGGTCTTCGCCGTCGACATCCTGGCGAAGATGTAAGACTGTCCAGGTCGCGCAGTTCATCGTTTGCGCGGTTCATCAGTTTGAGGAGCACACTGCAGTGAGCATCGAGAAGCCCGAGGTCGACTTCCCGGGCGGCGAGCCGCCGGCCGACCTGGAGATCAAGGACATCTGGGAGGGCGACGGCCCGGAGGCCAAGGCCGGGGCCACCGTCTCCGTCCACTACGTGGGCGTCTCCTTCTCCACCGGCGAGGAGTTCGACTCCTCGTGGAACCGCGGCACCCCGCTGCAGTTCCAGCTCGGTGCCGGCCAGGTCATCGCCGGCTGGGACCAGGGCGTGCAGGGCATGAAGGTCGGCGGCCGTCGCCAGCTGATCATCCCCGCCCACCTCGCCTACGGCGACCGTGGCGCCGGCGGCAAGATCGCCCCGGGCGAGACCCTGATCTTCGTCTGCGACCTGGTCGCCGTCTGATCGGTCACGCCCCGACCTGAAACGGTCACCCGAGGGTCCCCGCCGTCCGGCGGGGACCCTCGGCTTTTGCCACGACACCCCGGGGCGGTACGGTCGGATGTCCGAGAAGTCAATCCGGCAGAAGAGGTGCAGGGCGTCGATGGCGATTGCCAAGGCCGAGCGGTTGATGAATCTGGCCCTCTGTCTGCTCGGAACCCGCCGGCCGCTCTCCAAGCGTGAGCTGCGGGACTCGATCGAGGCCTATGTCGAGGCCGTCAGGCCGGGCAACGGGGCCGCCGGTGGCGACGACGCCTTCAACCGGATGTTCGAACGCGACAAGGATGATCTGCGCGAGCTCGGCCTCGTCATCGAGACGGTCGAGAACCTCGAGGGCGAGATCGGGTATCTGGCCCGCCGCGACTCCAACCGCCTCCCGCCGATCACGCTCGACGCCGAGGAGGCCGCTGCGCTCGGCCTCGCCGCCAAGGTGTGGCAGCAGGCACGCCTCGCCGGAGCGGCCAGCGGCGCCCTGCAGAAGCTGCGGGCCGCCGGGATGCCCGAGGCCGAGGACTCGTACGACGCCCAGCACAGCGCGCTCGAGCCCCGCATCCCCGTCCACGAGACGGCCTTCGAGCCCCTGATGCTGGCCTGCCGCGACCGGCGCCCGGTCGTCTTCGACTACCGCAAGGCGACGGCCGCGCGCCCGGAGACCCGCCAGGTGGAGCCGTGGACGCTGGAGTGCTGGCGCGGCCACTGGTACCTGGCCGGCTGGGACCGCGACCGCAGCGCCGAGCGCGTCTTCCGCCTCTCCCGTATCACCGGCAAGGTCCGCTCCCGGGCCGGTGCCTTCACCGCGCCGGTGCCCGACGTCGTCACCGTCCGCGAGACCGTGGAGAGCTGGGCGGGCGAGATCGCGACCCGCTCCGCCCGGATCCGGCTCCGCGCCGGCTGCGGCTATCCGCTGCGGGCCAGGGCCCAGTCCGTACGGGAGGGCGCGGACGGCTGGGACGAGCTGGAGATTCCGTACGGGCACGGCCTCGACGCCTGGCTCGTGGAGTTCGGTCCCGATGTCGTCGTGCTCGAACCCGCGGACCTGCGGGCCGATGTGGTGGACCGGCTGCGCGCCGTGGCCAAGGGCTGAAGGGGAGACGTACAGCATGGCTGCGAACGCGATCGACCAGACGAGGCGGATGCTCTCCCTTGTCACCTACCTCCGGGAACGGCCCGGCGCCCACGTCGCCGACGTCGCCCGCGCCTTCGGGATCACCGAGGACGAACTGATCTCCGACCTCGATGTGCTGCCCATGTGCGGGACGAGCTTCCGCGGCGGCGATCTGCTCGACATCGACACCGACGGCGACCGGATCTGGTGGCACAACCCGGACGACGTCGCCGAGCCGCTGCGGCTCGCCGCCGACGAGGCGACGGCCCTGCTGGTCGCGGCGCGGGCCGTGGCCACGCTGCCCGGCCTGCGGGAGAGCGACCGCCAGGCACTGCTGCGTGCCACCGCCAAGCTGGAGACGGCGGCCGGCGAGGCCGCGGGGGCCAGTTCCCGGCTCTCGGTCACCTTCGAGTCCGAGGGCGGTGTCTTCGCCGAGGTGGACCGGGCGATCTCGGAGCGCCGACGGCTGTGGGTGCGCTACTACTCGCCCGCCCGCGACGAGCTGACCGAGCGCGAAGTGGACCCGATCCGGCTCTTCGCCGTCGGTCACACGTACATGGAGGCGTGGTGCCGACTGTCGGAGGCGCGCCGCACCTTCCGGCTCGACCGGGTCGCCGAGATCCGGATCCTCGAGGAGCAGTCCGCGCCGCCCGAGATCGAGCTGCGGGATCTGTCGGAGGGGCTGGTCCAGCCGTCGGCCGACGACCCGGAGGTCGTCGTCGAGGTCGGTCCGGGCGGCCGCTGGGTCGCCGAGTACTACCCGCACGACCGGGCCGACGAGCTGCCCGACGGGGGACTGCGCATCACGCTGCGGACGCCCGCCCCCGCCTCGCTGCGGCGGCTCGCGCTGCGGCTCGGCAGCGACGGGCGGATCGTCTCACCGCAGGACCTCGCCGACAGCGCCCGGGAGGCGGCGACAGCCGCCCTCGCCGCCTACGACGGCCAGGAGTGACGCACGGGGAATGTGACATTCCCCGCTGAGTCGACGCTGTTGTCTGTGGAGTCGATGGATTCGCGAGAGCGCGGGAGCCGTCGCGGGAACCGAGAGGGATGAGGGAAATGTCCGTGATGCACGGAATGACGGCGTCGATCGCACCGGTCCTCTTCAAGGCCGCCTGCCCCGACTGCCGTGCCCGTTTCGAACTCTCCGCGGGCGCGCTGCGCCTCGCGATCGGCGCCAGCCGCCGCACCACCTTCTACTCCTTCACCTGCCCCGAGTGCGGCAGTTCCGTACGCAAGCCTGCCGGCGAACGGATCGTCGAACTCCTCACCGGCGGCGGCGTCCGCACCCTGCGCCTGCACTCCACCGTCTGACACCCCGTCCGGCTCCCGGTCTCCAAGCCCGTCCGGCGGCCCGTCCGGCGCTTGGACGGCGCTTGGACGGCGCTTGGGCGGCCGCGCAACGTCTAGGCTCGGCACATGTTCTGGCCCATGCTCGCCATCGCTCTCGGCTTCCTCGGCATCGCCGTCCTCGGCGTCCTCGGCATCAAGGTCTTCCTCGAGGCCCAGCGGCTCGGCCGCCAAGTGGCCGACACCACTGAGCGGATCAACCGCGCCGCCGAAGAGCTCGAGAACGCCGCGGGGCAGCTCGCCCGAACCGGCGAAGCGCTGCGCTAGCACCCGGGAACCGGCGGGGTGCGGCGGTCGTGCCCGCGCTCAGGTGGTGGTCTCCTCGCGCATGGCGACGCGGGGTACGCTGCTGATCGCGGCCCAGATCAAGAGGGGCGGGCCGCAAACGGGTGTATGCACAGGGATTGCCCTGCGTTTACTCGTGCGCGTTACGATCGCTGACGGTCGGGGTTCGGACAACAGTCCGGGCGGCGGCCGCCAGCCCAGCCCCACGCCGCCTCGATGAGAAGGTAGACCACGCTTATGTTCCGTCAGATCGGTCCCCTCGAGATCAGCCTGATCCTCCTTGTCATCGTGCTGCTCTTCGGTGCCAAGAAGCTGCCGGAGATGGCCCGTTCCCTGGGTAAGTCGGCGCGCATCCTGAAGAGCGAGGCGAAGGCGATGAAGTCGGAGGGCGGCCAGCAGCCCGCCCCCGCCGACCCGCCGGCCGAGCAGCCCGCGGCGGCGCAGCGCACCATCAAGGCCGCGCCCGGCGACGTCACCTCCGCCCGGCCCGTCACCGAGCCGTCGGACACCACCCAGCGCTGACCCCGCTCGACCCCCAAGGCCGCTGCACGACGGCCTGCCGCACGAGATGAGGACGTGGGTTGCTGAAGCCTGCCCGCACAAAGAAGGAGAAGGATCCCGAGGGGCGGATGCCGCTCGTGGACCATCTGCGCGAGCTCCGTAACCGGGTCGCCAAGGCGATGCTCGCGGTCGTGGTGGCCTCGGTCGTGGCCGCGTTCTTCAGCCAGCAGCTGATGGACTTCCTCTCCTCGCCCGTACCGAAATGCCCGCCCGGCACTTCGGTCGCCGACAACACCGGCGGGCGCTGCGTCATCATCGCGTACCAGACCATGCTGTCGCCCTTCACCTCCACGGTGAAGGTGATCATGCTGGCGGGAGTCGTCGCCGCCTCTCCGGTCTGGCTGTACCAGCTGTGGGCGTTCGTCGCGCCCGGCCTCCACAAGAGCGAGAAGCGGTACACGTACTACTTCGCGGCCGTCGCCGTGCCGCTCTTCGCCGCCGGCGCCTACATCGCGTACCTGATCATGCCGGTCAGTGTGAAGGTCCTGATCAGCATCACGCCCGACGTCGCCTCGAACTTCCTCTCACTCGACGACGTCCTGGACTTCACCACGCGCATGGTGCTCGTCTTCGGGCTCGCCTTCGAACTGCCCCTGCTGCTGATCATGCTCAACTTCGCCGGCGTGGTGACCGGCAAGCGCATGGCCGGCTGGTGGCGCGGCGTGATCATGGGCATCTTCGTCTTCGGTGCGATCGCCACGCCGTCCACCGACCCCCTCGGCATGATCGCCCTCTCCGGGCCGATCATCGTCCTCTACTTCATCGCCGTCGGCATCTCGCTGCTGAACGACCGGCGCCGCGCCCGTAACAACCCGGACGCCGAGCTCGACGACGACGAGGCGTCCGCCCTCGACCTCACCCCGGAGGGCGTCGGAGCCATCGAACCCGTCAGCGCCACCCGCGCCCTGCCCGAGCAGGCCGGCGGCGAGGCCGACGGCGGCAGATCGCTCCGACCCGGCGGTTACGACGACATCACCTGATCTTGTAGGGTCCTCCCCCCAGACTCCGTCCGGGGGGACACCCATGACCAGCGAGATCACCCTTTTCGTCAATCCCACCGCGGGACGCGGCCGGGGCGCGCACGCCGCGCAGCCGGCCGCCCGCGCGCTCAGGGACGCCGGATTCTCCGTCCGTACCGTCCTCGGCGCCGACGCCGACGACGCCCTGCGGCGGGCCCGCGACGCCGTCGACGGCGGCACCGGCGCACTCGTCGCCGTCGGTGGCGACGGCATGATCTCGCTCGCCCTCCAGGCCCTCGCCGGCACCCGGACCCCGCTCGGCGTGGTCGCCGTCGGCACCGGGAACGACTTCGCCCGCACCCTCGGCCTGCCCGTACGCGAGCCCGCGGCCGCCGGCCGGCTCGCCGCCGAGCTGCTCAAGGGCGGCGGCGGACGCGACATCGACCTCGGCAGGGTCGGCGACCGCTGGTTCGGCACCGTCCTCGCCTCAGGCTTCGACTCCCGCGTCAACGACCGAGGCAACCGCATGAAGCTGCCCGTCGGCCGCTTCAAGTACGACCTCGCCATGATCGCCGAGCTCGCCGCTTTCCGGCCCGTCCCCTACCGCCTCACCCTCGATGACGGCACCGAGCGGGAGGTCGAGGCCACCCTCGTCGCCGTCGGGAACGGCACCTCGTACGGCGGCGGCATGCGCATCTGCGCCGGCGCGCGCATGGACGACGGCCTCTTCGACGTCACCGTCGTCGGCGACTGCTCCCGTACGACCCTGATCAAGGTCTTCCCCCGGGTCTACCGCGGCACCCACCTCGACCACCCCAAGGTCACCGTCCACCGCGTCCGTGCCCTCACCCTCGACGCCCCCGGCATCACCGGCTACGCCGACGGCGAGCCGCTGGGGCCCCTGCCGCTGACCGCCGAGTGCGTGCCCGGAGCGCTGCGCGTCCTGGCGCCCCAGGGGAGGCGCTCGGGCCGGGAATCCGTCGGTCATTAAAGATCGCGTCAGTGTCAGAGGTGGCGGGTAGGCTCGAGAGCAAGATGACAGAGGACCTCACACCAGCCGAAGCGTACGCAGCTGCTCGGGCCCGCAACGCCGAGCAGGCCACGGCGCTGGCCCCCTTCCGCGAGATGTACGAATTCGGTCTGGACCCCTTCCAGATCGAGGCCTGCCAGGCCCTCGAGGCGGGCAAAGGCGTGCTCGTCGCCGCCCCCACGGGCTCGGGCAAGACCATCGTCGGCGAATTCGCCGTCCACCTCGCCCTGCTCCAAGGGCGCAAGTGCTTCTACACGACACCCATCAAGGCGCTGTCGAACCAGAAGTACGCCGACCTCGTGAAGAGGTACGGACCCGGCAAGGTCGGCCTCCTCACCGGCGACAACAGTGTCAACGGCGACGCTCCGATCATCGTCATGACCACCGAGGTCCTCCGCAACATGCTGTACGCGGGGTCCCAGGCCCTCAGCGGCCTCGGCTACGTGGTCATGGACGAGGTCCACTACCTCTCAGACCGCTTCCGCGGCGCCGTCTGGGAGGAAGTGATCATCCACCTCCCCGAGTCCGTGACCCTGGTCTCACTCTCCGCGACGGTCTCGAACGCCGAGGAGTTCGGCGACTGGCTCGACACCGTCCGCGGCGACACCGAGGTCATCGTCTCCGAGAGCCGCCCCGTGCCGCTGTGGCAGCACGTGCTCGCCGGCCGCCGGATGTACGACCTCTTCGAGGAGGAGACCGACCACGGCGGCCGCGGCGCGTCCCGCCGTGAGGTCAACCCCGACCTGCTGCGCCTGGCGCGCACCGAGAACTCCCGCACGTACAACCCGCGTGAGCGCCGCCGGGGCAAAATGATCCGCGAGGCCGACCGCGAGCGCGAGCGCCGTCAGCGCTCCCGCATCTGGACGCCCGGACGGCCCGAGGTCATCGAACGCCTCGACGCCGAAGGGCTCCTGCCCGCCATCACCTTCATCTTCAGCCGGGCCGGCTGCGAGGCCGCCGTCCAGCAGTGCCTCTACGCCGGGCTGCGGCTCAACGACGACGAGGCCCGCCACCGGGTCCGCGAGATCGTCGAGGAGCGCACCGCCTCCATCCCCTCCGAAGACCTCCACGTCCTCGGGTACTACGAGTGGCTGGAAGGCCTGGAGCGCGGCATCGCCGCCCACCACGCCGGAATGCTCCCCACCTTCAAGGAAGTCGTCGAGGAACTCTTCGTACGCGGCCTCGTCAAGGCCGTCTTCGCCACCGAGACCCTCGCGCTGGGCATCAACATGCCCGCCCGTTCGGTGGTCCTGGAGAAGCTCGTCAAGTGGAACGGCGAACAGCACGCCGACATCACTCCCGGCGAGTACACGCAGCTCACCGGGCGCGCCGGACGCCGTGGCATCGACGTCGAGGGCCACGCCGTCGTCCTGTGGCAGCGCGGCCTCGACCCCGGCCACCTCGCCGGACTCGCCGGCACGCGCACGTACCCGCTGCGCTCCAGCTTCAAGCCCTCGTACAACATGGCCGTCAACCTGGTCGACCAGTTCGGGCGCCACCGCTCCCGCGAGCTGCTCGAGACCTCCTTCGCGCAGTTCCAGGCCGACCGTTCCGTCGTCGGCATCTCCCGCCAGGTCCAGAAGAACGAAGAGGGCCTCGAGGGCTACAGGGAGGGGATGACCTGCCACCTCGGGGACTTCGAGGAGTACGCGCGGCTGCGCCGCGACCTCAAGGACCGCGAGACCGACCTGGCCAAGCAGGGCGCCGCACAGCGCCGTGCCCAGGCCGCCGCGTCCCTGGAGAAGCTCAAGCCCGGTGACGTCATCCACGTCCCCACGGGCAAGTTCGCCGGACTCGCTCTCGTCCTCGACCCCGGCATCCCCGCCGGGCGGACCAACGGCCACCGCGGCTTCGAGCACCACGACGGGCCCCGCCCGCTCGTGCTCACCGCCGAACGGCAGGTCAAGCGGCTCGCCTCGATCGACTTCCCGATCCCGGTCGAGGCCATGGAGCGCATGAGGATCCCCAAGTCCTTCAACCCGCGCTCCCCGCAGTCCCGACGGGACCTCGCCTCCGCGCTTCGCACCAAGGCCGGGCACCTCAACCCCGAGCGGCACCGCAGGGAGCGCTCGGCGGCCGCCGACGACCGCGAGATCAACCGGCTGCGCACCGAACTGCGCGCCCACCCGTGCCACGGCTGCGACGAGCGCGAGGACCACGCCCGCTGGGCCGAGCGCTACCACCGGCTCCAGCGCGACACCCGGCAGCTGGAACGGCGCATCGAAGGCCGCACCAACACCATCGCCCGCACCTTCGACCGGATCGTCGCGCTCCTCACCGAGCTCGATTACCTCCGCGGCGACGACGTCACCGACAACGGCAAGCGGCTCGCGCGGCTCTACGGCGAACTCGACCTGCTGGCCAGCGAATGCCTCCGCGACGGTGTCTGGGAGGGCCTGACACCGCCCGAACTGGCCGCCTGTGTCTCCGCGTTGGTGTACGAGGCACGGCAGTCCGACGACGCCGTGCCGCCGAAGCTTCCCACCGGGAACGCGAAGGCCGCGCTCGGCGAGATGGTGCGGATCTGGGGGCGGCTCGACGCCCTGGAGGAAGAGTTCAAGATCAACCAGGCGGAAGGGGTCGGACAGCGCGAACCCGACCTCGGCTTCGCCTGGGCCGCCTACCAGTGGGCCTCCGACAAGGGGCTCGACGAAGTCCTGCGCGAGGCCGAGATGCCCGCCGGCGACTTCGTCCGCTGGTGCAAGCAGGTCATCGACGTCCTCGGACAGATCGCCGCCGCCGCACCCAAGGAGAACAGCACCGTCTCCAAGAACGCGCGCAAGGCGGTCGAATCGCTGCTGAGGGGTGTCGTCGCCTACAGCTCGGTGGGCTGACCTCCGACGTCGACGTGCTGAACTCACCCGCAGGGGCCCGTGGTTGATGCCACGGGCCCCTGCGCGTCGCGGCCTTCGTCCGAGGGTGGCCCGGGTTGTCCACAGGGTGTTGTCCACAGGGGTGGCGGAGTGTCAGGCCTCTCCGATTCCATGGACTCACACACCGGGCATCACCGCTGGGAGGGGACGCACGTGACCACGCAAGCCGGTTCGGCCGCCGTCGAGGAGACGGCCGACGGACACTCGATCGTGCCGGGGCCACGAGGCGTACCGCTGCTCGGAAACCTGCCCGAGTTCGGCAAGGACCCGCTCGCCTTCTTCGAGCAGCTGCGCGAGCGCGGAGACTTCGTCAGCTGGCGCTTCGGACCGGGCCCCGCACTCTTCATCGCCCACCCCGACACCATCGGGGAACTCCTCACCGAAGTCGAGCGCACCTTCGACCAACCCGACCTCGGCATCGCCTTCCGCACCTTGCTCGGCAACGGAGTTGTCGTCGCCAAGGGCGCCGACTGGCGCCGCAAGCGCTCCCTCGTCCAGCCCTCCGTCCGGCCCAAGCAGGTGCGGTCCTACGCCGCCACCATGGCCGAGTGCGCCATCGCCCTCGCCGACCGGTGGAGCGACGGGCAGCGCATCGACATCAAGAAGGAGATGGCCGCCCTCACCCAACTCATCGCCGTCCGCACCATCTTCGGTGTCGACACCGCCGCCGACGCCGAAGCCATCGGCCGTGCCATGGACGTCGCGCAGAAGGAGATAGGCGCCGAGTTCAGCGGCATCGGCGCCCTGCTGCCCGACTGGGTTCCCACCCCGGGACGCGCACGCATCAAGCGGGCCACCGCCGTCATCGACGCCGAGGTCTCCCGCGTCGTCGCCCGCCACCGCGAGGGCGACACCGAACGGCCCGACCTGCTCAGCCGCCTCCTCGCCGCCCAGGACGAGACCGGTGCCCACCTCTCCGACCAGGAGATCCGCGACGAGACCGTCACGCTCTACATCGGCGGACACGAGACCACGAGCTCGACCCTCGTCTGGGCGTGGCACCTGCTCTCGCACAACCCCCGGGTGCGCGAGACGCTCGCCGAGGAACTCGACCGCGTCCTCGGCGACCACGAACCCGGCTTCGACGACTACGCGCGACTGACCTACACCCAGGCCGTCGTGAAGGAGACCCTGCGGCTCTACCCGACCATCTGGCTCCTCACCGGCATCGCCAAGGAAGGTGCCACGCTCGGCGGCATGCCGATCGCACGCGGGACACGGGTGTGGAGCAGCCAGTGGGCCACCCACCGCGACGGCCGCTGGTTCACCGACCCCGAAGAGTTCCGTCCCGAACGCTGGGGCACGGCGGAGGGCGAGGCCGCCGAGGAGATACCGGAGTACGCCTGGTTCCCGTTCGGTGGCGGGCCGCGCGTCTGCCTCGGCACGCGGTTCGCGATGGTCGAGGCCGTCCTCATCCTCGCCGTCCTCGCCCGCCGGTTCCGCCTCGACCTCGACCCCGGGGAGATCCGCCCCGTACCGAGCCTCACGCTCCAGCCGGACCGGGAGGTCCACGCCACGGTCCGGGCGCGCGCTGAGGAATGATTCCCGCATGAAGATCACGGCTCGGGGACTCAACCGCTCCACACTGGCCCGGCAGTTGCTGCTGCGGCGCGAGAAGCTCGGTGCCGCCGAAGCGGTGCGGCGCGTCGTCGCGCTGCAGGCCCAGCAGCCCGCGTCGCCCTACCTCGCGCTGTGGAACAGGACCGTCGCGTTCGATCCGACCGATCTCGACGCCGCCTTCGCTCACGGGACGGTCGTCAAGTCGACACTCATGCGGATCACCCAGCATGCCGTCCACGCCGACGACTACCGGCCCTTCCGGGAGGCCCTCCACCCCGTGCTGAGGTCCGGCCGGCTCGGGGGCCGCTTCACGGCGTCGGGTCTGACCCCGGCCGACGCCGACGCGCTCGTCCCTGAACTGCTCGCGTTCGCCGACCGGCCCCGGACGAACGCGGAGTACGAGGCATGGCTCGAGCAACGGGTGGGCACCCCGCCGAAGTCCGGGGCCTGGTGGGGGCTGCGGCACTACACACCGCTGCTGCACGCGCCCACCTCGCCACCGTGGTCGTTCGGGGAACAACCCGCGTACGTCGCACCCCCCGACCCGCCGGCGCCGCCGGAGCCGGAGGCGTCCGACGCCGCTCTGCGGACGCTGGTCCTGCGCTATCTCGAAGGGTTCGGGCCGGCGTCGGTGCCGGACATGGCGCAGTTCGGGATGGTTCAGCGGGCCAGAGTCAGAAAGGCACTCGAAGCGCTGACCGACGACCTCGAGCGGTGGGAGGGGCCGGACGGCGAGGAGCTGTTCGACGTACCGGGCGCACCACGCCCGGACGAGGACACGCCCGCCCCGCCGCGGCTGATGGCGATGTGGGACAGCACCCTGCTGGCCTACGCGGACCGGGGCCGGGTCATCCCACCCGACTACCGCACGGTCGTCATACGCCGGAACGGAGACGTGCTGCCGACCCTGCTGGTCGACGGCTACGTCGCCGGGGTGTGGCGCCCCGTCGAGGGAGGCATCGAGGCGACCGCCTTCCACGACCTGCCGGACGAGGCCTGGGAGGGATTGGAAGACGAGGCCGGCGCACTGGTGGCCTTCCTCGCCGACCGCGACCCGGAGGTCTATCGCCGCTACGGCCACTGGTGGAGCAAGCTGCCGAACGCCGAGACCCGACTGCTGCCCGGGCTGTTGGGCGGGGGCGCGCGGACCTGAGGATCCGAGGGCCTGAGGGCCTGAGGGCCTGAGGGATGGTACGGGCGCATCCGCGTCCGGTCGGGGTCGAACTTCTCAGGCCGGCAGGGGAGTCGGCTGCTTCGCCGCCCGCAGCCCCAGGAAAACGAGCAGTCCGAACGGGGACAGGAGGATCGTGAGGACCAGCAACGGGCCCATGAGCAGGGGTGAGAGCCCCAGTCGGCGCGCCTCCCGGTACATCCACTGGCCCAGCAGCAGGTCCCAGGCGATGACCTGCGCCCAGATCGCCCCCGCGCCGTTCGCCAGCGCCGTGAGGTCACGGAACGTGTCGATGTCGGGGCTGCTGACCGCCGTCCACAGTTCGGGGAACACCGGGAGCGCCATCGCGAGGTAGACCGCCAGGATCGGTACGACGGTCAGCGGTGAGGCCGCGATCCGCTCCGTGCCACGCCACCCCGGCGCGAAGATCATCAGCAGCCAGACGGGTGCGGCGAGGTAGAAGCCGAGCTCGAACAGGAAGCCGGTCATGCGATGAACTCCTCTGTGGCGAGGGCGGTTTCGGTGCCGGCGGGCTTGCGCAGAGCCGCCCATGTCGCCGCCGCGCCGAGCAGCGCGATCGCGCCGGCCGCGGCGAGGGTGACGCCGTCGGGGTCCAGCAGCGCCTGACCGCGCAGCGCCTGCCAGGTGACGAGGGCGAACACCGCCGCGTATGTCCCCGCGACCACGAGCGTCAGTCGCAGCCGCACCCGCTCGTCGCGCAGCCGGGCGTACCTCGGGGCGAGGGTGACGAGGAGGAGTAGCAGGAGCGGGATCACCTGGAGGGCGTGCATGCCGAAGAAGTGCGCGATGCGCAGATCGCCGCCGGTCGTGGACCAGCCGGTCACGGGCATCGAAGGGCCGCCGTCCGGGACACCGACGCTGTGCGCGCCGTTGATGGGTGCGTCGTCCCCGGCCGCGAGCTGCTCCGGGGTCGGCTGGACCATCAGGAAGCCCACAGCCGCGCCGACGAGCGCGATCAGGGAGCCGAGCCGTACGGCCCAGGCGGTGGCGCGGTCCAGGATCCGGGCGCGCAGCAGCAGGATCGCGATGACCAGTGCGGCGAGCCAGAGGACGACGACGGTCGCGCCCATGGCCTGGAAGACGGCGGCGTCGAAGTCCGTCTGGTTGTTGAAGTGGCTCTGGGTGCCGCGGACCACCTGCATGGTGATCAGCACCATCTCGCCGGCACTCGCCAGGGCGAGCACCGTGCCCGCCCACCAGCCGATCCGCCGGCCGCGGGGGAGCAGGGTGAGCATCCAGGCGAGCGTCATGCAGTACGCGACGAACGAGACCGCGAACTTGAACGGCTTCGTCCAGATCGGCACGCCGACCAGGATCCGGTCGTCGAAGAGCAGGCCGCCGATCGAGACCAGGGCGAGTAACACCATGGACGCGGAGAACCAGACGAGAGGCCGGTGGAGCTCACTGACTCGCGGAAACGGTGAGGACATAGTTACCCCCGTGACTATGGATAGCGACACTTGCCACTATCTGATAGCGCCACTATCTATGATGGAGGGGCCGGTCGGCAAGGCCGGGGGCAGGATCGGGAAGGTGAACGCAGAGTGCGCATCGGAGAGTTGAGCCGCAGGACCGGGGTGTCCGTGCCGACGATCAAGTACTACGTACGGGAAGGGCTGTTGCCGGCCGGGCAGTTGACGAGCCCGAATCAGGCCTCGTACGACGAGACGCATGAGCGGCGCCTGCGCCTGATCCGGGCGCTCCTGGATGTCGGCGGACTGTCCGTCGCCGGGATCCGCGAGGTTCTCGCGGCGATCGAGGACCGGGAGCGGCCGGTGCACAAGATGCTGGGCACGGCGGCGAACCGGGTGGTGCCGCGCTACAGCGAGGAGCCGGGGGAGGGTGTCGCCGCGGCGCGGAAGGTGGTGGCGGAGCTGATCGCGCGGCGCGGCTGGCACGTGTACGAGAGCAACCCGGCTGCGGAGGCGCTCGCGATCGCCTTGGCCGCGCTGACGGAGGTCGGCCACGGGCACTTCACGCAGGTGCTCGACGCGTACGCGGGGGCAGCGGAGCAGGTGGCGCAGGCGGACCTGGAGTACGTGGCGCGGAACGTGGAGCGGGAGGACCTGGTGGAGAGCGTGGTGGTGGGGACGGTGTTGGGGGACGCGGTGTTCGGGGCGCTGCGGAGGCTGGCGCATGTGGATGCGTCGGGGAGGGTTTTCGGTACGGGGGAGTGACGTCGCCCTTGCGCGTGCGGGCGCCTTCGGGTCCCGCCTCCGGGGTGCCCGCCCTTGCGTGTGCGGGTGCCTCGGGGTGGCCCCGGGGCCCTGGCGTGAACGTCCCTTTAACGGGCGCCGCCCCCGTGGGTTGTGCCCACCCGTTCCGCCCTGCGGAACAGTTGCCCACAACAGGTCAGGGGTGGGATGGGAGCGCCCCGGCGGGACCGGCGCCCACAGCGGTGGGGGCGGGGGCGAAGGGCCCCCGCCGGGGTCAGTTCTCCTGTTCGCGTTCCACCTGGTCGTTCCATTCGCGCTTGATCGCGCGCCAGGCCTCGTCCGTCTTGCCCAGGCGCCAGTAGCCCGAGATCGACAGGCGCTCGCGGGGCACCTCGCGCTCCAGGCGGAGGTGGCGGCGGAGGTCCTTCACGAAGCCCGCCTCGCCGTGGACGAAGGCGTGGACGTCGCCCGCCGGGAAGTCCAGGCTCTTCACCGCGTCCAGCAGCGCCGCGCCCGTCGGGCGGTCGCCGCGGTGCAGCCAGGTCACCTCGATGCCCGCCGCCGTCGCGAACTTCTGCTCCTCCGTCGCGTCCGCGACCTCCAGGAACGCGTGCACCGCCGAACCCTCCGGCAGCCGCTCCAGGGCCACCGCGATCGCCGGCAGCGCGCTCTCGTCGCCCACCAGCAGGTGCCAGTCCGCCGTCGAGTCCGGCGCGTAGCCGCCGCCCGGCCCCAGGAAGCGCATCGTGTCGCCCGCCTGGGCCCGCGCCGCCCACGGCCCCGCCAGGCCCTCGTCGCCGTGGACCACGAAGTCGACGGTCAGCTCGCGGTGGAGCGGGTCCCAGCTCCGTACCGTGTACGTCCGCGTGGTGGGCCACTGCTCGCGCGGGAACTCCTCGCGGATCCGCTCCATGTCGAACGGCTCCGGATAGCTCACACCCTCCGGCGCGAACAGCAGCTTCACGTAGTGGTCGGTGTACTCGCCCGGCTCGAACGCGTCGAGGCCGTCCCCGCCCAGCACCACCCGCACCATGTGCGGCGTGATCCGCTCCGTGCGCACCACCCGCGCCTCGTGGGCCTTCGGTGCCTTGCGGGCCGGCTGCTCTGCCACGACGGTCTCCCCTGACTCTACGAACTTAGGTATGCCTAAGCTAGCATCCCGCGGAGCCCCCGCCCAGAACGCCTCAGCGCTCGAGCACCGGCAGCAGCCTGCCGACCGCCCCGCCCAGACCCCAGCGCGTCACCAGCTCCGCCAGCGCCTCCGGGTCCCGCGGCGCGCCCGGCAGGGCCGGGTCGAAGTCCGGCAGCGGTACGTCCCCGGCCACCCGGACGACCGTCGGGGCGACGTCCAGATACGCGGCCGCCTCGACGATCCCGCGCCGCTTGGCCGGGGTCAGCTTCGACGTGCGGTCCACGGCGGCCGCGCGCACGCCCGCCAGATCGTCGTACTCCGTGATCAGCTGCGCGGCCGTCTTCTCGCCGATGCCCTTCACCCCGGGCAGCCCGTCGCTGGCGTCGCCGCGCAGCGCCGCGAAGTCGGCGTACTGGTCGGCTCGCACCCCGTACTTCGTACGGATCAGCTCGCCGTCGACCAGGTCGCAGTCGCCGACGCCCTTGCGCGGGTACAACACGCGCACCCCGCGCTCGTCGTCGACCAGCTGGAAGAGGTCACGATCGCCCGTGACGATGTCCACCGGGCCCTTCGCCTGCCCGGCCAGCGTGCCGATGACGTCGTCCGCCTCGTAGCCCGCGACCCCGACCCGGGCGATGCCCAGGGCGTCCAGGACGGCCTCGATCACCGGCACCTGAGGGGAGAGCGTGTCGGGGATCTCCTCCTCGTCCGGCCCCGTCTCGGTCTCCACGGCGACCCGGTGCGCCTTGTACGAGGGGATCAGGTCCACCCGCCACTGCGGGCGCCAGTCGGCGTCCATGCAGGCGACGAGGTCGTCGGGGTGGTGGTCCTGGACGAGCCGGGTGATGAAGTCCAGCAGGCCGCGCACGGCGTTGACCGGCGTGCCGTCGGGGGCCCGGACCGAGTCCGGCACACCGAAGTACGCGCGGAAGTAGAGAGAGGCGGTGTCGAGGAGCATCAGGCGTCGCGTCACACCCCGATCATGCCGCACCCCACCGACACCCGCCCCGAACTCACACCCGCCCCGGACTCACACCCCGCCCCCGAACCGACACCCACCCCGGACTCACACCCGTCCCGAACCGCCATCGGTCCCGACCGACATCGCGGCTCGGTTCCGGCGACCTCGCGTGACCCCCGTCACCTTTGGGTTTGCCCCGCAGGGCCCGGGGCAGGCGCGGGCCCGGAGCGGACCCGGTACGGGATTCGACAACGAATCGTCGTACGTCACGGGAGTCGCGGGCCGAAACCGCCCCGCTCCACGGCCCGGCTGCGGGGGTGGCTGGCCGTTTTCGTTTCAACACGCGAGGTATATGTGTCCAGGCTCCAGGCCGACCACCTGTTCAAGGTGTTCGGCAGACGACCCGACGAAGCCGTCAAGAAACTCAGTGACGGTGCGGACCGCGACGAGCTCCGCACCGACGGCACGACGGCGGCCGTGATCGACGCGTCCTTCACCGTCGAGCCCGGCCAGATCTTCGTCGTGATGGGTCTGTCCGGATCCGGCAAGTCCACCCTCCTGCGCATGCTCAACGGCCTGCTCGAGCCCACCGCGGGCCGCGTGCTGTTCGACGGCAAGGACCTCACCGCGCTCAGCCCCCGCGATATGCGCACCGTGCGGTCCACGAAGATCAGCATGGTTTTCCAGCACTTCGCCCTCTTCCCGCACCGCAGCGTCCTCGAGAACGCGGCGTACGGCCTGGAGGTCCAGGGCGTCCCGCGCGCCGAGCGCGAGAAGCGCGCCACCGAGGCCCTGGAGATGTGCGGCCTCGCCGGCTGGGAGAAGTCCTGGCCCGACGAGCTGTCCGGCGGCATGCAGCAGCGTGTGGGCCTCGCCCGCGCGCTCGCCACCGACGCCGACCTGCTGCTCATGGACGAGTCGTTCAGCGCCCTCGACCCGCTGATCCGCCGCGACATGCAGGACCAGCTCCTCGAACTGCAGAAGCGTCTGAAGAAGACCATCGTCTTCATCACCCACGACCTCAACGAGGCCATGCGTCTCGGCGACCGCATCGCGGTGATGCGCGACGGCCGGATCGTCCAGCTCGGCGACGCCGAGGACATCCTGGTCCGCCCCGCCAACGACTACGTCGCCTCCTTCATCCAGGACGTCGACCGCTCCCGCGTCCTCACGGCCGCCGCCGTGATGACTGAGTCCGAGCACCCCACACCGGACAGCTGCGACTGCGAGACCGTCGGCCCCGACACCCTCGTCGCCGACCTGTGCGCGGTCAGCGCCCGCGTCCCGCACCCGGTGGCGGTCAAGGACACCCACGGCGCCGTCCTCGGCGTCGTACCGCAGTCCCGCCTGATCGGCTTCATCGGAGACGAGCAGCGCCCGCCCGTTGCCTGCACCACCGGTACGAAGGAGGTGGCCACCGATGCCTAGGCTCCCTCTCGGCCAGTGGGTCGACAGCTCCGTCGACTGGCTCCAGGCTCAGCTCTCCTGGCTCTTCGACGCCGTCACCGCCGTCGTCACCGGTCTCTACGACGGCATCGACGCGGTCCTCTCCGCGCCCGAGCCCCTGATCTTCGCCGGCATCCTCGCCGTCGTGGCCTGGTGGCTGCGCGGGCTGACCGCCGGTGTGCTCGCCTTCGCGGGCTTCGCGCTCGTCGACTCCATCGAGCTGTGGGACGACGCCATGTCGACCCTCTCCCTGGTGCTCGTCGCGACCCTCGTGACCCTGGTGATCGCGGTCCCGCTCGGCATCTGGGCGGCCCGATCCAAGACGGTCAGCGCCGTGTTGCGCCCCGTCCTGGACTTCATGCAGACCATGCCCGCCATGGTCTACCTGATCCCCGGCATCATCTTCTTCGGCGTCGGCGTGGTCCCCGGCATCATCGCCACCATCGTCTTCGCCCTGCCGCCGGGCGTGCGGATGACCGAGCTCGGCATCCGTCAGGTCGACGGCGAGCTGGTCGAGGCGGCCGAGGCGTTCGGCACCACCCCGCGCAACACCCTGCTGCGCGTCCAGCTGCCGCTCGCCCTGCCCACGATCATGGCCGGCATCAACCAGGTCATCATGCTGGGCCTGTCCATGGTCGTCATCGCCGGCATGGTCGGCGGCGGCGGGCTCGGCGGCGCGGTCTACCGCGCCATCGGCAACGTCGACATCGGCCTCGGCTTCGAGGCCGGCATCTCCATCGTCATCCTCGCCATGTACCTGGACCGGATGACCGGCGCGCTGGGCCGGCAGGTCTCGCCGCTCGGCCGCCGGGCGCTCGCCAAGGCGCGGGCCGCGAGTGCGGCACGTGCCGGGGCGAAGCTCTGGTCCCACCGCCCGCAGCCCGTCACCGCGCTCGTCGGCGTGGTCATCCTTGCCCTCGTCGCGGGCGGCATGGGCTTCCTCGGCGGCGGTACGGCGTCGACGACGGCCGGCGGCAAGGACATCGGCCACGGCAAGAAGATCAGCCTCGGCTACATCCCCTGGGACGAGGGCATCGCCTCCACCTTCCTCTGGAAGGAACTGCTTGAGCGGCGCGGCTACGAGGTCGACACCAAGCAGCTGGAGGCCGGCGCGCTCTACACCGGTCTCGCGGGCGGTCAGATCGACTTCCAGACCGACTCCTGGCTCCCGGTCACGCACGCCCAGTACTGGGAGAAGTACCAGAACAAGCTGGAGGACCTCGGCTCCTGGTACGGCCCGACCTCCCTCGAGCTGTCCGTGCCGTCCTACATGAAGGGCATCGACTCGCTCGAGGACCTCAAGGGCAAGGGCGGCCAGTTCAAGGGCCGGATCATCGGCATCGAGCCGAGCGCCGGAATGATGGGCATCCTCAAGGACAAGGTCCTGAACGACTACGGCCTGGCCGGCGAGTACAAGGTCGTCGACGGCTCCACGCCCGGCATGCTCGCCGAGCTGAAGCGCGCCTACGACAAGAAGGAGCCGGTCGTCGTCACGCTCTGGTCCCCGCACTGGGCGTACTCGACGTACGACCTGAAGAAGCTCAAGGACCCGAAGGGATCCTGGGGCACGGGCGACGGCGTCCACACCCTCGCCCGCAAGGGCTTCACCGCCGACAACCCCGAGGTCGGCGCCTGGCTGAAGAACTTCAAGCTGACCGAGAAGCAGCTCACGGACCTCGAAGCCGCCATCCAGGCGACAGGCAAGGGCAAGGAGCAGGAAGCGGTCCGCGGCTGGCTGGAGAAGAACCCCGGCCTCGCCGAGAAGCTCGCCCCGCAGTAGAAAGCCAGTCCACGACTCCTGTCCGAAAAGGGGTGGTCGCCGAGCGTATTCGGCGGCCACCCCTTTTCGCCACGACGCGAAACCGTGCCCCAAAGCTGCGTAAGGTTCAGGTAACCGACCAGTACGCAGGGACGAGGCACGAGGGAGGGAGCCGACATGGACGAGAAGGAATCACTGCGCGTGGGCGCGGCCGTCAAGAGGCGCCGCAGAGCGCTCAAGCTCACTCTGGCCGTCGTCGCCTCGCGCAGCGGCCTGTCCGTGCCCTTCCTCAGTCAGATCGAGAACGAGCGGGCCCGGCCGAGCACGCGGTCCCTGCAGCTCGTCGCCGGAGCCCTGGAGACCACGGCCGCCGAACTGCTGGCCGCGGCGGAGTCCGCCCGTACCGTCGACGTCGTACGGGCCGCCGAGCAGCTGCACGACATGCCCACCGGGGTACGCCCCCTGGTCCGCGGCCGGCACCAGCTGCACGCGCTGGAGTTCACCGGCGAGCGGGACGCCGGCCGCGAATTCCAGCACCGCAACGACGAGTTGTTGTTCGTCGCCGACGGCGCCGCCGAGGTCGAGGCCGAGGGCCGGGCGTACCGGCTCGAACGCGGGGACACGCTGTATCTCTCCGGAGGCGTACGGCACCGGTGGCGCGCCACGGAGTCCGGCACCCGCCTGCTGGTCGTCGCCGTCGCCGAGCACATCGAGGCCGACGACAGATGAGCCCGGGGGCCCGTGTCGTCTCCCTCGTCCCCTCGCTGACCGAGGCGGTCGCCGTGACCGCCCCCGGACTGCTCGTCGGCGCCACCGACTGGTGCAGCCACCCCGCGGATCTCGACGTCGTACGGATCGGGGGCACCAAGAACCCCGACGTCGCCGCGATCACCGCCCTCGGACCCGACCTGGTGATCGCCAACGAGGAGGAGAACCGCGCCCCCGACCTGGCCGCGCTGCGCGCCGCCGGGATCGAGGTCCTGGTCACCGAGGTGCGCACGCTCGACCAGGCGTTCCGCGAGCTGGAGCGGGTCCTGCGCGCCTGCGGTGTCCCCGACCGGCCGCGCTGGCTGGACGAGGCGGAGGAGGCCTGGGCCGCCGTGGAGACGCCGGGATCGGGGGCGGAGCCGGGGTCTGGGTCCGGGTTCGGGTCAGGGCCTGGGGCAGGGCCTGGGCCTGGACCTGGGTCGGGCCCGCAGCTCACCGCCGTCGTGCCGATCTGGCGGCGGCCCTGGATGGTCCTCGGCCGTGACACCTTCGCGGGCGACCTGCTGGCCCGCCTCGGCGTCCGGCAGCTGTACGCCGGTCACACCGAGCGCTATCCGCGCATCCCCCTCGACGAACTCCGGGCCGCCGGCGCCGACCTGGTCGTCCTGCCGGACGAGCCGTACCGCTTCACGCGCGACGACGGGCCCGAGGCGTTCCCCGGGACCGCCGCCGCGCTCGTCAGCGGGCGCCATCTCACGTGGTACGGGCCGTCACTGGCCGAGGCGCCCCGGGTCCTCGCCCGGGAGCTGCGAGCAGCGCACCGCTGAACAGCCCGCGCAGGGTGTGGAATCCGGCCACCAGCCAGGCCACGACGAGGAACACGTACAGGGCGATCGCGAGCCAGCGGAAGGCGGCGAGGCCGGTGTGGTGGGCGAGCCCCTCCGCGCCGGTCACACAGGTGCCGACCGGGAAGGTGAAGGCCCACCAGGTCATCGCGAACCCCATGCCCTGCCGCCGCGCGCGGAGCACCATCGCGCCGGCGAGTGCCGACCACAGCAGGGCGAAGCCCATCACCGGCACGCCGTAGAGGACGGCGAAGGCGGCGAAGCCGTGTGTGTACGGGGCGGGCAGCACGCCGGGAGCGACGTCGGCGAACTTGTTCGCGGCGGTGGTCGACTGGCCCAGCGGGCCGAGGACCAGGAAGAGGGTGGGGGTGAGGGCGAGGGGCAGGGGTCCGCCGGTGACGAGCCGGCCGAAGACCAGCGGCAGCATCACGAGGGTGGCGAGCAGGCTGATGCCGAACATGGCGTAGCAGGCGAGGAGGAGGGTCTCCTGGGCCTGGCCGACGGGCAGGTGGGGCACGAGCAGCGGGCCGAGGGCGGCGGACACCATCGGGGCGACGACCGGGAGGAGCCAGACCGGTGACGCGCTCTCGATCTTGTGGTGCACCACCATGAGGTACGGGATCGCGACCGCGGCGGCCAGGCCGATGGCCGTACCGGCGGTGAACAGGACGGTGTCGACGGCGACGGCCGCGGGGAGACCGATCCAGTCCTGGCCGACGATCAGGGCGCCGCCGCCGACCGCGAGCAGGGCCATCGACAGACAGCCGTAGAACGGGGCCACTGCCGGGTCCATGAGGTGGTCGCGGGCCCGGTCGCGATGGTGGACCCAGTGCAGGGCGCGGGCCGTGAGCAGGGCGAGGAGCATCGCGAAGGAGAGCGCCCAGACGGCGGTGCACGCGGTGCGCAGACCGGGGGCGTCGACAGGGAGGGTCGCTCCCGCGTTGGCGACGATGGCGGTGCCCATCACCGAGGCGTACCAGTTGGGGCCGAGGTGACGGACCGCGGCCGCCCGCACGCCGGGGGTGGTGGCGCGGGGGGCCGGACGGGAAGGTGCGAGGGTTGCCATGGCTCCACCCTCGTACCGCCGGTCGGCCCCGACCAGGGATCTTGGCACTATGACGTCATAAGCTGACTTTATGAGCAGCGAGCCTACCGAGACTTCACCCCTGTCCCACCGGGTCCCCGACCTCGGCGCGCTCGAACTCCTGCTGGCCGTCGCCCGGCACGGCAGCCTTGGGCGGGCGGCCCGCGAGGTGGGCATCACGCAGCCCGCCGCGAGCAGCCGGATCCGGTCGATGGAGCGACAGCTCGGCGTCGCGCTGGTGGACCGCTCGCCGCGCGGCTCGCGCCTCACCGACGCGGGGGCGCTCGTGACCGACTGGGCGCGGCGGATCGTGGAGGCGGCGGAGGCGTTCGACGCGGGCGCTCAGGCGCTGCGGGGGCGTCGGGACTCGCGGCTGCGGGTGGCCGCGTCGATGACGATCGCCGAGTATCTGCTGCCGGGCTGGCTGATCGCGCTGCGCCCGGAGCGGCCGGATACGGCGGTGTCGCTGATGGCGGGGAACTCGGCGGCGGTCGCGGAGCGGCTCCTCGCCGACGAGGCGGACCTGGGGTTCGTGGAGGGGCTCGCCGTGCCCGACGGTCTGGACGGGGCGGTCGTCGCCCGTGACCGGCTCGTCGTGGTCGCCGCCCCGTCCCACCCGTGGGCCCGCCGCCGCAGGCCGCTGGACCCCGGCGAGCTGGCCGCGACCCCGCTGATCCTGCGCGAACGAGGCTCGGGCACCCGCCAGGTCCTCGACTCCGCGCTCTCCGCCCACGGCGGACTCGCCCAACCGCTCCTCGAACTCGCCTCCACCACGGCCGTCAAGGCCGCGGCGGTCAGCGGCGCGGGCCCCGCCGTCCTGAGCGAACTCGCCATCGCGGAGGAGCTGGCCTCCCGACGCCTGGTCGAGATCCCGGTCGAGGGAGTCCTGCTCCGCCGCGACCTCCGCGCGGTCTGGCCGACCGGTCATCGGCCTACGGGCCCGGCGCGGGATCTGCTGTCGCTGACCCGGGCGAGGCCGACGGGCTGACGGGGCGACGGGGCGGGGCCGGACGACGGGGCGCTGCGGGCCGGTTGTGGCCGGTCGCGCAGTTCCCCGCGCCCCTGGGGGGATCAGGGTCGTGCTGAGGGTGCGGGCCGGTTGTGGCCGGTCGCGCGGTTCCCCGCGCCCCTGGGTGGATCGGGGTCGTGCTGAGGGTGCGGGTGGGTTGTGGTTGAGCGCGTAGTTCCCCGCGCCCGCTCGGGGCGGGGCCGGACGACGGGGCGCTGCAGGCCGGTTGTGGCCGGTCGCGCAGTTCCCCGCGCCCCCATGGGGCGCTTGTCAGCCTGCCGCTGCCGCGATCAGGCCCCGCATCACCCGCAGGTCCTCGCCCATCTCCGGGTGCCACTGGACGCCCAGCGCCCAGGTCGGGTCGGGCAGTTCGATCGCCTCGACCGTGCCGTCCTCCGCGTACGCCGAGGCGGTCAGGCCCTTGCCCAGGCGGTCCACGGCCTGGTGGTGGTAGGTCGGCACCGAGGTCAGTTCCGGGACCAGGGAGGCGTACCGCGTCCCCGGGACCGGCTTCACCGCGTGGCGGCCGATCACGCCGACCGACTCCACGTGGCCGTCCAGGTGCTGGATCAGGGTGCCGCCGAGCGCCACGTTGAGCAGCTGCATGCCCCGGCAGATGCCGAGCACCGGGGTGCCGGCGGCCAGTGCCGCCTCGACCAGGGCCAGCTCCCACGCGTCCCTGGCCCGGGCGGGCGGGCCGGTACGGGGATCGGGCGCGGCCCCGTACCGTACCGGCTCGACGTCCGCGCCGCCCGCGACCACCAGGCCGTCGAGCCGGGCCACCACCGCCGCCGCGGCGGACGGCTCGTCCGGCGGGAGCATCGCCGCGAGGCCGCCGCTCGCCTGGACCAGGCGGGGGTACTGCGCCGGCAGCAGGGCCGCGGGCATGTCCCACACCCCCCACCGGGCCTGGTCCAGATAGGTCGTCACGCCGATGAGCGGCTTGGACACGTCGTATTCCTCCGGAAGAGAGTGGTGGTCAGTCGCGTTCGAGTTCGGCCTCGGCCGCCGCCAGCGCCGCGAACTCCTCCTCCGGCGCCTTGGCCACCAGATGGTGCCGACTGTAGAACGCGAAATAGGCGAGTGCGATCACATAGACCCCCAGCGCGATCAGAGCCGCGTCCTTGTCGACCAGGAAGGTCGCCACCAGCGCCGACAGGGCGAGGACGAAGGCCACGGACGAGGTCACCACGCCGCCGGGAGTCCGGTAGGGGCGGTGCAGCTCCGGTTCGCGGCGGCGCAGCACGATGTGGGAGAGCGCCATCAGGGCGTACGAGATGGTCGCGCCGAACACCGCGATGTTCAGCATCCGCGCACCGTTCCCGGTCCCCGCGGCGAGCGCGAAGCCGATCGCGCCCGGGATGAGCAGCCCCAGGTACGGCGACTTGCGGCGGCTCGTCAGGGACAGGAACCGGGGCAGGTACCCGGCCCTGGACAGGGCGAAGAGCTGACGCGAGCCCGCGTAGATGAGGGAGAAGAACGAGGCGACGAGCCCCGCGAGGCCCGCGTAGTTCACGAAGCGGCTGAGCGCCGTCGGGTCCCCGTCGCCCTGCAGCGCTACGACCAGCGGGTTCCCCGCCTCCTGGATGGCGGCCGAGCCGCGCGCCCCGGTCGCGGCGAAGAAGGTCACCACGGCGAGCAGCACCAGGATGCCCATGGACAGGGCGAGCGCCTTCGGCATCGAGCGGACCGGGTCCTTCGCCTCCTCCGCCGCGAGCGGCACACCCTCGACTCCGAGGAAGAACCACATGCCGAAGGGGAACGCCGCCCAGATCCCGAGCAGGCCGTACGGCAGCCAGGAGTTGGAGCCCAGCGCCTCGGTGTCGACCGGGATGTCGTTCAGCCCGTCGACGTGGAAGTCGCTCAGCGCGCCCAGCGCGAAGATCACGAGCGCCGCCACGGCGATCGCCGTCACGATCAGGCTGAACCGCAGTGCCTCGCCCACGCCCCACAGGTGGATCCCTATGAAGATCACGAAGCAGGCGAGATAGACCGGCCAGCCCGACTCCAGGCCGAACAGGCCGAGCGATTCGACGTAGTCGCCGATGAAGATGGAGATCGCGGCGGGGGCGAGGATGTACTCGATGAGGATCGCGGTGCCGGTGAGAAAGCCGCCCCAGGTGCCCAGCGCCCGGCGCGCGAAGCCGTAGCCGCCGCCCGCGGTGGGCAGGATCGCGGAGAGCTCGGCGAGCGCGAAGACGAGACAGGCGTACATCGCGCCCATCAGCACGGTGGCGACGGCGAGTCCGCCGAATCCGCCCTTGGACAGGCCGATGTTCCAGCCGGAGAAGTCGCCGGAGACGACGTAGGCGACGCCGAGTCCGGTGAGCAGCAGCCAGCCGGCGCTGCCGCGGCGCAGGGCCCGGCGTTCGAGGTAGTCGTCAGGTGCTGTCTTGTCCCCGGTGGTGTCTTCGAGCGTCATGGCAGCGTCAGCTCCCGCGTCGGGCCCAATGGAATGGGACCATACCTTTGCGCCGGGTCGGCCGGAACGCAACCCCCGTGCGTTACTTTCGGGTTACGTGAGCGACCCGGTCCGCCTCACGTCAGGAAGCCGCGCAGCAGCGCCGCCGTACCCCCGCAGTGTTCGCGCATGACCTCGCGGGCCGCGTCCGCGTCGCCGTCGAGGACGGCCTCCACCAGCGCGGTGTGCTGGTGCTGCGAGTGCTCCAGGTTGCGTACGAGCAGCGGGATGCAGTCCAGGAGGTCGTTGACCGTCGCCCGGACGGCCGCGTACTGGGCGGTGAGCGTCGGGGAGCCGGAGAGTTCTGCCAGCGTGAGATGGAGCAGCGTGTCCTGGCGCCGGTAGTCGGCCAGCGGGGCGTCGTGCGTGGCCGCGAGCGAGGTGCGCAGCCGTTCCGCGCCCGCGTCGTCGAGCCCGTGCGCCGCGCACAGCCCCGCCGCACCGACCTCCAGGACCTCGCGGAAGCGCAGGGTGTCCTCGACGTCGATCGTGGCGATCCGGCGCCTCAGCTCGTCCTCGTCGGCCGTCTGCGGCCGGTGCAGCACGAACGTTCCGCCGTACCGGCCGCGCCGGCTCTCCACGAGCCCCTGCTCCTGGAGGACCTTCAGGACCTCGCGCAGGGTGACCCGGCTGATCCCCATCCGGTCGGCCAGCTCCCGCTCGGCGGGCAGCCGTTCGCCGCCGGGGACCAGTCCGAGCCGGACGACCTGGAGGATCTGCTCCAGCGCCTCCTCGAAGCCGTTGCCTGCCCGCACAGGCCGCAGCACGGGCGTCAGCCGGTCCGGGGCGCCACTCGGCGCCGCGTCCATGTCCCCACCGATCTTCGCCACGTTGCGGTTTCCCCTTCCCAAGCAATGGTCTTCGGCAATACCTTATGGCTCCCGGCTGGCCGAAGGAGGAGTAATCCCGTGGCAGACCGCAAAGCCCCGCTCTCCGTCGAGGAGCTCCGTGCCCTCGTCGCGAGCGGTGAGATCGACACAGTCGTCCTGGCCTTCCCCGACATGCAGGGGCGGCTCCAGGGCAAGCGGTTCGCCGCACCGTTCTTCCTCGACGAGGTCCTCGACCACGGCACCGAGGGCTGCAACTATCTCCTGGCCGTCGACGCGGAGATGAACACGGTCGACGGATACGAGATGTCCTCCTGGGACCGCGGCTACGGCGACTTCGCCATGCACCCCGACCTCTCCACCCTGCGCCGCGTCCCCTGGAACGAGGGTACGGCGATGCTGATCGCCGACCTCGCCTGGAACGACGGCTCACCCGTCGTCGCCGCCCCCCGCCAGATCCTCCGCCGTCAGCTTGAGCGGCTCGCCGAACACGGTTTCACCGCCCACGTCGGCACGGAGCTCGAGTTCATCGTCTTCAAGGACACCTACGAGCAGGCCTGGGACGCGAACTACCGCGGCCTGACCCCCGTCAACCAGTACAACATCGACTACTCCGTCCTTGGCACCGGCCGCATCGAGCCGCTCCTGCGCCGGATCCGCAACGAGATGGCCGGCGCCGGACTGACCGTCGAGTCCGCCAAGGGCGAGTGCAACCCGGGCCAGCACGAGATCGCCTTCAAGTACGACGAGGCCCTCGTCACCTGCGACCAGCACGCCGTCTACAAGACGGGCGCCAAGGAGATCGCCGCCCAGGAAGGCGTCTCGCTCACCTTCATGGCGAAGTACAACGAGCGCGAGGGCAACTCCTGCCACATCCACCTCTCCCTCCAGGACGCCGACGGCACCAACGTCATGGCCGGGGACGGCCCGGGCGGGATGTCGGAGGTCATGCGGCACTTCCTGGCCGGCCAGCTCGCCGCCCTGCGCGAGTTCTCGCTCCTCTACGCGCCCAACATCAACTCCTACAAGCGCTTCCAGCCCGGCTCCTTCGCCCCCACCGCCGTCGCCTGGGGCGTGGACAACCGCACCTGTTCGCTGCGCGTCGTCGGCCACGGCCGCTCGATGCGCTTCGAGAACCGCCTGCCCGGCGGAGACGTCAACCCGCACCTCGCCGTCGCGGGCCTCGTCGCCGCCGGCCTGTACGGCATCGAGCAGCGGCTCGAACTGCCCCCGGCCTGCGACGGAAACGCCTACACCGCCGAGTACGCCCACGTCCCCACCACCCTGCGCGAGGCCGCCGAGCTCTGGGAGACCAGCCCGATCGCCAAGGCCGCCTTCGGAGACGAGGTCGTCGCGCACTACCGCAACATGGCCCGCGTCGAACTGGACGCGTACGACGCCGCGGTGACCGACTGGGAGCTGCGCCGCTCCTTCGAACGCATGTGAGGAACGAGTTGCCGCACGAACTGCTTGTCCTGAACCCGGCGACCGAGGAGCTCGTCGCCACCGTCCCCGCCGCCACCCCGACCGACGTCGACGCGGCCGTCGTACGGGCGACCGAAGCCCAGCGCGGCTGGGCCGCAGCCGCCCCGGCCGACCGGGCCCGGCTGCTGCGCCGCTTCGCCGCCGTCGTCGACGCCCACACCGAGGAACTGGCCCTCCTCGAAGTCCGCGAGGCCGGCCACACCCTCGGCAACGCCCGCTGGGAGGCGGGCAACGTCCGCGACCTGCTCGACTACGCGGCCGGGGGAGTGGAGCGGCTGAACGGCCGCCAGATCCCCGTCGCCGGCGGGCTCGACATCACCGTCCTCGAACCCCTCGGCGTCGTCGGCGTGATCGCGCCCTGGAACTTCCCCATGCCGATCGCCGCCTGGGCCACCGCCCCGGCCCTCGCCGCCGGCAACGCGGTGATCCTCAAGCCCGCCGAGACCACCCCGCTCACCGCGCTCCGCCTCGCCGAGCTCGCCCTGGAGGCCGGACTCCCCGAGGGCCTCTTCCAGGTCCTGCCGGGCGAGGGCGCCGTCGCGGGCAACGCGCTCGTCGAACACCCCGGCGTCGCCAAGATCGTCTTCACCGGCTCGACGCGGGTCGGGAAGAGCATCATGGCCAAGTGCGCCGACCAGGTGAAGCGCGTGACGCTCGAACTCGGCGGCAAGAGCCCGAACATCGTCTTCGCCGACGCCGACATCGAGGCCGCCGCGGCGGCGGCGCCGATGTCCTTCCTCGACAACAGCGGCCAGGACTGCTGCGCCCGCACCCGCATCCTGGTCCAGCGCTCGGTGTACGACCGCTTCCTGGAGCTGCTCGCCCCGGCCGTCGAGGAGATCGTGGTCGGCGACCCGGCCGACGAGAAGACCCAGATGGGCCCGCTCATCTCCCGGGCCCAGCTGGAGCGCGTCCGGGCGTACGTCCCCGACTCCCTCCCCGGCATCCGGGGCAAGGCCCCCGAGGGCCCGGGCTTCTGGTTCCCGCCGACCGTCCTCACCGGCCTCGCCGAGGACGCGCCCTGCGCGGTCGAGGAGGTCTTCGGACCGGTCGCCGTCGTCCTGCCCTTCGAGGACGAGGCCGACGCCGTACGCCTCGCCAACGCCACCGAGTACGGCCTGTCCGGCTCGATCTGGACCCGGGACGTGGGCCGCGCCCTGCGCGTCTCGCGCGCCGTCCGGGCCGGCAACCTCTCCGTCAACTCGCACTCCAGCGTCCGCTACTGGACCCCGTTCGGCGGCTACCAGCAGTCCGGCCTCGGCCGGGAGCTCGGCCCCGACGCCCTCACCGCCTTCACCGAGACCAAGAACGTCTTCATCAGCACGGAAAGCACGGAGGCCTGAACCGCATGAGCACCGAAGAGATCGTCTGCCGCCGTCTGGTCGGCCGTACCGCCGTCATCACCGGGGCCGGCAGCGGCATCGGCCTCGCCACCGCCCGCCGCCTCGCCTCCGAGGGCGCGAACGTCGTCTGCGGCGACATCGACGAGACCGCCGGCAAGGCGGCGGCAGAGGAGGTCGGCGGGACCTTCGTGAAGGTGAACGTCACGGACCCCGAGGAGGTCGAGAACCTCTTCAAGGTCGCCTTCGACACCTACGGCTCCGTCGACATCGCCTTCAACAACGCGGGCATCTCCCCGCCCGACGACGACTCCATCCTCACCACCGGCCTGGAGGCCTGGAAGCGCGTCCAGGACGTCAACCTCACCTCGGTCTACCTCTGCTGCAAGGCCGCCCTGCCCTACATGCAGCGCCAGGGCCGCGGCTCCATCATCAACACCGCCTCCTTCGTCGCCATCATGGGCGCGGCCACCAGCCAGATCTCGTACACCGCCTCCAAGGGCGGCGTGCTCGCGATGTCCCGCGAACTGGGCGTCCAGTTCGCCCGTGAGGGCATCCGTGTCAACGCCCTGTGCCCCGGGCCGGTCAACACCCCGCTCCTGCAGGAGCTGTTCGCCAAGGACCCGGAGCGGGCCGCCCGCCGGCTCGTGCACATCCCCGTCGGACGGTTCGCCGAGGCCGAGGAGATCGCCGCCGCGGTCGCCTTCCTCGCCAGTGACGACTCCTCCTTCATCAACGCCACCGACTTCCTCGTCGACGGCGGCATCTCGGGCGCGTACGTGACCCCGCTCTAAACCCTCGCCGCACCCTCGCCCACCGCCGCCGCCGCCGACCTCCCCACCCCACTCCCCACCCGACAGCCGGGCGCCACAAGGCGCCCGGCTGTCGGCCCCTGAACCCGCCCTCTAGGCTTGCGGGATGAGCATGACGACCCCTCCCGGCTGGTACCCGGACCCGTCCACGCCCACCGTCGAACGCTGGTGGGACGGTACGACCTGGACCGCGCACACCCGGCAGGGGCCCGCTGCGCCGGCGCCCACGACCGTGTTCACCGCTCCTCCCGCGGCCAGCGGGCGCGGCCGGGCCGTCGCGCTCGGCGCGGGCGCGGTGGTCGTCGTGGCGGCGGTCGTCGCCGGAGTCGTCCTCTTCGGCGGCGGCGACGAAGAGAAGGACCCGGGCACGGCAGGTCCGACCGCGGCGCCCACGACCACCTCGGCGCCCACGTCGTCCGCCTCCAGCAGCCCGCCCGCCGAGGACCCCACGAAGGTCGTCGACCAGCTCAACGGCATCACGCTCCCGGTCATCAAGGGCTGGGAGAAGCCGGACTACCACGCGGGCGGCGTGCCGACGGTCACGACCGTCGGCGAGTACCCCTGTCCGGGCGCCACCAACCAGGACTGCCGGCACGGCACGGTGGCCTCCCGTACGGCGTCGGGCACGGACGCCGGGTCCCCCGAGGCCCTTGCCAAGGAGGACATCGCCCTGGCCGCCGACGACTTCTACGAGGAGGACGTCCTCGGGTACCAGCGGTACGGCGGCATCGTCTCCCACAAGCAGATCGACGCCCGCTCCACCGTCGTCGCCGGGCGCACCGGCTACCTCGTCCGATGGCAGGTCACCACCGGCAAGGGCCCCGGCGCCTACGTCCAGTCGCTCGTCTTCCCGTCCCCCACGGGCAGCGAGTCGCCGGTCGTCGTGCGCTTCGGCTTCGACGCGGGCCCCGGCGGTCCGCCGCTCGCCGCGATGGACGAGATCACGAAGGGGATCCTGCCGATCGGCAGCGCGACGGGCGGGGGAGTGGGCAGCTCGATCACCCCGGGGTCCTGACCGACGGTCACAGGAACGTGCGGCCCTCGCCCCGGTACGTCGGGACCGTCGCCGTGATCCGGTCGCCCTCGATCAGCTGGAGGCTGTCGAACCGCTCGCACAGCTCCCCGGCCTTCGCGTGCCGGAACCACACCTTGTCCCCGATGAGGAGATCGTCGGCGGGCGACCCGAGCAACGGCGTCTGCACCTCGCCGGGACCCTCCTGCGGGTCGTAGCGCAGCCCCTCCGGGAGGTACGGAACGGGCAGCCGGTCCACGCCCGCCGCACCGGACGCCGGATAGCCGCCGCCGAGCACGGTCACCACGCCGACGCCCGGGCGACGCACGACGGGCTGCGCGAAGAGGGCGGCGGGACGGCCGGTGAAGGACGTGTAGTTGTCGAAGAGACGCGGCACGTAGAGGCCCGAACCGGCGGCGATCTCGGTCACCGCATCCTCGGCCGCCGTGTGCTGCACGCTGCCCGTCCCGCCGCCGTTGACGAACTCCAGATCCGGCGCCACCGCCCGCACGGCGCGGACCACGGCCGCGCGCCGGGACTCCAGCTCCTTGCGGGCGGCCGACTGCATGAGCCGGATCGCCCGGGACCGCAGCGGCCGACCGGCGACCGCGTCCCCGACACCGGCGACATGCCCCTCGTACGCCATGATCCCGACCAGCCGGAAGCCCGGCCTGCGGGCCACGGAGCGGGCCAGCTCGGCGAGCTGGGCGGGCTCGCGGAGCGGGGAGCGGAGGGCTCCTATCCGGACGCGACCGCCGAGCAGCCGGAACGAGGTGTCCAGTTCCAGGCAGACCCGGATCTCCTCACCGCCGCCCGCGCGGGCGGCGTCGATCAGGTCCAGCTGCGCCGGGTCGTCGACCATGACGGTCACGGCGGCGGCGAGCTTGGGGTCGTTCGCCAGCTCGCCGAACGCGGTGCGGTCGGCGGACGGGTAGGCGAGCAGCACGTCCTCGAACCCGGCCCTGGCCAGCCACAGCGACTCGTCGAGCGTGAACGACATGATCCCCGCGAAGTCCTCGCGGGCGAGGACCCGCTCCAGGAGCGCGCGGCACCGCACGGACTTGCTCGCCACCCGGATCGGCTTGCCGCCCGCGCGGCGCACGAGGTCGTCGGCGTTGGCGTCGAACGCCTCCAGATCGACGATGGCGACGGGCGCGTCGAGATGGGCGGTGGCCCGGTCGTACCGGGCCCGGTCGGCGGCGCGGGGAGTCATGGCCCGAGCTTGCCAGACGGGTTTACGGGTGGGTAGCCCCTGAGTTCCCGTGCTGCGGGGAACAGCCCGTAGAGTGGCGGGCATTGCCGGGGCAGGCACCACGACGGGACAACCAGGGGGACGGGGATGAGCACCGACGCGCACCAGCCCACGTCCCGCATCACCGACGCCCTGCTCCCACCCCCGAAGTCGGCGCCCGACGCCGCCGCGGGCGGTACGGCGGCCACCACGCCGCCCCGCGTCGCGTCCGCACCTCCGCAGACCCCGGTCCCGCCCGCCGCCTCGCCGGGCCCGGGTCCGGTCGGCCCGGCCGCCCCCGCACTTCGCCCGATCGCCGCCCCGCCGGTTCCCGCTGCCGCTCGCCCGGCTGCCGCGCCGCAGGTGCCGGCAGCCGGCCGTCCGGCCGCTACCGCACCGGCCGCGCATGCCGCCCCCTCGCGCCCCGCCTCGGCGCCGACCGCGCCACCTGCCGGACACGCTGCTCGTCCCGAACCGGCCCCGTCACGCCCCGCGTCGGCCCCGGCCGCTCCGGCCCCGGCGACGTCGGTCACGGAGCACGCCGGTCGCACCGCCCCCATACCGCCGCGCCCGGCGGCAGCGCCCCGCATACCCACCGCCGGCCCGGCCACCCCGGGGAGTGGCCCCGGCGCGGCTCCGCGTACCGCATCCGCGGCGGGCGGTTCCGGCGGCGCGCCCGTGCCGAAGCCCGGCCGGACCTCCGGCGCTCAGCCCTCGCACGGCGTCCCGCCGCGAGCGGCGCAGGCGCCCGTCCCGAGCCCTGCCACCGGCCCCACGCGCGGGCTGCCGCCGCGGCCGGAAGCCGCTCCGGACTCCGCGCCCGCCGCGCCCGCCGACGACTCGGTCCGGCCCTCGGGCCCCGTGCGTCCCGCCCGCACGTCGGACGTGCCCGCGGCGGAGACGACCACGCGCCTGCGGCCCATCCGCGCCACCGAGCCCCCGCGCGCCCCGGCACCCCGCCCCGCCCCCGCGTCGGACCTGCCCGTCGTGGAGACGACCACCCGCCTGCGGCCCATCCGCGCCACCGAACCCTCGCGCCCCGCCGCGCCGAAGCCCCACCAGGCCTACGGCGCGTACCGGCCCTACACCGTGCCGCCCGAGACGCCCGCCGAGACGACCACGCGCCTGCGGCCCGTCCGTGAGCGCAGCACGGGGCGCGTCGTCGCGGCCGGCGCCTGTCTCGTCCTGGGGATCGGTCTCGTCGGTGGGGCCGTCGCCGGGGCCGTACTCGCCGCCACGGACGCCGGCGAACCCGCCCCGCCCGCGGGATACGAACAGGCCAGGACCCTGTGGCACGACGTCCCCGTCGACACCCTCTTCCCCCGTACCCTCGCCGGCCCCGGCACCGGCCCCGGTGCGGCCGACCGCACCTGGACGCGGGTCGTCGTCGCCGCAGACGCCCCCTGCACGGCCGCCGTCCTGCAGAAGAGCCTGCTCACGGCGGTGCAGAGCGTCGGCTGCGACCGCGTCCTGCGCGCCACCTACACCGACGCCACCGCCAGCAGCGTGGTCACCGTCGGCCTCGTCTTCACCCAGGCCGAGCCCGAGGCCACCCGCTCCCTCGCCGGCGAGTCCGCCGCCCGGATCGCCGCCGACGTCCCCCCTGCGCTCGCCGCCCCCGGCACCGTCGCCGCCCGCTTCGGCGCCGCGCAGCGCGCCAGCTGGTTCACGCGCGCCCTCACCGACCTCCCCGTCGTCGTCACCTCCGTCTCCGGCTTCGCCGACGGCCGCCCCGTCACCCGCCCCGAGCCCGCCGAACGCGCCATGGCCGCCGGGCAGACCAGCGCCCCCGCCCAGGCCGGCCTCGGCCACGAGGCGAAGGGCGTAGCCGACCGCATCGAGCGCGGACTGCGCACCGCCGTCACCGCGGCAACGAAGGACGACGACCAGTGACCCGTCTCCGCCCCCGCGCCCTCGCGGCCCTCCTCGCCGCCTCCTTCGTCGTCCTCCCCGCCACCACCACCCCCGCGTACGCCGACACCATCCGCGCCCGCCAATGGGGTCTCCAAGCCCTGCACACCACCGAGGCGTGGCGCACCACCAAGGGCGAGGGCATCACCGTCGCCGTCCTCGACACGGGCGTCGACGCCGACCACCCCGACCTCGCCGGCTCCGTCCTCACCGGCAAGGACTTCGTCGGCTTCGGCGCCGAACGAGGCGAGCCCGCCTGGGCCGTGCACGGCACCGCCATGGCCGGCATCATCGCCGGACACGGCCACGGCCCCGGCCGCCAGGACGGCGTCCTCGGCATCGCGCCGAAGGTCGAGATCCTGCCTGTACGGGTCATCCTCGAAGGCACCGACAAGTCCCGCGACAAGGCCCGCAAGACCCGTGGCACCGCCCTCGCCGAGGGCATCCGTTGGGCCACCGACCACGGCGCCGACGTCATCAACCTCTCCCTCGGCGACGACTCCAAGTCCGCCCACCCCGACGCCGGCGAGGATGCCGCCGTCCAGTACGCCCTCTCCAAGGGCGTCTCCGTCGTCGCCTCGGCCGGCAACGGCGGCGAGAAGGGCGACCACATCTCGTACCCCGCCGCCTACCCCGGCGTCGTCGCCGTCACCGCCGTCGACCGCTACGGCACCCGCGCCTCCTTCTCCACCCGCCGCTGGTACGCCACCGTCAGCGCCCCCGGCGTCGACATCGTCATGGCCAACCCCGACCGCCGCTACTACGAGGGCTGGGGCACCAGCGCCGCCGCCGCCTTCGTCTCCGGCGCCGTCGCGCTGGTCCGCTCTGCCCACCCGGACCTGACCCCCGCCCAGATCAAGCAGCTCCTCGTCGACACCGCCCGCAACCGGCCCAAGAACGGCCGCAGCGACGACAAGGGGTACGGCACCGTCGACCCGGCGGCCGCGATCGAGGCCGGAATCCGGCTCAAGGGTGCCGATCCCAAGAGCGCCTCCTCCGGCTACACCGGCCGGTACTTCGGCCCCGGACCGCAGGCCGCCCCCGCCGAGAGCGAGCCGATCGGCCTGCTCGCCCCCGCCGTCGGCGGCCTCGGCGCGCTGCTGCTCGCCGCGGCGGTGGTCCTGTGGCGCGGCAGCCGCGCTACAGGACCGCGCCCACCGAGGTGACCGCCGCCCGGGCCGTGTCCTCCACGAGCCCGACCCCCGCCTCCTTCGTGGCGTGCCCGTCGGACACCACCGCCACCAGGTAGACCCGGCCGTCCGCGGTCACCCGCCCCACGCTGTTGACGTCCCACAGCCCGGTCGCTTCCCGAGGCAGCCACCCGTTCTTGAGCGCCCGGTCACCGCCCGCCGCGGACACGCCCCAGTCCTGCCCGGCGACCACACCTTCCATCAGCTCCGCGACGTACGCGCGGGACTCCGCCTCCAGCGGCGAGTCCGTGCCGAACACCGCAGCCAGCAGCGCCAGTTGATCCTCAGCTGTGGTCTGGGTCAGCCCCCAGGCCGCCGCCGCGGTCGTCTCGGTGAGTCCGAGCCGCGCGTTGGCCGCGTCGAGCCCCTCCGCGCCGCCGACGGCCTGCCAGAGCGCGGTCGCCGACGCGTTGTCGCTGCGCTCGATCATCGCGGCGGCGGCCGTCCGCTCCGCCGCGGTCGGCTCCCGGCCCTCGTCCTGCGCGCGGAGCAGCAGCGCGGCGAGGATGTCGAGCTTCACGATGCTGGCGGTGTCGTACGTCCGCCCCTCGCCGCCGTACGAGGCCGAGCGCCCGGTCTCCAGGTCGAGCACCGCGACCGACACGGACGCCTCGCTCCCGGCGAGCACCAGCGCCACCGCCTCCGCGAGCACGGCGTCGAGATCCACTTCCACGGTCACGGTGGCCGTCTCCTCCATGGTGGGACGTGCGGCGGTCAGGGCCGGATCGGCCGGCCGCACGGCGGGTGCGCACAGGGCGGCCGCCGTGAGCACGACGGCCGGCAGGGCAAGTCTGGGGCGGGGCATGGGCGGGACGCTAGGAACGCCGCCTGAGTGCGGCCTGTGCGCGAGCTGGCCACCCGCTGGGAAAACGCCCCCGGAGCGGCGGTTAGGCTCGGTGCGTGGCGCTCAAGAACATCCCTGACCCCGGTTTCTCCGACGACGACGGCACCGCCGACCCGCGGCTCGCCGCGGCCCTCGCGGCCTGGGCGGAGGACAGAACTGCCCACGGCCCGGTCCTGGAGGCCCTGCGGGACGCGCGCCTGCTCGTCCCCGTCGTCGCCGTCCTCGGCGAGGTCGAGGAGGACCCCGAGACGGGGCTGCGCCGCGAGAAGACCAGCGACATGGCCGTGCCCACGCTGACCGCGGGCGACCGGCGCGCACTGCCGGCGTTCACCTCGATCGCCTCGCTCGCGCTCTGGGACCCGGCGGCCCGGCCCGTCGCCGTTCCCCTGCACCAGGCGCTGCAGGCCGCCGCGCACGAGAAGGCCGACACCGTCGTCCTCGACCTGGCGGGACCCGTCCCGTACCAGCTGAGCGGCCCGGCGCTGCTGGCCCTCGCGGAGGGCCGCGCCAGCGCGGACCCGCTGGACGACCCGGCGGTACGGGACGCGGTGCGGAACGCTGTCGCGGCCGAGCCCGCGGTCCTGCGCGCCCACCTCGGCCCCGGCAGCGCCGACGGCATCCTCGCGCTCGTCCTGGCCGAGGACGCCGCGCCCGCGGAGGCCGCCCAGCGGGTGGCCCGTTCCCTGGCGGCCGACGAAACACTGAGGGCCCGCCTGGTGCGCGGCCTCGACCTGGCACTCCTGCCGGCCTCGGCCACGCCTCCGGGCGAGCCCTTCTACGTAAGGAACTGACTTCGGGCGGGTCCCAGCCGTAAACCGGACCCGTGGCTGCGATCTCCCGGGGGGCGACCCCCGTACCCCCGATGGGTCCTAGCCGTAAACCGGCCCCGTGACTGCGATCTCCCGGGGGGCGACCCCCGTACCCCCGACGGGTCCTAGCCGTAAACCGGCCCCGTGTACTTCTCGCCCGGGCCCTGGCCCGGCTCGTCCGGGACGATCGAGGCCTCGCGGAAGGCCAGCTGCAGGGACTTCAGGCCGTCCCGCAGCGGCGCCGCGTGGAAGGAGCTGATCTCCGTCGCGCCGGCGTCGAGGAGGCCCGCCAGCGCGTGGACCAGCTTGCGCGCCTCGTCGAGGTCCTTGTGCTTCTCGCCGTCCTCGGTGAGGCCGAGCTTCACCGCGGCGGCGCTCATCAGGTTCACCGCGACGGTCACGATGACCTCGACCGCGGGGACCTCCGCGATGTCACGGGTCATGTCGTCGAAGTCGGGGGACTCGGTGTGGGGCGTCTCGCTCATGCCCACACGATAAGCCGGGAGACCCCGCCGGACGTCCCGCGGTCCTCGGTTAGCGAACCCCGGCGGTCGGTGCTAACCTTGTGTAACGACCGGCCGGACACCTATGTGCCCGGCCCACAAGTGGAGGCTCCGATCTCCCACCTGGCCGCCCTCGCGGGCGGCGGGTCACCGGTCAGGTGGCGCCCATCGTTCCGTACGGACGATGGAGCCGCCCGATGTGCGCCCCGCGGTTGACCGCGGCGGTGCTCCGGTATTTCCGTGGAGCCCCGCCTGTGTCCCGTCCGGGGCGTTTTTTGTACCGGCGCGGTTGGTCTCACTGAAACAGACATACGCGTCCGTCCGCCAGGCGGTCGCGTGGTGCTACCGAGGAGGATCCATCAGCGCCGAGCCCCGCATCAACGACCGGATTCGCGTTCCCGAGGTGCGACTTGTCGGTCCCAGCGGCGAGCAGGTCGGGATTGTTCCGCTTGCCAAGGCCCTGGAGCTCGCACAGGAGTACGACCTCGACCTGGTCGAGGTCGCGGCGAACGCCCGTCCGCCCGTGTGCAAGCTCATGGACTACGGGAAGTTCAAGTACGAGTCGGCCATGAAGGCCCGTGAGGCGCGCAAGAACCAGGCGCACACGGTCATCAAGGAGATGAAGCTCCGGCCGAAGATCGACCCGCACGACTACGACACCAAGAAGGGTCACGTCGTCCGGTTCCTCAAGCAGGGCGACAAGGTCAAGATCACGATCATGTTCCGTGGTCGTGAGCAGTCCCGCCCCGAGCTTGGATTCCGGCTGCTGCAGCGGCTGGCTTCGGACGTCGAGGAGCTTGGCTTCATCGAGTCCAACCCGAAGCAGGACGGCCGGAACATGATCATGGTTCTCGGCCCGCACAAGAAGAAGACCGAGGCCATGGCCGAGGCGCGTGAGGCCCAGGCCGCGCGCAAGGCGGAGCGTCAGGGCGGTTCGTCCGACGAGACCGTCGAGGCTCCGGCCGAGGAGGCTTCGGCCGAGGCTGCCGCCGAGGCCGAGAACCCCGAGGCGTGACCCGAGGGGCTGCCATCCAGGCAGCCCCGGGCCCCGCCCGGAACCACCAAACGAATCTGACGCTCCCGGATGTCCGGTGCCCTTACCGGGCGGGAGCGCCACTGACGAGGAGATAACGGCGCGATGCCGAAGAACAAGACGCACTCCGGTGCCAAGAAGCGCTTCAAGATCACCGGCTCCGGCAAGGTGCTGCGCGAGCGCGCCGGCAAGCGCCACCTGCTCGAGCACAAGTCGTCCAAGCTGACGCGTCGCCTCACCGGCAACGCCGAGATGGCCCCGGGCGACGCGGCCAAGATCAAGAAGATGCTGGGCATCTGAGCTTGATCTCCCGCCCTCGGCGACGAGGGCATCCGGCCAAGTCCGGGACCCATCCGATTTCCGGGTCGTGTGAGTACCCCCACGACCCCGCTACAAGGAGTTAAGAAGTGGCACGCGTCAAGCGGGCAGTCAACGCCCACAAGAAGCGCCGGGCGATCCTCGAGGCGGCCTCCGGCTACCGCGGTCAGCGTTCGCGCCTGTACCGCAAGGCCAAGGAGCAGGTCACCCACTCCCTGGTCTACAACTACAACGACCGCAAGAAGCGCAAGGGCGACTTCCGTCAGCTGTGGATCCAGCGCATCAACGCCGCTGCCCGCCAGAACGGCATGACGTACAACCGCCTCATCCAGGGTCTGAAGGCCGCCAACATCGAGGTGGACCGCAAGATCCTCGCCGAGCTGGCCGTCAACGACTCGAACGCGTTCGCCGCGCTCGTCGAGGTCGCGCAGAAGGCCCTTCCGGCCGATGTCAACGCCCCGAAGGCCGCTGCCTGATCTCCAGGCCGCAGATCTTCTGCACCGGACCCGCAGGCCTTCGGGCCTGCGGGTCCGGTCGTGTTCGGAGCACCCCAGCCCCCGAGCCGCCCGGACCCCCGACCCGCCCGGACCCCCGAAAAGAGCCACCGACCCCATGGGTACCCCCGAGCTGATCTCCCCGCGTTCCCCGCGTGTCGTCGCCGCCAGGCGGCTCGCCAAGCGCAACTTCCGGGGCAAGGACCGCCTCTTCATCGCCGAGGGCCCGCAGGCCGTCCGCGAGGCCGTCCAGCACCGCAGCGGCACCGGTGAGCCCACCCTCGTCGAGCTCTTCACCACCGTCGAGGCCGCCGAGCGGTACGCCGACATCGTCGACGCCGCCCGCGCCGCCGGGGCCCGTGTCCACCACGCCTCCGACGCCGTCCTCGCCGAGGTCTCCCAGACCGTCACCCCGCAGGGCCTGGTCGGAGTCTGCCGCTTCCTCGACTCGCCCTTCGAGGAGATCCTCGCCGCCAAGCCCAAGCTGGTCGCCGTCCTCGCCCACGTCCGCGACCCCGGGAACGCCGGCACCGTCCTGCGCTGTGCCGATGCGGCAGGCGCCGACGCCGTCGTCCTCACCGACGCCTCCGTCGACCTGTACAACCCCAAGTCCGTCCGCGCCTCCGTCGGCTCCCTCTTCCACCTCCCGGTCGTCGTCGGCGTCCCGGTCGAGCAGGCCGTCGCCGGCCTGAAGAGCGCGGGCGTACGGATCCTGGCCGCCGACGGGGCCGGGGAGGACGACCTCGACGACGAGCTGGACGCCGGCACCATGGGCGGGCCCACCGCATGGGTGTTCGGCAACGAGGCATGGGGGCTGCCGGAGGAGACCCGAGCCCTGGCCGACGCGGTGGTGCGCGTGCCGATCCACGGCAAGGCCGAGAGCCTCAACCTCGCGACGGCCGCCGCCGTGTGCCTGTACGCCTCCGCGCGTGCCCAGCGCCCCCGAACCTCCGCCTGAGGGGGTCCACTCCGCCACTTTCAACTAGTAGGGTGACGGGCTCGGGGGGCCCACTGCGCTACACGGAGGGGTGGGGAACGGGGATGACGGTCGGCACGGACAGTCCCGCACACGCACGGAGTGCCGAACCGCCTGCCCCGAAGGAGCCGGCGGAACCCGCCTCCCCGGCGCCGGACGGCCCCGGGATCGACCCCGACGAGCTGCCCGACGGCCTCGTCGTCGCCGACGCCACGGGCCGGGTCGTCTGCTTCAACGCCGCCGCCAGCCGCATCACCTCCGTCCCCGGTCACCAGGCCCTCGGCCTTCCCCTGGAGCAGGCCCTGCCCCTGGAGGACCTCAAGGGCCGGCGCTGGTGGACCCTCACCGACCCGTACGGCGGCCTCGCCACCCGCCGCGGCCAGCCCGAGCGCAATCTGCTCCTGCCCGGCGGCCGCGAGGTCCTCGTCTCCGCCCGCTACGTCCGCGAGCACCCCACCGGGCCCGTCTGCCGTGTCGTGGTTTCCCTGCGCGGCACCGAGGCCCGGCGCCGTACGGAGCGCAGCCACGCCGAACTCATCGCCACCGTCGCCCACGAGCTGCGCTCCCCGCTGACCTCCGTCAAGGGCTTCACGGCGACGCTGCTCGCCAAGTGGGAACGGTTCACCGACGACCAGAAGCGGCTGATGCTGGAGACCGTCGACGCCGACGCCAACCGCATCACCCGGCTCATCGCCGAGCTCCTCGACATCTCCCGGATCGACTCCGGCCGGCTCGAGGTGCGGCGCCAGCCCGTGGACATCGCCGCCGCGGTCGGCCGCCACATCCAGGCCCACACCACCGGCGGCCAGTCCCCGGACCGCTTCTTCGTACGGGTCCAGCCGCAGCTGCCCGATCTGTGGGCCGACCCCGACAAGGTCGACCAGGTCCTCGGCAACCTGCTCGAAAATGCGGTGCGCCACGGCGAGGGAACCGTCACCATCGAGGTGGCACCCACCTGCGCCACCACCGACGGAGAGAAGGGAACGGCGGTCACCGTGAGCGACGAAGGCCCCGGCATTCCCGAGGAGTCGATGGGCCGTGTCTTCACCCGCTTCTGGCGGGGGAGCAAGCGCGGTGGCACCGGGCTCGGCCTCTACATCGTCAAGGGCATCGTCGAGGCGCACGGCGGCACGATCACCGTCGGCCGCGGTCCCCGCGGCGGCGCCGAGTTCCGATTTATCCTGCCCGTCGGCGCCCCGGCCTATCTCGCCTGACGAGATCACGAGCCGCCCGGGCCGCCCACGGGCTCATTCGCGTCCCCGCGCCCCGTTAGACTCGACCTTTGGCACGTTTGCGCCCTTGACGTCGAGCGGGGCCGCGCCCAAGCCAGCCAAACGGAAGCACGGGAAGAGATGTCCGCACCCAATAAGTCGTACGACCCGGTTGAGGTCGAGGCCTTGAAACCGGAAGAGATCGAGCGCATGCGGGACGAGGCGCTCGCCGCCTTCGCCGCCGCGGGTGACCTCGACGCGCTCGCGCACGCGAAGGTCGCGCACACGGGGGGCACCTCGCCGCTCGCGCTGGCCAACCGCGAGATCGGCGCGCTGCCGCCGCAGGCCAAGGCCGCGGCCGGCAAGCTCGTGGGCCAGGCCCGCGGCGCGGTCTCCAAGGCCCTCGCCGCCCGGCAGGTCGAGCTCGAGGCCGAGCGCGACGCCCGCGTCCTGGTCGAGGAGGCGGTGGACGTCACCCTTCCGTACGACCGCGTCCCGGCCGGCGCCCGCCACCCGCTGACCACGCTCATGGAGCGGGTCGCCGACGTCTTCGTCTCCATGGGGTACGAGGTCGCCGAGGGTCCCGAGGTCGAGGCGGAGTGGTTCAACTTCGACGCCCTCAACTTCGTGCCGGACCACCCGGCGCGCCAGATGCAGGACACCTTCTTCGTCCAGGGCCCCGAGGGGACGACCGGCGACGAGTCCGGTGTCGTGCTCCGTACGCACACCTCCCCGGTGCAGGCCCGGACGCTCATCGACCGGGAGCCGCCGGTCTACGTCGTGTGCCCCGGCCGCGTCTACCGCACCGACGAGCTCGACGCCACGCACACCCCGGTCTTCCACCAGATCGAGCTGCTCGCCGTCGACGAGGGCCTGACCATGGCCGACCTCAAGGGCACCCTGGACCACATGGTCCAGGCGCTCTTCGGGCCCGACATGAAGACCCGGCTCCGCCCGAACTTCTTCCCGTTCACCGAGCCGTCCGCCGAGATGGACATGCTCTGCTACGTCTGCCGCGGCGAGTCCGTCGGCAACCCCGACCGGCCCTGCCGCACCTGCGGCAGCGAGGGCTGGATCGAGCTGGGCGGCTGCGGCATGGTCAACCCCAAGGTGCTCGTCGCCTGCGGTGTCGACCCGGAGAAGTACAGCGGATTTGCCTTCGGGTTCGGCATCGAGCGGATGCTGATGTTCCGCCACAACGTCGAAGACATGCGAGACATGGTCGAGGGTGACGTCCGGTTCACCCGGCCGTTCGGGATGGAGATCTGATGCGGGTCCCGCTTTCTTGGCTGCGGGAGTACGTCGACCTGCCGGCGACGGAGACCGGACGTGACGTCCAGGCCAAGCTCATTTCGGCAGGACTCGAGGTCGAGACCGTCGAGCAGCTCGGCGCCGGCCTGACCGGCCCGCTGGTGGTCGGCAAGGTCCTCACCATCGAGGAGCTGACGGAGTTCAAGAAGCCGATCCGCTTCTGCACCGTCGACGTCGGCCAGGCCAACGGCACCGGCGAGCCCCAGGAGATCATCTGCGGCGCCCGCAACTTCGCCGAGGGCGACAAGGTCGTCGTGGCGCTGCCCGGCGCCGTGCTCCCCGGTGACTTCCGGATCGCCGAGCGCAAGACGTACGGCCGGGTCTCCCGCGGCATGATCTGCTCCGGCGACGAGCTCGGCATGGGCGACGACGGCACGCACGGCATCATCGTGCTGCCGCCGGAGCTCGAGATCGGCATCGACGCCACCAAGCTCCTGGAGCTGTACGACGAGGTCCTCGACATCGCCGTCACCCCGGACCGCGGCTACTGCCTCTCGATGCGCGGCGTCGCCCGCGAGACCGCCATCGCGTACGGCCTGCCGCTGCGCGACCCGGCGCTGCTCGACGTGCCCGCGCCGAACTCGTACGGCTACCCGATCCAGGTCGCCGACCCGATCGGCTGCGACCGCTTCACCGCCCGTACGGTCGTCGGTGTCGCCCCCGAGGCGCGCACCCCGATCTGGATGCAGCGCAGGCTCCAGAAGGCCGGCATGCGCACCGTCTCGCTCGCCGTCGACATCACCAACTACGTGATGCTGGAGCTCGGCCAGCCGCTGCACGCCTACGACCGCACCCGGCTCGACGGCCCCGTCGGCGTCCGCCGTGCCGCCGCCGGAGAGACGATCACCACGCTCGACGGCGTCAAGCGCGTCCTCGACTCCGGGGACCTGCTGATCATCGACAACAGCGGCCCCATCGGTCTGGCCGGCGTGATGGGCGGCGCCCACACCGAGATCGCCGACCCGGTGACCGACCCCGAGACGGGCATCGTCACGGGCACCACCGAGATCGTCATCGAGGCCGCGCACTTCGACGCGATCTCGATCGCCCGTACGGCCCGCCGGCACAAGCTGGCCTCCGAGGCGTCCAAGCGCTTCGAGCGCGGGGTCGACCCGCAGGCCGCGGCCGCCGCCGCGCAGCGCTGCGTCGACCTGCTCGTGCTGCTCGCGGGCGGCACGGCCGAGGCCGGTGTCACCGAGATCGTCGCCCCGTCCGCGCCCCGCACGGTCACCATGCCGGCGGACCACCCGGACCGCGTCGCGGGCGTCGCCTACGGCCGCGAGACCGTCGTCCGCCGCCTCCAGGAGATCGGCTGCGACGTCTACGGTCAGGACGAGCTGGTCGTCACCGTCCCGTCGTGGCGTCCCGACCTGTACGTGCCGAACGACCTGGCCGAAGAGGTCATCCGCCTGGAGGGCTACGAGAACCTGCCCTCGACGCTGCCGAAGCCGCCCGCCGGGCGCGGTCTCACCGAGCGCCAGCGGACCCACCGCCGGGTCGGCCGCGCGCTGGCCGGTGCGGGCTACGTGGAGGCGCTGAACTACCCGTTCATCGGCGCGCAGGTCTTCGACCAGCTCGGCCTGGACGCGGACGACGCCCGCCGTCGCGTGGTCACGCTCGTCAACCCGCTCTCCGACGAGGAGCCCGCCCTCCGTACGACGCTGCTGCCGGGCCTGCTCGGCGCGCTGCGCCGCAACGACGGGCGCGGCAGCCACGACCTGGCGCTCTTCGAGACCGGTCTGGTCTTCCGGCCGGGCGAGCAGCCGGGTGTCGCCGTCCGCCTGCCCGTCGACCGCCGTCCCACCGACGAGGAGATCGCCACGGTCAACGCCGCGCTGCCCGCGCAGCCGCGCCGTGTCGCCGTCGTCCTCGCCGGCGCCCGGGAGCAGGCCGGCTGGTGGGGCAAGGGCCGTCCCTCCGACTGGGCCGACGCGATCCAGGCGGCGCGCACCGTGGCCGCCGAGGCCGGTGTCGAGCTGATCGTCAGCGCCGACCAGCACGCCCCGTGGCACCCGGGCCGCTGCGCCGCGTTCCACGTGGTGGTGGACGGCGAGCAGGTCCTCGTGGGCCATGGTGGAGAGCTGCACCCGCGCGTCGTGAAGGCGCTCGGCCTGCCGGACCGCACCTGCGCGATGGAGCTGGACCTGGACCTGGTGGAGCAGGCGAACGAGGGCCCCCTGAAGGCTCCGAGCATCTCCTCCTTCCCGGTCGCCACGCAGGACGTCGCCCTGGTCGTCGACGCCTCGGTCCCGACCGCCACGGTCGAGGCCGCGCTGCGCGACGGCGCCGGTGAACTCCTGGAGGCCATCCGGCTGTTCGACGTGTACACCGGTGACCAGCTCGGCGAGGGCAAGAAGTCCCTGGCGTACGCGCTGAAGTTCCGCGCCACGGACCGCACCCTCACGGTCGACGAGGCCAGCGCCGCGCGCGACGCGGCCGTCGCCCTGGCGTCCGAGCGCACGGGCGCCGTGCTGCGCGGCGCCTGATCGCAGGAAACCGAGGGGCTGCGCCCGGTCACCCGACCGGG
>NZ_JBHWJZ010000043.1:0-38271 GCF_042731085.1 Streptomyces sp. NPDC059875
CACCCTCTCGGGCTTTCCTCCGGGCTTTTCCCTTCGGTCTTGCGTTTCCGACTCTATCAGATCTTTCCGATCCGATTTCCTCGGTGCTTTCCGGCTTCTCGGCTTTCCCGATCCGCTTTCCGGCGTTGATCCGACTTTATCAGAAGTTCTGAGTCGGATTTCCCGCCCCGCTCAGTCACCCGTTCAGGCACACGAAGGTGCCGGGTTCCCTTGCTGGCGGAGCCGTAAACGTACTGGAGCGGGGCGCCCCGATGCAAATCGAGGCGCCCCGCTCCGGGTTGACGCTGGTCAGGCAGCGCGGGCTGCTCAGACCTCCACGACGACCGGGAGGATCATCGGGCGCCGGCGGTAGGTGTCCGAGACCCACTTGCCGACCGAACGGCGGATCAGCTGCTGCAGCTGGTGGGGCTCGACCACGCCGTCCTGGGCGGACTTGTTCAGGGCCTGCTCGACCTTCGGGATCACGGCGTCGAACGCCGAATCCTCGATGCCGGAGCCCCGGGCGTGGATGTTCGGGCCGCTGACGATCTTGCCGGTCGAGGAATCCACGACCACGAAGACCGAGATGATGCCCTCGTCGCCCAGGATCCGGCGGTCCTTCAGGTGGGTCTCGGTGACGTCGCCGACCGAGAGGCCGTCGACGTACACGTAACCGGCCTGGACCTTGCCGACGATCCTGGCCTTGCCGTCGACCAGGTCGACGACGACGCCGTCCTCGGCGATGACGATGTGGTCCTTCGGGACACCCGTCATCGCGCCGAGCTCGGCGTTGGCGCGCAGGTGGCGCCATTCGCCGTGGACCGGCATGAGGTTCTTCGGCTTGCAGATGTTGTAGAAGTACAGCAGCTCGCCTGCCGAGGCGTGGCCCGAGACGTGGACCTTGGCGTTGCCCTTGTGGATGACGTTGGCACCCCAGCGGGTCAGGCCGTTGATCACGCGGTAGACCGCGTTCTCGTTGCCCGGGATCAGGGACGACGCCAGGATCACGGTGTCGCCCTGGACGATCCGGATCTGGTGGTCGCGGTTCGCCATCCGGGAGAGCGCCGCCATCGGCTCGCCCTGGGAGCCCGTACAGACCAGCACGACCTCGTCGTCCGGCAGGTCGTCGAGGGTCTTCACGTCGACGACAAGGCCGGCCGGGACCCGGAGGTAGCCGAGGTCGCGGGCGATGCCCATGTTGCGGACCATCGAGCGGCCGACGAAGGCCACCCGGCGGCCGTACTCGTGCGCCGCGTCGAGGATCTGCTGGATGCGGTGCACGTGGCTGGCGAAGCTGGCCACGATGATGCGCTTCTGGGCGTTCGCGAAGACGTTCCGCAGGACGTTGGAGATGTCCTTCTCCGGCGGGACGAAGCCCGGGACCTCGGCGTTCGTCGAGTCGGACAGCAGGAGGTCGATGCCCTCCTCGCTGAGCCGCGCGAACGCGTGCAGGTCGGTGAGCCGGCCGTCCATCGGGAGCTGGTCCATCTTGAAGTCGCCGGTGGCGACGGCCATGCCCGCAGGGGTGCGGATGGCGACGGCCAGCGCGTCGGGGATGGAGTGGTTGACCGCGATGAACTCGCAGTCGAACGGGCCCAGGTTCTCCCGGTCGCCCTCCGTCACCTCGAGGGTGTAGGGGCGGATGCGGTGCTCCTGGAGCTTGGCCTCGATCAGGGCGAGGGTCAGCTTGGAGCCGATGAGCGGGATGTCCGGCTTGAGCCGGAGGAGGTACGGGACGGCGCCGATGTGGTCTTCGTGGCCGTGCGTGAGCACGATGCCCTCGACCTCGTCGAGGCGGTCCTTGATGATGGTGAAATCGGGCAGGATCAGGTCGATGCCCGGCTGCTCCTCCTCGGGGAAGAGGACGCCGCAGTCGACGATCAGCAGCCGGCCGTCGAACTCGAAGACCGTCATGTTGCGGCCGATCTCACCGAGCCCGCCGAGCGGGGTGACGCGCAGGCCGCCCTTGGGCAGCTTCGGCGGGGCGCCGAGTTCAGGATGCGGATGACTCAAAAGACTCTCCTCACCACACGCGCCACGTACCGCTTGGGCACGTGGCGCGCATGACATTCGTGCACTTGCTGTTGTCAGTCGATCGTTCGTCGATCGGATATTCAGTTGTGAAGTCTGTAGTCAGATCTCTACCCCGCCGGCGGCGAGATCGATCTTGAGCTGGGCGGTCTCCTCGGGCGAGAGCTCCACGAGCGGCATGCGCAGGGGGCCGGCCGGGAGGCCCTGGAGGGCGAGGGCGGCCTTGGTGGTCATGACGCCCTGGGTGCGGAACATGCCGGTGTAGATCGGCAGGAGCCGCTGGTGGATCTCGGTGGCCTTCTGGACCTCGCCGTTCAGGTGGGCGTCCAGGAGGGCGCGGAGCTCGGGGGTCACGACGTGGCCCACGACGGAGACGAAGCCGCAGGCGCCCACGGAGAGCAGCGGCAGGTTGAGCATGTCGTCGCCGGAGTACCAGGCCAGGCCGGATCGGGCGATGGCCCAGCTGGCCCGTCCGAGGTCTCCCTTGGCGTCCTTGTTGGCGACGATCCGGGGGTGCTCGGCGAGGCGGACGATCGTCTCGGTGTCGATCGGGACGCCGCTGCGGCCGGGGATGTCGTAGAGCATCACCGGGAGCTCGGTGGCGTCGGCGATGGCCGAGAAGTGCCGGTACAGGCCCTCCTGCGGGGGCTTGTTGTAGTACGGCGTGACGGCGAGCAGGCCGTGCGCGCCGTCGCGTTCGGCGGTGCGGGCGAGCTCGATGGAGTGGTGGGTGTCGTTGGTGCCGATGCCGGCGACGACGTGGGCGCGGTCGCCGACCGCGTCCAGTACGGCTCGTACCAGCTCCGATTTCTCCGCGTCACTGGTGGTCGGGGACTCGCCGGTGGTGCCGTTGATGACGAGGCCGTCGTTGCCTGCGTCCACCAGATGGGCGGCGAGTCGCTGGGCACCGTCGAGGTCGAGTGCGCCGTCAGCCGTGAAGGGCGTGACCATGGCGGTGAGGACCCGCCCGAAGGGGGTCTGCGGAGTGGAGATCGGAGCCATGGGTAACACGCTACTCGCTGCTCAGCGCCCGGTGTCCCCTAGGGGGACGTGAGAAAGGGAGCCCGGCACTGCCTGCTCGGGGGTTCAGGCAGTGCCGGGTCCGTTTGATCAGCCTAGATGAACTTCGTGAAACGTCGCAATACGGACACTTCGCGTGACGGGATCGTACGTGTGTGCTTTATGGGGCCACACGGCCGTTCTTGTTGAACGCGGCATAGGTCAGCGGCATGAGCTGGGCCCAGTGCTGCTCCATCTTCTCGCCGACCATCTCGATCTCCCGCTGCGGGAAGGACGGCACCTTGGCCAGCTCGTGCTGGGTGCGCAGACCGAGGAAGTGCATCAGCGAGCGCGCGTTGCACGTGGCGTACATCGAGGAGAAGAGGCCGACGGGCAGGACCGCGCGGGCGACCTCGCGGGCGACGCCGGCGGCGAGCATCTCCTGGTACGCCGCGTACGCCTGGATGTACGAGTCCTCCATGACGCGGCCGGTCAGCTCCTGCTGGGCCTCGCTGCCCTCGACGAAGACGTACTTGCCCGGGCGGCCCTCCTGGACGAGCTTCCGGGAGGCGTCCGGAACGTAGAAGACCGGCTCCAGCTCCCTGTAGCGGCCCGACTCCTCGTTGTACGACCAGCCGACGCGGTGGCGCATGAACTCGCGGAACACGAAGATCGGGGCGCTGATGAAGAACGTCATCGAGTTGTGCTCGAACGGGCTGCCGTGCCGGTCCCGCATCAGGTAGTTGATGAGCCCCTTGGACCGCTCGGGTTCCTTCTGCAGCTCGTCGAGCGACTGCTCTCCCGCGGTGGAGACGCGGGCCGCCCACAGCACGTCCGAGTCGGCGGCGCTGTGCTTCACCAGCTCGACGGTCACATCGCTGCGGAAGCTGGGCTTGAGGTCTGCTGCGGGGGTGTCGGTCACCGGCGGGGTCCTTCCAAAGTGCGTCGCTCGGGCGGCGCCCACTCTACGGGGAGCCACTGACAGCGGACTCCCACACCCACCCGGACCACTTTCTTTGGCCAATTCGGGGAAATGGGGCACCGAATGGTGACTTTGCTCGTCTGTATCTGTGACACCGCACACCACAGAGCACCAGGAGAGTGGCCCCATGTTCGGCCGGCGAGAAGCTGTCCCGTTTGCGTTCGTCGCTGATGCCGACCGCTTCCGCAGTAACGTCACTCCGCCGCCCAGGGAGCGCCTCAGTGTCTCCGAGGTCATGGGCCGTACGCTGGTCGGGCTGACCGTCGTGGCCGGTCTCGTCGGATCGCTGCTCTTCGGAATCCCGTCCATGCAGTCGGGTACGACCGAGGGCCACCGGCAGCAGTCCGAGGCTTCCGACAGCCGTTGAGCAGTACGGCCCCCTGGGGTGGCCCGGTCGAGACCACCTCGGTAGCCTCACCGGGCACAGCCCCTTCGAGCGTGCTTGTGAGTGAGGATCAGTCGTGCCCCTGCCTTTTCTGACGGCCGACCGCGCTTTTGACGCGTCCGACGACGTCGCGCTGCCGTTCGACGACCACGACCAGTGGCGTCGTCCCTACCGGCCCGGACCCTGGCGGGTCGGGGCGGCGGCGCTCGCGCTGCTGCTCGCCTCGTTCGTGCTCTTCGCCGCGGTGATCATCGCCGCGGCGGGGGCGATGACCGGTGCCCTCGCGACCTTCGGGCTCGCTGCGGCGATCATCGTCGGTGCGCTGCGAGCGCTGCGGGTGGGGACCTGGGTGAGCCGCCACGGCGTGCGCCGGGTCGGCTTCTTCTCGACGGCGACCGTGGCCTGGCCGCGGGTGACGGAGCTGCGCACGGTGCAGCAGCCCGTGCGGTGGCTGGGGCTGCCCCGCACCGTGCAGGGCCAGGCGCTGATTCTCGTACGGCAGGGCGGTGAGCAGATCACTCTGCTCACCGACCACAGCGCCGACTTCCTCTCGCGCGTCGAGGCGTTCGACCGCGCGGCCGACACGGTCGAGGCGTGGAACGCCGAGTACGGCGTCCACGCCGCGCGTTGACCGCTACGCGCTGACCGTACGGCCCTCGTGGAGGGCGATCGCGCGCTGCATCGCCTTGCGGGCGCGCGGGGTGTCGCGGGCGTCGTGATAGGCGACCGCGAGCCGGAACCAGCAGCGCCAGTCGTCCGGGGAGTCCTCGGTCTCGGCCCGCCGCTGCGCGAAGACCTCGTCGGCCGAGTCCCGGTCGATCCGGCCGCCGGCCGTGCGCTTCAACTCGTCCACGGGCAGGCCGCCTTCGGCCTCCAGCTCGCGGGCCAGCCGCTGCGCGTTCCGCGCGAAGGCGGTGTTCTTCCAGAGGAACCAGCCACCCACGCAGGGCAGCAGGAACGCGACCGCACCCATGCCCATGGCGGCCGGCTCGCCGGTCAGCAGGAGCAGGACGCCCTCCATCGCCACGACGCCGAAGACGAGCACCAGCACCGTGGCGAGGAAGACGTACGTGATCTTTCCGCCCATGACCGTCAGCCCAGGTCCAGGAAGTGCTCCAGGCCGAAGGTGAGGCCGGGAGTGGTGACGACACGGCGGGCGCCCAGAAGGATGCCCGGCATGAAGCTGGAGTGGTGCAGCGAGTCGTGACGGATGGTCAGGGTCTCGCCATCGCCGCCGAGCAGCACCTCCTGGTGGGCCAGCAGGCCCCGCAGGCGTACGGCGTGCACCGGGACGCCGTCGACGTCCGCACCACGCGCGCCGTCGAGGGCGGTCGCGGTCGCGTCCGGCTGGGCGCCGAGGCCGGCCTCGGCGCGGGCGGCGGCGATCAGCTGGGCGGTGCGCGTGGCGGTGCCGCTGGGGGCGTCGACCTTATTCGGGTGGTGCAGCTCGACGACCTCGACGGACTCGAAGTACGGGGCCGCGATCTGCGCGAACTTCATCGTCAGGACGGCGCCGATGGAGAAGTTCGGGGCGATCAGGACGCCCGTCTGCGGAGAGGCGTCGAGCCAGGTGTTCAGCTGCGCGAGGCGCTCCTCGTTCCAGCCGGTGGTGCCGACGACCGCGTGGATGCCGTGGCGTACGCAGTACTCGAGGTTGTCCATCACCGAGGCCGGGGTGGTCAGTTCGACCGCGACCTGGGCGCCCGCGTCGGCGAGCGTCTCCAGCTTGTCGCCGCGGCCGAGCGCCGCGACCAGTTCCATGTCCTCGGCGGCCTCGACGGCCCGTACCGCCTCGGAGCCGATACGGCCCTGGGCTCCGAGTACCGCCACGCGCAGCTTGCTCATGCTCTGAACTCTCTCTGGGAGTGTCTAGGAGACGGATTCGTGCAGGCGTGCCGCCTGCTTGTCCTTCAGCGGCCCTATGGCGGACAGCGAGGGACGCTGTCCGAGCACATCACGGGCGACCTCCCGGACCTCGTCCGGGGTGACCGCGGCGATCCGGGCGAGCATGTCGTCGACGGACATCTGGGTGCCCCAGCACAGCTCGCTCTTGCCGATGCGGTTCATCAGCGCGCCGGTGTCCTCCAGGCCGAGGACCGTCGAGCCGGAGAGCTGGCCGATGGCGCGGGCGATCTCGTCGTCGGACAGGCCGTCGGAGGCCACCTTGTCGAGCTCGTCCCTACAGATCTTCAGCACATCGTGGACCTGGTTGGGGCGGCAGCCCGCGTACACCCCGAAGAGGCCGCAGTCGGCGAAGCCCGAGGTGTACGAGTACACGCTGTAGGCCAGGCCGCGCTTCTCGCGGACCTCCTGGAAGAGGCGGGAGGACATGCCGCCGCCGAGGGCCGTGTTCAGCACGCCGAGCGCCCAGCGGCGCTCGTCGGTGCGGGCGAGGCCCGGCATGCCGAGGACCACGTGCGCCTGCTCGGTCTTGCGGCCCAGCAGCTCGACGCGGCCCGCGGTGCGGATCGTGCGGTGTCCGTCGCGGGGGGCGACGGGCTGTGCGTCGGTACGGGTGAGAGCGCCGGCCTTCTCGAAGGCGCGGCGGACCTGGCGTACGACGGTCGCGTGGTCGATGTTGCCCGCGGCGGCGACGACCAGGTGGGTCGGGTCGTAGTGCTTCTTGTAGAAGCGGGCGATCCGGCCGCGGTCGAGGGCGTTGATCGTGTCGACCGTGCCGAGCACCGGGCGGCCCAGGGGGGTGTCGCCGAACATGGTCTGCGCGAACAGGTCGTGCACGACGTCGCCCGGGTCGTCCTCGGTCATCGCGATCTCTTCGAGGATGACGCCGCGCTCGGCGTCCACGTCCTCTTCGAGGATCAGCGAGCCGGTCAGCATGTCGCAGACGACGTCGATCGCGAGCGGCAGGTCGGTGTCGAGGACCCGCGCGTAGTAGCAGGTGTACTCCTTCGCCGTGAAGGCATTCATCTCTCCGCCGACCGCGTCGAGCGCGGAGGAGATGTCGAGGGCGCTGCGTCGCTTGGTGCCCTTGAAGAGGAGGTGTTCCAGGTAGTGCGTGGCGCCGTTGAGGGTGGGCGTCTCGTCGCGGGAGCCGACGTGCGCCCAGATACCGAAGGTGGCGGAGCGCACGGAGGGCAGCGTTTCGGTGACGATCCGCAGGCCGCCGGGGAGGGTGGTGCGGCGGACCGTGCCGATGCCGTCCTTGCCCGGGAGAAGCGTTTGGGTACGGGCGACGGCCCGCCCCTCCGAAGAGGGGCGGGCCGTCACACGGGAACTACGGGACGTCACTGGTCGGTGTCGTCCTTCTTGTCCTCGGCAGCCGCGTCCTCGTCCGCCATGACGGGGACGAGCGACAGCTTGCCGCGCTGGTCGATCTCGGCGATCTCGACCTGGACCTTGGCGCCCACCGCGAGCACGTCCTCGACGTTCTCCACGCGCTTGCCACCGGCGAGCTTGCGGATCTGCGAGATGTGCAGCAGGCCGTCCTTGCCGGGCATGAGGGAGACGAAGGCACCGAAGGTGGTGGTCTTGACGACCGTACCCAGGTAGCGCTCGCCGACCTCCGGCATGGTCGGGTTGGCGATGCCGTTGATCGTGGCGCGGGCGGCCTCGGCCTGCGAGCCCTGGGCGGCACCGATGTAGATGGTGCCGTCGTCCTCGATCGTGATGTCGGCGCCGGTGTCCTCCTGGATCTGGTTGATCATCTTGCCCTTGGGGCCGATGACCTCACCGATCTTGTCCACCGGGATCTTGACGGTGATGATGCGCGGCGCGTTCGGGGACATCTCGTCCGGAACGTCGATCGCCTCGTTCATCACGTCGAGGATGTGCAGACGCGCGTCACGGGCCTGCTTCAGCGCGGCGGCCAGGACCGAGGCGGGGATGCCGTCGAGCTTGGTGTCGAGCTGGAGCGCGGTGACGAAGGTCTTCGTACCGGCGACCTTGAAGTCCATGTCGCCGAAGGCGTCCTCCGCACCGAGGATGTCGGTGAGGGCGACGTAGTGGGTCTTGCCGTCGATCTCCTCGGAGATCAGACCCATGGCGATACCGGCGACGGGGGCCTTCAGCGGCACACCGGCGTTCAGCAGCGACATGGTGGAGGCGCAGACCGAACCCATGGACGTCGAGCCGTTGGAGCCGAGGGCCTCGGACACCTGACGGATCGCGTACGGGAACTCCTCGCGCGTCGGCAGCACCGGCACGATGGCGCGCTCGGCGAGCGCGCCGTGGCCGATCTCGCGGCGCTTGGGCGAGCCCACGCGGCCGGTCTCACCGACGGAGTACGGCGGGAAGTTGTAGTTGTGCATGTAGCGCTTGCGGGTCACCGGGGAGAGGGTGTCCAGCTGCTGCTCCATGCGGAGCATGTTGAGGGTGGTGACGCCCAGGATCTGGGTCTCGCCACGCTCGAACAGCGCCGAGCCGTGCACGCGCGGGATGGCCTCGACCTCGGCGGCGAGCGTACGGATGTCCGTGATGCCGCGGCCGTCGATGCGGACCTTGTCCTTGATGATCCGCTCGCGGACCAGCTTCTTGGTCAGCGCGCGGTAGGCGCCCGAGATCTCCTTCTCGCGGCCCTCGAAGGCCGGGAGGAGCTTCTCGGCGGCGAGCTCCTTGACGCGGTCGAGCTCGGTCTCGCGCTCCTGCTTGCCGGCGATGGTGAGCGCCTGCGCGAGGTCGTTCTTGACGGCGGCGGTGAGCGCCTCCAGGACGTCGTCCTGGTAGTCGAGGTAGACCGGGAACTCGCCGGTGGGCTTGGCGGCCTTGGCGGCGAGGTCGGCCTGCGCCTTGCAGAGGACCTTGATGAAGGGCTTCGCAGCCTCGAGACCGGCGGCGACGACCTCCTCGGTCGGCGCCTCGGCGCCGCCCTTGACGAGCTCGATCGTCTTCTCGGTGGCCTCGGCCTCGACCATCATGATCGCGACGTCGCCGTCCTCCAGGACGCGACCGGCGACGACCATGTCGAAGACGGCGTCCTCGAGCTCGGTGTGCGTCGGGAACGCGACCCACTGGCCCTTGATCAGCGCGACACGGGTGCCGCCGATCGGGCCGGAGAAGGGCAGGCCGGCCAGCTGCGTGGAGCAGGAGGCGGCGTTGATGGCGACCACGTCGTAGAGGTGGTCGGGGTTGAGCGCCATGATCGTCTCGACGATCTGGATCTCGTTGCGCAGGCCCTTCTTGAAGGAGGGGCGCAGCGGCCGGTCGATCAGGCGACAGGTGAGGATCGCGTCCTCGGAGGGGCGGCCTTCCCGGCGGAAGAAGGAGCCGGGGATCTTGCCGGCCGCGTACATCCGCTCCTCGACGTCCACCGTCAGGGGGAAGAAGTCGAGCTGGTCCTTGGGCTTCTTGGACGCGGTGGTGGCCGAAAGGACCATCGTGTCGTCGTCCAGGTACGCGACGGCGGAGCCGGCGGCCTGCTTGGCCAGGCGGCCCGTCTCGAAGCGGATGGTGCGGGTGCCGAAGGTGCCGTTGTCGATGACGGCCTCGGCGTAGTGGGTCTCGTTCTCCACTAGCGGTTTCTCCTACGTGTTCGTCTTTTCGTCCGTCGGCCCGTGTGGCCGGGGACGGTGGTGGAGGAGAAGCGCGCCTTCGGGTGCGGGCCGGTCTTCGATCGAAGCACCCGGGGATTGTGGGGTCCGGGGGCCACTACCGAGGACCGGCGGCGTGCCGGCGGCCTCTCGCTCGTGATGTGGCGTTGTGCGACCAGACTAAGTGCCGGTCGGTACATCGCGCACGTACAGCAAAGGGAGCGGCCCCCTAAAAGTGGGAACCGCTCCCTTCACGGCGTACTTACTTCGCACCGCCGGCCGCACCGCGGCGGATGCCGAGGCGGTCGACCAGGGCACGGAAGCGCTGGATGTCCTTCTTGGCCAGGTACTGCAGCAGGCGGCGACGCTGGCCGACCAGGATCAGCAGACCACGACGGGAGTGGTGGTCGTGCTTGTGCTGCTTGAGGTGCTCGGTCAGGTCCGAGATGCGGCGGGAGAGCATCGCGACCTGGACCTCGGGGGAGCCGGTGTCGCCCTCCTTGGTGCCGAACTCGGCCATGATCTGCTTCTTCGTAGCGGCGTCGAGAGACACTCGGTACTCCTCTTGATGTTCGTGCGCCCACGAGTGCCCCTGGTCTTGTTCTCAGGGGAGCTTCCGTGACTCGGAGGCGAAGGTCCGATGAGCGCTGCTCCCAGAGAATCCGGGAGCGCGTACACAAACGGCCGTCACACAGCGTACCAGGTGACCGGAGTGCCCTTATTTGCTGGTGAGCGAGCGGGCCGCCATGAAGACGTCCAGGACGGCCAGGCAGAGCGGCACCAGGGAGAGCAGGACGAAGCCCTCGGTCAGGTCGAGGAGGCGGCCCCAGAAGGGCGAGAGGCCCTTCCTCGGGATGATCAGGCCGATGGCCGTGACCAGGGCGGCGCCGGCGGCGACGGCCGCGGTGAGCCAGATCGTACGGATGTCCAGGCCACCGCGGTCCCCGTAGATCAGCAGGTCCTTGACCAGGTCGGCCGGCGGGTTCAGGGAGAGGCCGAGGATCAGCAGGGCGATCGCGGCGATGCCGGCGACCAGCACGCAGGCGACCTGCGAGGTGTACCGGAAGAGCCGGGCGCGCAGCAGCATCGCGAGACCGGCGGCGAGGGCGAGCAGCTGGCCCCAGATGTTGCCGGCGAAGCCGAGGACCGCGGCGGAGCCGACGACGACGGCGGCGCAGCCGCCGACGAGGCCGAGGAGCATCTCGTGGCCGCGCCGGGCCTGGAGGGCGATCCGCTCGCCGTCGACGGGCTGGGCCTCGTCGGGGGTCTGGTTCGGGTCGGCGTGGAACTCGTCGTCGGTGGCGCTGCGCGGGGAGGCGTAGCCGATGGGCAGCCGGGCGAAGCGGGCGGAGAGGCCGGGCAGGAACGCGACCAGGCCGACGGCGACGGGCGCGCAGACCGCGGCCGTCTCGGTGGCGCTGGACTCGCTGACGATCGCCAGGAAGGTGGCCAGGGTGCCGACGGCGGCCAGGAAGGTCGCCGCGACGAAGGGGGCGTCGCCGCTGGGGGTGAGCGCGACCAGGACGACGGAGGCGACCAGCACGGTCACGCAGCCGAGCAGGAACTGCAGGCGCCCGGGGCCCTGGCCGGCGTCGGGTCCGACGATGCCCGAGCCGGCGATGAGCAGCAGCGGGAGGGCGCCGAGGCCGAGGGCGACGGCGGTGGCCCGGTCCCCGTACACCCGGGCCCGGACGCCGGCGAAGGCGGTGAGCAGGACGCCCGCGGCGCCCGCGATGACGCCGGGCAGGCTGTGCATGTCGTGACGTACGGGATCGGCGAACCAGAGCACGAAGCCCATCAGGACCAGCAGCAGCACGCCGCCGACGAGTCCGGCGCCGCGCAGCAGGTCGTCGCTCCACAGGTGCCGGTCACGCGTGACGGCTGAGGCGACCGCGTCGGAGACGTCGTCGAAGACGGCGGGCGGCAGTGACTGGGCGAACGGGCGCAGCGAGAGGACCTCGCCGTCGAGGACCTGCTGGGCGGCGAGGGTGCGCGCGCCGTCGAGGACCGAGCCGTCCCGCCGGACCAGGTGGTAGCCGGTCGGGGTGCCCGCGGACTGGGTCTGCCCGGTGAGCCGCAGGATCTCCGGATAGACGTCGGCGACGGCGATGTCCTCCGGAAGCGCGACGTCGATACGACTGTCCGGCGCCACGACGGTGACGCGGCAGAAGCCGGTCGCTGCGGTCGTACTCACGTGTCTGGACCCCCTGATTCGCGGTTGCGCACACTGCGGCGCCACCCTACCGGGGACGGGCACCGGTAGCTGCAAGTAGGATCGCCGTCTCATGGGGGAGGCCGTCGCTCACGGGGGCGCCGGTGCGGAACTCCCGCACGAAGTCCGCCCGTAACGAGGGATTGATGCGCCGGTGAGCCAGATCGTCGTCAAACGCCCGCCGAGGTCCCTTCCTCCGGAAGTACCCAGTGAGGAACTGGTCCTGGAGTCCCCGCCCGAACTGCCGCGCGGGCAGCAGGAGGGCATGCTGATGCAGCTCCTGCCGATGCTCGGCATGGGCTCCTCGGTGGTGTTCTTCTTCATGCCTGGTGCGCATCCGTTCATGCGCATCATGGGCATCCTGATGCTCGTGTCGACGCTCGCGATGGTCATCGCGCAGCTCGTGCGGTTCCGGAAGGGTACGCAGGGGCAAATTGCCGATGTCCGGCGCGACTATCTCAAATACCTCGCGCAGACCCGGCGTACGGTCCGGCGCACCGCGCGCAAGCAGCGGGACGCGCAGCTGTATCTGCACCCCTCCCCCGAGCAGTTGTGGTCGGTGGTGGCCGAGGGCTCGCGGGTGTGGGAACGCCGCGTGGGCGACAAGGACTTCGGGCAGGTACGGATCGGGCTCGGCGCCCAGCAGTTGGCGACGCCCCTGGTCGCGCCGGACACCGCTCCGGTGGACGAGCTGGAGCCGCTGTGCGCGGGTGCGATGCAGCAGTTCCTGGCCGTGCACGGCTCGTTGGACGGGCTGCCGATGGCGGTCTCGATGCGCGCCTTCTACCACGTGACGGTCTCCGGGGAGCCGGAGGCGGCGCACGCCGCGGCGCGGGGCATGGTCTCCCAGTTGGTGACGCTGCACTCCCCCGACGATCTGATGCTGGTCGTGGTCTCGGCCCGGGGCGCGCAGGAGCGCTGGGACTGGACGAAGTGGCTGCCGCACACGCAGGTGGCGGGACAGGTCGACGGCGCGGGCACCAAGCGGCTGTTCGGCGACGACCTCGGCGAGCTGGAGTCGTTGATCCGCTCGCGGCTCGACGGCCGCCCGCGGTTCAGCCGCGACAACCAGCCGGTCATGGACCAGCCGCACGTGGTGGTCGTCCTCGACGGCGGGATGGTGCCTCCGGACTCGCTGTTCGCGGCCCCCGAGGGTCTGCAGGGCGTGACCATCGTCGAGGTGATCTCCGGTGAGCTCGACGAGCCGCGCGGTGGCCTGTCGGTGGTCGTACGGCCCGGGCGGCTGCGCCTGGAGTCGGGCGGCGGTTTCGCGTACGAGGGTGTGCCGGACGGGATCTCGCTGCCGGCCGCCGAGGCGCTGGCCCGGCAGCTCGCGCCGCTGCGGATGGGCGGCGGGGACGACGACGAACCGCTGCTCGCCAACCTGGACTTCACGGATCTGCTGAACCTGGGCGACGCCGCCTCGGTGGATGTGGCGCGGACCTGGCGGCCCCGGTCGGTGGCCGAGCGGCTGCGCGTGCCGATCGGTGTCGGCGAGGACGGCCAGCCGGTCATGCTGGACCTCAAGGAGGCGGCGCAGGAGGGCATGGGCCCGCACGGCCTGTGCGTGGGTGCGACCGGTTCCGGAAAGTCGGAGCTGCTGCGCACGCTCGTCCTCGGTCTCGCGGTGACGCACTCCTCGGAGACGCTGAACTTCGTGCTCGCGGACTTCAAGGGTGGTGCGACGTTCGCGGGCATGTCCCAGATGCCGCACGTCGCGGCCGTGATCACCAACCTCGCGGACGACCTCACGCTGGTCGACCGCATGGGCGACGCGATCCGCGGTGAGCTGCAGCGCCGTCAGGAGCTGCTGCGTTCGGCGGGCAACTACGCCAACATCCACGACTACGAGAAGGCGCGCGCGGCGGGTGCCCCGCTGGAGCCGCTGGCCTCGCTGGTCCTGGTCATCGACGAGTTCTCCGAACTGCTGACCGCGAAGCCGGACTTCATCGACATGTTCATCCAGATCGGCCGCATCGGTCGCTCGCTGGGTGTGCACCTCCTGCTGGCCTCGCAGCGGCTTGAGGAGGGCAAGCTCCGCGGCCTGGACACGTACCTGTCGTACCGGATCGGTCTGCGGACGTTCTCGGCGGCCGAGTCGCGTACGGCGATCGGTGTGCCGGACGCGTACCACCTGCCGTCGGTGCCGGGTTCGGGCTATCTGAAGTTCGGTACGGAGGAGATGACCCGGTTCAAGGCGGCGTACGTCTCCGGTACGTACCGGACGGGCGGGCCGCGGCTCGCGGCCGGGCAGCTGCCGATCGAGCGGCGGCCCGCGGTCTTCACGGCCTCGCCGGTGCCGGTGGTCTACGCGGCGCCCGACCCGGCGTATCTGACGGCGCAGCGCGAGGAGGAGGACGAGGCGCTCGCGGACACCGTTCTCGACGTGATCGTGCGCCGGCTGGAGGGGCAGGGCGTGCCCGCCCACCAGGTGTGGCTGCCGCCGCTTGACCAGGCGCCCTCGCTGGACCAACTGCTGCCGGGGCTCGCGCCGACCGCGGACCGCGGTCTGACGGCGACCGAGTACACCCGTCCCGGCGGTCTGACCGTGCCGCTCGGCCTGATCGACAAGCCCTTCGAGCAGCGGCGCGAGGTGCTGTACCGGGACTTCTCCGGTGCGGCGGGCCACATGATGGTGGTCGGCGGCCCGCAGTCCGGCAAGTCGACGCTGATGCGCACCCTGATCTCGGCGTTCGCGCTGACCCACACCCCGGCCGAAGTGCAGTTCTACGCGCTGGACTTCGGTGGTGGCGGCATGGTGTCGCTGGCCGATCTGCCGCATGTCGGCGGCGTCGCGTCCCGGCTGGACCCCGAGCGGGTGCGGCGGACGGTCGCGGAGGTGCTCGGCGTGCTGAACCGGCGCGAGGAGTTCTTCCGCTCCCACTCCATCGACTCGATCGCCACCTACCGGCGCAAGCGCGCCGCGGGTGAACTGCCGGGCGAGGCCTGGGGCGACGTGTTCCTGGTCATCGACGGCTGGGGCGGTTTCCGCAACGACTACGACATGCTGGAGCCGGTCGTCTCGGACATCGCGGCGCGCGGTCTGGGCTACGGCATCCACGTGGTCATCACGGCGGCCCGTTACATGGAGGTGCGGGCCGCGCTGAAGGACCAGATGCTGGGACGCCTCGAGCTGCGGCTCGGCGATGTCATGGACTCCGAGTTCGACCGCAAGGTCGCGGCGAACGTCCCGCCGGGTGTGCCCGGCCGTGGTCAGGTGCCGGAGAAGCTGCACTTCATGGGTGCGTTGCCGCGGATCGACGGGTCGAGCTCGGCGGTGGACCTGTCCGAAGGCACGACCGCGTTCGTACAGGCCGTGAAGAGCAGCTGGGCGGGCGCGCCCGCTCCGGCGGTGCGGCTGCTGCCGCGCCGGCTGCCGGCGGAGCAGCTGCCGAAGGGCTTCGAGTACCCGCAGCACGGCATCGCGATCGGTATCGACGAGACGAACCTGGAGCCGGTGTTCGTCGACTTCGAGACGGACCCGTTCTTCCTGATCTTCGGCGAGAGCGAGTCCGGCAAGACGGGACTGCTGCGGCTGATCGCCAAGCAGTTGTGCGAGCGGTACACCCCGGAGCAGGCGCGGATCGTGGTCGGCGACTACCGGCGCACGATGCTGGAGGCGGTCGCGCCCTCGCACCTGCTCGAGTACGCGCCGATGGCGTCCGCCATGCAGATGCACATGGACGCCATCAACACGGTGATGACGAAGCGGGCGCCGAAGCCCGACATCACCCCGCAGCAGCTGCGGGACCGCAGCTGGTGGACGGGCCCGCAGCTGTACGTCCTGGTGGACGACTACGAGCTGGTGGCGACGAACTCGGGCAACCCGCTTCAGGTGTTGGTGGAGAACCTGCCCTTCGCGCGGGACGTGGGCATCCGCTTCATCATCGCGCGGAGCGCCGCGGGCGCGTCGAGGGGTTCGTACGAGCCCTTCATGCAGCGCGCCAAGGAGCTGGGCGCCCAGGGCGTCGTGCTCTCCGGCGACCCGAGCGAGGGCGACATCCTCGGCAGCGTCCGTGCCCGCCCGATGCCTCCGGGTCGGGGCACGTTCGTCTCCCGCAAGCGGGGCAACCCGCTGGTGCAGCTGGGCTGGCTGCCGGAACAGCACTAGGGGACGCCTGAGAGCCCTGGACGGACGCAGTGAGCGAGAGGCTGCTGGGCAGCCGGGACGACGCCATCGCCGTGCGCGGCACGGAGCGGGTGCGGTGCACCTTGCGGTGGTGGATCGACGATGCGCTGCCCCTGCCGTACGGCGTCGAGGCGGCCGGCCCGTGGGGGTCCGCGCCGGCTCGGGGCCGGGATCTGTCCGGGGCGCTCCGGGACGTCCGGCTCCGGCTGGAGGGCAGTGGCTGACTGCTGGCCGTCAACGGGGCCCGGGCCGGGGTGCGGCAGAGCGGGAGGCCCCAGCCGCAGCCGCAGCCTCGGCAGAGGGTGGAGCGGCCCGTGCCGGCCATCACCGAGGAGCTGGGGGCTCAGGCGCGGTGAGCGCCGGGCACGTGGCCGGCGACGGTGTACCTGCCGGACGAGGGCGCGGACATCGCCGTCCACACGGACGCCGACGGCCGGTTCGTCCCGGTGCTCACCCCCCGACCACGCCCCGGCGAACGTGCCGCGCCTGCGCCCCGTCAATGGCGCGGAGTTGGCCCGGCTGCCCCCGCCCGATCTGGCGCTCGAGCTCAACCCCGGTGGCCGGGTCTCCGTGCGGGTGCCCGTCTCCGACGTACGGGCCGCGGCCGACCGGCTCGGCCACTAGGCTGATCCACACGCTTGATCACAGCACGAGGCTCGTTCACAGCACAGATAAGGATCGCGCCGATGGCCGACGCCAGTGAGAAGGAACGACAGAAGGAAGAGCTCTACGCGCTCGACATCTCCGACGTCGAGTGGCACGGCGCGCCCGGGACCAGTCCGGACGAGGAGCGGGTGGAGATCGCCCATCTGCCCGACGGGGCGGTGGCGATGCGGTCGTCGCTCGACAAGGAGACCGTGCTGCGGTACACGAAGGCCGAGTGGGACGCGTTCGTCCTGGGCGCGCGCGACGGCGAGTTCGATCTCCGCTAGGCGCTCGTCATACGCGTGAGGGGGTGGCCCGTTCGGAACGGGCCACCCCCTCACGCTTGTGCGCGTGGTCTCACATCATCATGCGGAACCGGGCCGCGTTGCCCTTGTCGGTGTCCTGGTAGCCGATCACGGACTCGTCGAGCAGCTGCGCGATGCGCTGCAGGTCCTGGTTGATGGCGGCCTGGTCCTTGGTGATGCGGGTCTGGCTCTCCTGGTACGCCTCCTTGGCCTCACCCTCCCAAGCGGAGGCGACGCGGTTGACGTCCCGCATGAGGTCGCTGAGCTTCTGGGAGAGCTGGGAGGCGGTGAGACGGACGTCGCCGGCCGCCTGCGTCACGGTGTCGTAATTGACGGCAGTGGTCATGTTCTTGACTCCTGGAGTGAGAGAGAGGTGGAGGAGAGGACGGGGCCTTCAGGCTCAGGCCATGCCGAGGATGGCGCTCTGGCCCTGGCTGGTGTCGTCCATCTTCCGGAAGCCGCGGATGCGGTCCTCCTCCTCGCGCGTGAAGCCGTCGGCGCTCATCCGCATGAACTCCTCGAGCTTGATGAGCTCGACGCGCATGTTCTTCAGACGCAGGTTCAGGTCACCCTGGACCCGGTCGAACTCCTTCTGTGCCGCGCCCTGCCATCCGGCCTGAATGCGGTCCACCACGCTGTTGAGCGAGGTGATACGCGCCTGGATCTCGTCGTGGAAGTCCTGGATCCGGCCGGCCAGCTTGGTCTGCTCGGCACTGGTTACGTTCAGGTTCGGATTCGACATCTTGCCCCTTCTTCCTTCGGTGGCGTCTCGACGGTCCCTGCCGTCGGGCCTTCCGGTTGTGATGCGGACGGGAATCTCTTGATGCCGCCCCCGTGCAGGGTCACTTCACTGCCGTGCCCCCGACAGTCACTCTAGCCAGTTGGTACGACAGTTCCAACTGCAAAGGACCGAACTGGTACATGACTGTTTCGGTTCATCGGGCCGCCCCGTGGCGGCGGCGGCTGTCCCGGATCACGGTGGCCGTGCCGGCGACCACCGCCACCAGCACACCACCGATCCCCAGAGCGTAGGTGGCGAGCCGTTCGGTGCGCTCCTGCGGCGTCTCCGTGATCGCCAGATGGGCGGCCTCGGGAGCCGGCGGCTTGGGCGGTCCGGGGTCCTCGGTCGGCGCCGTGGGCTGCGGTTCGGGCCCGTCGGCGAGCGCCTTGACCGGGTCGACGACTCCCCAACCGACGTGGTTGTCCCGTCCGTTGACGGACCGTACGGCGGTCTGCTCGATCCGGGCCACGATCTGGGCGGCGGACCACTTGGGGTGCTTGGCGCGCAGCAGGGCGGCGACACCGGAGACGTACGGGGCGGAGAAGCTGGTGCCGTTGTCGACGCACTGGCCGCCGCCGGGGACGGTGGAGACCATGTCGACGCCGGGCGCCGCGATGCCCACGAAGGTGCCGGACTGGGAGAACACGGCTCGTTCGTTGTTACGGTCGGAGGAGGCGACGGCGAGCACCCCGGGGAAGGCCGCGGGGTACGTGTTCTTGAGTTTGCCGTCCATGCCGTCGTTGCCGGCGGAGGCGACGACGACGATGTCCTTCTCCAGGGCCCGGGCCACCGCCTTGGCCATCGTGGAGTCGGCCCTCAGCGGCTGGGTGGTGTCCTGCGAGATGTTGATGACATGGGCGCCCTTGGCGACGGCGTGGTCGATCGCCTGGGCCATCGTGTCGGACTTGCCGCTGTTCTTTTCGTCGTTCTGCCGGATCGGGATGATCGTCGCCTCGGGGGCGAGCCCGACGAAGCCGGTGCCGGAGCGGGGGCGCGCGGCGATGATGCCGGCGACCTTGGTGCCGTGGCCGACCTCGTCGACCGTGCCGTCGGTCTTGCCGCGCTTCTCGTCGCCGGGGCCGGGGTTGTCCTTGTCGGGCTTCAGGTAGTCCTTGCCCGCCTTGGCGTCCACCGCGGTCTTCAGCTGCGGGTTGACGTCGTCGACGCCCGTGTCGATGACCGCGACGCGGATGCCCTTGCCCTTGGTGTCCTGCCAGAGTTCGTCGAGCAGGACCCGCTGGAGCGACCAGGGGATGCCCTCGATCTGTTTCTTCATCGGGAACGTGCACTCGCCGCTGCCGTCGAGGCGGACGTCGCGCGGCTCCGCGACCGCGGGCTGTGCGGCGAGGAGCCCCGTGAGGGCCGTGGCGGTGAGCAGGGCCGCTGTTCGGTACGTCACCACTGCCACCCCCTTACGAACCCTGCGGCTGACGCGCGCTGTTGGTGTCGAGCCTCGGCCCCTTGGACAGGAACTCCGACCACGTCATCGGGACGAGGCTCGGCGTGACCTTCTCGTAGCCGAGACGGGTCTGTGCCTCGCTCGGTTCCGGGCGGCCGTCGGTCTGCTTGTCCTGGTCGCCGGTGCCGATGTCGGAGCGGTCCGCGTCGCTGTCGCCGTTCGCCTGGACCGCGTAGCGCAGTCCGGTGTCGGTGACGAGGAAGAGCGAGCCGTCGGGCTTGGTCTGGTTGCCCTCGACCTGGGTGTAGAGCAGTCCGCTGCCCGGGGTGACGTACGTGCTGGTGCCGCCGGCGGTGATCTCGGCCGGGTACTTCGTACCGGCCCATGTGGTCAGCGTCGTACGGCCCTTGTCGTCGACCTTGTTGAGCACGCTGCACACGGTGTCCCGGGCGCCCTCGCCGGTCGTCGAGTTGACCTGCTCGGACTTGCGGGTCGGCCAGCGGTACTGCGCGCCGAAGGTGGCGGAGTCCGGGGTGAAGGAGGCCGCGTCGACGGCGGTCGCCTTGCCGTCCATGTCGAGGGCGTCGGTCTGCGGCGAGTTGATGAGCAGCCAGGCCGTGAACTCCGAGACCGGCTGGACCTTGCCGGGCAGGACCACGTAGTGCTGCGGTCCGGAGCCGGTCTGGCCCAGCAGGACCATGCCGACCCGGTCCTCGGTCTGGCTGAGGTTGCCGCCGCCGATGCCGGCCGGGTCGCCGACCTTGCCGGGGATCTGCGGGAACGCGATGGGGCTGCCGGTGTGCAGGGTGGCCAGCCAGTCGTCCGTGACCTGCTGGGGCTCCTTGTTGAGGCCGACGAGGGCCGTGGTGAGTCCGGCGGACTCGGCGGGGTCGCCGGGCACCAGGTACTTCGTACCGGTGTGGTCGACGAGATAGCGGGCGCGGTCCTTCTGTCCCTGGACGTACATGATCTGTCCGTCCTTGAGCTGTCCGCTGCCCTCGGTGCGCCCGAAGTCCCGCTGGGCGAAGACGAACGTGGCCTTCTGGACGCTGGCTCCCTTGCCGCCGCCCGGCTGCTCGCACACGGCCCAGCGCTTGGCGGCGCCCGCCTCGTTCGCGTTGGGGAGCCGGTCGGGCGCGTACGGGATGCCGAGGATCGGGCCGCGCGGCGGATTGCCCGCGTCGAGCAGCTTGTCGTCGACCTGGATGACCGAGAACTCCTGGGGTGTGAGCAGGAGTCGCGCCGAGGCGAGGTTGAGGACGGGGTGGAGCAGGGTCTTCTTGTCCTTGCCCTTCCCGGTGGTGAGCACGACGTAGCGGGTCGTCGACTGCTTGCCGACGATCACCTTCGTGCCGGGCGCGTCCCAGCCCTTGGGGGCCTTGGGGCTGAACATGCCCCAGGCCCCGAAGCCGGCGAGCACCAGCGCGCCGACGATCAGACCGGGGACGACCGCGCGCAGCGGCTTCGGCGCCCCCTCCTCCGTCCCCGAGGGCGAAGGTTGGAGGAATGCGGCCACCGTGCGCTTCTTCGCAAAGGTGTACGCGTTGAGCTCATCCCGCCGTGATGCCATGAGTCCCCATTTTCGTCAGGCGCAGTCTTCACCGACGAGTCCGGGGGGCATGGCACCCGGGCTCCGGCTGTCGGACCGGCCCCCTACTATGCCTGCTGTCCGGTGGTGCTTGTGGGGCGGGTAGGGTGAACGGGCCGCCAAAGCCCTGGCAGGCCAGGGTGATCGGGACGAATTGGGGGGATTCTCCATGATGGCATCCGCGACGCGGACGCGGCCCGCAGCGGCCGCACCCTCCTCCGCGCCTCCGGCGCACTCCTCGGCGGGCGCGCCTTCGGCCGTCTCGCCCCGACTTCAGGCACGTCCGGGACACTTCGGATCGTTCCGATTGCAACAGCTCGTACTGATTGAGGTAGCGGCGGCGCTGCTGCTCGTGGCCTGGGTCATCGAGCCGATGCTGCTGGTCCCGGCCGGTGTCGTCGCGGTCGCGCTGGTCCTGCTCGCGGTGGTGCGCAGGCACCGCCGCTCGATGCCGGAGTGGCTCGCCACGTACCTCGCCCTGCGCACCCGTGCGCGCCGGGCCGCCTCGCTCGCCGTCCCGGAGGGCACGGAGCCGGGACTGGCGCCGCTCGTGGAGTGCGATCCGGCGCTGCGCACCTACGCGTACAGCGACCGGGACCGCCGGCCGGTCGGGATGGTCGGCGACGGCACGTTCCTCACCGCGCTGGTGCGGGTCGAGTCGGAGGCCACGGCGCTCCGTCCGGACCGCGCGGCACGGCCGCTGCCGGTCGCGCTCGTCCGGGACGTCCTGCACGTGGACGGCATCCGGCTGGAGTCCGCGCAGATCGTGCAGCACACGCAGCCGGCGCCCGCTCCGCATCTGCCGGAGCAGTCGATGGCCAAGCGGAACTACGCGCCGCTGCAGGCGCAGACGGGTTCGCCGGCGCTGCGGATCACCTGGGTGGCGCTGAAGCTCGACCCGGAGCTGTGCCCGGAGGCGGTCGCGGCGCGCGGGGGTGGCCTGGAGGGCGCGCAGAAGTGTGTGGTGCGGGCTGCGGACCAGTTGGCGAGCCGGCTGGCCGGTGCCGGGTTCAAGGCGACCGTGCTCACCGAGCAGGAGCTGATCGCCGCGCTGGCGACGTCGACGTGCGCGAGCCCGATGGCGATCGCGCAGGCGGGTCGTGGCCAGGCGCAGGCGCGGCGGACCCAGGAGACGGCGCGGACCTGGCGGGTCGACGACCGTCGCCACACCACGTATTGGGTGGGGCGCTGGCCGCAGCTGGGTGGCGCCGGTGGCACGGGTGCCTCGATGCCGCAGCTGATCGCGCTGCTGACCTCGCTCCCGGCGCTGGCGACGACGTTCAGTCTGACGCTGAGCGGCGGTGACCGTCAGGAGGTGACGGTCGCCGGCCACGTACGGATCACCGGTCGCAGCGACGAGGAGCTCGTGGCGGCGCGGCACGAACTGGAGCGTGCGGCGCGTGGCGTGAAGACGGGTCTGGTGCGGCTCGACCGCGAACAGGTGCCGGGAATGCTGGCTTCTCTGCCGCTCGGGGGTGCGCGCTGATGTCCTTCTCCACTTCGCCTTCTTCTTCGCCTTCTTCGCCTTCCTATTCACCTGCTGCCGCGGGCCAAGGTGCCGGTCCCGGCGCCGCCGGCGGTGGCGGCCGGCACGGTGGGTCCCGCCGGGGTACGGGGCGGGGCGCACGGCCCCGGTTCGGCTTCGGGCTCGTCGGACCGCGCCGCGACCGGCACTCGGTACCGCTGGAGCAGCTCGGCGCGCTCGGTCTTCCGGTCGGTGACGACGGCATGGTCATCGGCGTGGACGCCGAGGGCCGGCCGGCCGTCCTCGGCATCAACCGCCCCACTCCGTACGACGTGACGCTGATCGGCGGTCTGTGGACGGCGCAGGTCATGGCGTTGCGCGCGGCCGCGACCGGGGCCCGGGTGGCCGTGGAGACCGGCCGGGCGCAGGCGTGGACGGCGCTCGCGCAGGCCGCGGGAGGTGGCCAGCCGTGCATCACGCTGCACGACGTCGGCCGCGTTCCGCCGCAGGGCGCGTCGGCCGGCAGCCCGGTGGTCGTGGTGCGGGACTGCGGGATGCGTCCGCCGCGCGGCCGGGTCGTGTCGGGCCCCTGGCAGTCGGTGGTGACGCTGCTGCCGTACCTGAGTCCGGTGGCGCCGCGTCTTCTGGAGAAGTCCTCGCTGGTCGGCGTACAGCGGGTGTCTCCCGACGAGGCCGCGCAGATCGGCCGGATCATGGGGGTACCGCGTGCGGAGTCGGAGGCGTTGTCGACGCTCGCCGACGGTGTGACCCTGTGGTGCACGCCGAGCGACCGGCAGTTCGTGATGACGCAGGCGACGGACGCCGAGACCGGATTGTTGGGCAGCGCGCGCCGGATGGACTGACGGCGCGACGATTTCCCATCCCGTCCATTTATGTACGGATTTGGATCGCCACGTGATCACCTGAGGTTCACTCTGCGGTGCGGGTAGGTCACTTGGGGGCGAGACGTGACCTACGGGGACAGCCGTGCGCGGGCAGTCGGGCCTGCCCGGCGGACACGGTTGGCGTTTAGGGTGGGTAGGGCCCGCCCACGACAGCACAAGGGTGCGCGACCACACCAGGAGGCAAAGTGAACGGCGATCGGGACGAGATCCACGGGGGTTGGAATCCGCCCGCCGATGATCAGTCCGACGCGGATCCCGCCGAGATGACGGGTGAGTTCACCATCGACTACACCCCTCCGGCCTGGTACACGCAGAACGCGTCGGGATCGGCCGGTTCGGGGGACGCCGGAGGATCCGGCGGCGTGACCCCGCCGCCGCCGACCGGTGCGCCCGTCGCCGTCCCGGGACTTCCGGCGGGCAGCGGTTTCGAACCCGGCTGGGCGCCTCCGGCGCCGGTCCCGCCGGCGCCCGCGCAGTCGGCGCCCGTCGCGCCCGCACCCGCTCCGACGGCGCCGCCCGCGCCCGTCGCGCCCCCCGTGCCCGCTGACGGCGGGTCGTTCGGGGGCGGCGATCTGGAGAGCGGCGCGACCATGCGCTTCTCCCCCGCCGCGCTGAAGCGCGAGATGGCGGAGATCTCCGAGCGCGCGGCGGCGGCGGAGACCGCCCGCGGCGAGGAGCCCGGCGCGGGCTCGACCGGACTTCCGACGGCCGGTCAGGTCGGTCCGGGTGCGGACGGCACGCCGCTCGTTCCCTCGGTGGGCGACGGCGCGACGGGTCCCGGTGCCGGTGGAGCCGCCGAGCAGTCGGCGCCGACCGACGCCTCCGGCCAGGCCTCGCCGACCACCCCGGGCACGACTTCCTCTTCCTCCTTCGACACCCACGGCGCTCCCGCCGCACCGGGGCAGACCCCCGCCGGGGGTGGCGCACCCGAGCTGCCCGGGGCCACGGACGCGGGCACCGCCGGTGTTCCTGCTCAGGAGCTCCCGTCGGCGGACCCGGAAGGCTCCGCACCGGACGCCGCGAGTGGGCCGGAGCAGTCTCCGGCGGACGCGGCCACGGCCACCGCGCCTGGCGCACCGGACGCGGCCGTCGACACCGCCACGAGCACGGCGCCGGAGGGCGGCGAGGCGCCCGGCGCCCCGGGCCTGACGGCGGACGAGACCTCCGAGCCGGGTTCCCCCGCCACCAGCGACCGCGCCGCGGGCGCGCTGCCCGCGGCCGAAGGAACGCCCGCCGCCCTCGCGCTGCCGGCCGCCGGAGCGCCCGAGGCCACCGCTCCCGCCGACGAGCCCCGGGACGGGGTTCCCGCCGCGCTGCCGCCCGCCCTGCCGGCGGCTCCCGAGCCGTGGAGCCCGGGCGCGCCGCCGAGCGGTGCCGGACTGCCGCCGCTGCCGCCGTCGTTCCAGCCCGCGGCTCCCGCCGCGGCGCCGCAGTGGCCCGCGGGCGACCAGCCGGTTCCGCCGGCCGCCCCGCTGCCGGCCGCCGGCTCCTGGCCGGCCCCGTCGAACCCGAACGCCCAGGCTCCCGTGCCGCCGCAGGGCGCCTCGGGCGGCTACGGCTTCCCTCAGCCCGGTCAGCCCCTGCCCGCGCCCGTCCCCCCGCAGGGCCAGGGCGCGTACGGGTTCCCGAACCCGGCCGTGCAGCCGCCGGCGCCCGACGCCAACGCCCCGGCCCCGCAGGGTGGTTACGGCTTCCCGCACCCGGGAGCCCAGCCCGCACCGCAGGCACCGCAGACGCCCGACGCCAACACCCCCGCCCCGCAAGGCGGTTACGGCTTCCCGCACCCCGGCGCCCAGCCCGCACCACAGGCACCGCAAGGGCCCGACGCCAACACCCCCGCCCCTCAAGGCGGTTACGGCTTCCCGCACCCGGGAGCCCCGGCCACGCCGCCCGCCCCGCAGGGCGGGTACGGCTTCCCGCACCCCGGCGCCCAGCCCGCGCCGCAGCACCCGCAGGTGCCCGGGCAGGTGCACCCGGACCACCAGGTGCCGCCCCACCAGGCTCCCGTACCCCCGCAGGCCGGACAGCAGCCGCAGCACCCGCAGGCGCCGCAGCCGCCGGTCGATCCGCGGACCGGTGCCGCGTGGCCCACTCCGGTCACGCATGACCAGCGCGAGCGTTCCGTGCCGGGCGCCCCGCTCGGGTACAACGCGGCCGTCGAGCTCTCGTCCGACCGTCTGCTGCGCAACAGCAAGCAGAAGGCCAAGTCCAGCCGGAACCCCGGCGCCTCCGCCCGCTTCAAGCTCGGCGGCAAGAAGGAGGAGGCCGAGCGGCAGCGCAAGCTCGACCTGATCCGTACGCCGGTCCTGTCCTGCTACCGGATCGCCGTCATCTCCCTCAAGGGCGGCGTCGGCAAGACCACGACGACCACCGCGCTGGGCGCGACCCTGGCCACCGAGCGGCAGGACAAGATCCTGGCGATCGACGCCAACCCGGACGCCGGCACGCTCGGCCGCCGGGTGCGGCGCGAGACCGGGGCCACCATCCGCGACCTCGTGCAGGCGATCCCGTACCTCCACTCGTACATGGACATCCGGCGCTTCACCTCGCAGGCGCCCTCCGGTCTGGAGATCATCGCCAACGACGTGGACCCGGCCGTCTCCACGACGTTCAACGACGAGGACTACCGGCGGGCGATCGACGTCCTGGGCAAGCAGTACCCGATCATCCTGACCGACTCCGGTACGGGTCTGCTCTACAGCGCGATGCGCGGGGTGCTCGACCTCGCCGACCAGCTGATCATCATCTCCACCCCGTCCGTGGACGGTGCCTCCAGCGCGTCCACGACGCTCGACTGGCTCTCCGCGCACGGCTACGCGGAGTTGGTGCAGCGCTCGATCACGGTCATCTCGGGGGTCCGCGAGACCGGAAAGATGATCAAGGTCGACGACATCGTGCAGCACTTCCAGACCCGCTGCCGCGGCGTCGTGGTCGTGCCGTTCGACGAGCACCTGTCGGCGGGCGCCGAGGTCGACCTCGACATGATGCGGCCGAAGACGCGCGAGGCGTACTTCAACCTGTCGGCGATGGTCGCCGAGGACTTCGCCCGGGCGCAGCAGGCGCAGGGACTGTGGACCGGTGACGGCCAGGGCGGCCTCCCGCCGAACATGGCCCCGCCGATGCCCGGCCAGCCCGGTCAGCCCGGTCAGCCGATGCCGGGTCAGCCGTACGGGGGTCAGCCGGCGCCCGGTCAGCCGTACGCTCCCCAGGCCCCGCAGCCGGGACAGCCGTACGGAGGCCAGCCGGGCCAGCAGCCGTACCCGCAGGCCCAGCCCCAGCCGTACCCGCCGCAGCAGCAGCCCTACCCGCAGCAGCCCGGTCAGCCCGGCATGCCCCAGGGCTGGCAGCAGCCTCCGCAGTCGCCCCCGCAGGCACCGCCAGCCCCTCAACAGTAAGGCGTCAGAGGAATAGACCAATGAGGCTCCGCACCGGCTCTCCGGTGCGGAGCCTCTTGGCATTCCCCCAGCCCACAAGGGGTTTGAGTCATCGTTGACGCCGCTCCGCCACCGCTGATAAACCTTCGCTTCACCAGTTGGCGCCCCAAGATCCACGACGCGAGGTCACGTCCCATGGTCATGGTCACGAAGGTTCCACCCCGCCCGGCCGCCCCACGCAGACTCCTCCGACTCCTCCTCGCCGCCGGCGTCACCGCCGCCACCCTGGCGGTTCCGACGGCCGCTCAGGCGGCGCCGTCCGCCGAGGGGGACGGCAAGGCCGGCGGCTCCACCCTCACCGTCGCCGTCTCGCAGAGCATCGACTCGCTGAGCCCCTTCCTCGCCCAGAAGCTCACCTCGACCAGCATCCACCGGCTGGCCTACGAGTACCTGACGAACTACGACGCGAAGGACGCCAAGCCGATCCCGGGCCTTGCGACCGAGTGGAAGTCCTCCCCCGACAAGCTGACGTGGACGTACACGATCCGCAAGGACTCGAAGTGGTCCGACGGGAAGCCCGCCACGGCCGAGGACGCCGCCTGGACCTTCAACAAGATGATGACGGACGAGAACGCCGCCACCGCGAACGGCAGCTTCACGTCCAACTTCAAGACGGTCACCGCGCCCGACCCCCAGACGCTCGTCATCGAGCTGAAGAAGCCCCAGGCCACGATGACGGCGCTGGACGTGCCGATCGTGCCCAAGCACGTCTGGGAGAAGGTCGGCGACTTCTCGAAGTTCAACAACGACCAGCAGTTCCCGATCGTCGGCAACGGTCCGTTCGTCATCACGGACTTCAAGGTCGACCAGTACATCAAGCTGAAGCCCAACAAGAGCTTCTGGCGCGGCGCGCCCAAGTTCGACGAGCTGGTCTTCAAGTACTACAAGGACGGTGACGCGGCCGTCGCGGCGCTGCAGAAGGGCGAGGTGTCCTTCGTACCGAACCTGACGCCCGCTCAGGCAGCCGCACTGAAGTCCGCGAAGAACATCAAGGTCAACGACGCTCCCGGCCGGCGCTTCTTCGCCCTGGCCACCAACCCGGGCGCCCGCTCCAAGGACGGCAAGACCTTCGGCAACGGACACCCGGCGCTGCTCGACCCGGCCGTCCGCAAGGCGCTCTTCCTCGCCGTGGACCGGACCACGATCGTCGACAAGGTCTTCCAGGGCCACGCGGTCGAGGGCGAGGGATACATCCCGCCGCGCTTCGGCTCGTACTTCTGGAAGCCGGCCGCCGAGCAGAAGCTGGCCTACGACCCCGCCAAGGCCGAGCAGCTCCTCGAGCAGGCCGGATACAAGAAGAACGGCGAGGGCAAGCGGGTCGGCAAGGACGGCAAGCCGCTGGAGTTCCGGATCCTGTGTCACGCCACCGACCCGAACGACAAGGCGATCGGCAAGTACCTCCAGGAGTGGTGGGGCAAGCTCGGCATCGGACTGAAGGTCGAGTGCCTGGACAACGTCGGCGACCCGTGGACGAAGGGCGACTACGACCTCGCCTTCGACGGCTGGTCGGTCAACCCGGACCCGGACTACGTCCTGTCGATCCACACCTGCGGCACCCTGCCGGCGACCCCGAAGGACACCGGCGCCACCGACAACTTCATCTGCGACCAGCAGTTCGACACGCTGTACGCGCAGCAGTCGGTGGAGTACGACGCCGCCAAGCGGGCGGATCTGGTCAAGCAGATGCAGTCCAGGCTGTACGACACGGGGTACATGAACATCATGGCCTACCCGAACGCCCTCGAGGCGTACCGCACGGACCAGATCAAGTCGATCACCACGATGCCGGAGGCCGCCGGCAACCTCTGGGGCCAGGACGGCTACTGGAGCTGGTGGTCGGCCGTGCCCACCGCCTCCTCCGCGGAGTCCGGCTCCAACGGCGGATCGTCCACCGGGGTGATCGTCGGCATCGGCGCCGCCGTGGTCGTCGTGGTCGGCATCGGCGTCCTCCTCGGCATGAAGCGCCGCTCCACCGCCGACGACCGCGAGTAGTCCGTGACGACAGCAAGCACCCCCGCCGACGTGGCACGGACCGACAAGGTCCGCGCCACGGACGGCGGCGGCTCCCGCACCGGTACGACCCTCCAGTACCTCCGCTACGTGGCGGGCAAGCTCGGCGGCGCCGCCGTCTCGCTGCTCGCCGTGCTCGTCACCAGCTTCTTCCTCTTCCGGATCATCCCGGGCGACCCGGTCAAGGCGATGACGCACGGGGTGCCGACCTCGGCCGAGCAGCTGGCGACCCTGCGCCGGCAGTTCGGGCTCGATCTGCCGCTCTGGCAGCAGTTCACCGACTACTGCGCCAAGGCGCTGAGCGGCGATCTCGGCACCTCGTACCAGTTCCACGCCCCGGTCGGCGACCTCATCGCGCAGAAGCTGCCGGCCACGCTGCTGCTCACCGGCGTCGCCGTGATGATCTACTCGGCGCTCGGGCTGTGGCTCGGCACCCGCTCCGCCTGGAACCACGGAGGCCTCGGCGACAAGCTCAACACCGGCGTCGCGCTGACCCTGTGGTCCGTGCCCTCGTTCTGGCTCGGCCTGCTCCTGATCATCGTCTTCTCGGTCGGCATCGGACCGATCCCGGGGCTCTTCCCGACGGGCGGCATGGAGTCGGGTGCGGGCGAGACCGGCTTCGCGTACGTCCTCGACGTCGCGCACCACATGGTGCTGCCGGTCCTCACCCTGGTCGCCGTCGGCTACGCGCAGACCCTGCTGGTGATGCGCTCCTCGCTGCTCGACGAGATGGGCAGCGACTATCTGACGACCGCGCGGGCCAAGGGGCTCCGCGACGACAACGTACGGCGCCGGCACGCCGTGCCGAACGCGCTGCTGCCGACCGTGACCATGGTCTTCATCAATCTGGGCCATGTGGCGGCCGGTTCGATCCTGGTGGAGACGGTGTTCTCCTGGCCGGGGCTCGGCGGGCTCTTCTACCAGGCGCTGAGCGTGCCCGATCTGCCGCTCGTCCAGGGCCTGTTCGTCGTCTTCGCCGGCGCGATGATCGTGATGAACCTGATCGCCGACCTGCTCTATCCGCTGCTCGACCCCCGGGTGGGCCGATGACCTCCTCGTCACTCTCGTCTCTCGCATGGGAACGCCGGCGCGGCACGGTGTCCCGCTTCTGGAAGCAGTACCGGACCCATCGCGCCGGTCTCTACGGTCTGGCCGGGCTCGCCCTGATCGCGCTGCTCGCGCTCGCCGCCCCGCTGATCGTCGGCGCCGACGTGCAGTCGGTGACCAACGCACCGGGCACGGCCCTGGAGTCCCCGAGCGCCGAATTCCCGCTCGGGACCGACCAGTTCGGGCGCTCGCTGCTCGGCCTGCTGCTCTGGGGAGCCAGGATCTCGCTGCTCGTCGGCCTGCTCGCGGCGGCGCTCTCGGTGGCCATCGGCACGCTCGTCGGCATCATCGCGGGCCACTACGGCGGATGGTTCTCGACGGTCGTCATGCGGATCACCGACTGGTTCCTGGTGATGCCGACGCTGGTCCTCGCGATCGTCCTCGCGACCGTGCTGTCCCGCTCGATGTGGACGGTGATCCTGGCGATCGGCGTCACCAGTTGGCCGACGACCGCCCGGCTGGTGCGGGCCCAGACGATCGCGGTGGAGTCCCGTCCGTACATCGAACGGGCCACCGCGCTGGGCGGCGGGCACGGGCACATCATGAGCCGGCACGTGCTGCCCAACGTGATGCCGCTGGTGCTCGCCCAGACGACGCTCGGCATCTCCACCGCGATCCTCACCGAGGCGACCCTCGCCTTCCTCGGCCTCGGCGATCCGACGGTGGTGTCCTGGGGCGGCATGCTCCAGGACGCGCGGGAGGCGGGCGCGGTCTCGTCCGGCCACTGGTGGTACCTCGCCCCGCCCGGGATCGCGATCGCGCTCGTCGCGCTCGCCTTCACGCTGTGCGGGCGGGCGGTCGAGTCCGTACTGAACCCGAAGCTGGGGGTGGGGCGATGAGCCTGCTCGAGGTACGGAACCTCAGCGTGACGTACGGGTCGGGGGCGGCGGCCGTCCCTGCCGTACGAGGGGTCGATCTCACCCTGGCCGCCGGGCAGAAGCTCGGGGTCGCGGGCGAGTCGGGGTGCGGGAAGTCGACGATGGCGCTGGCGCTGCTGCGACTGCTGCCGCCGTCCGCCCGGCTGACCGGGCAGATCCTGCTCGACGGCGAGGACGTCCTCACCATGAAGTGGGGACGGCTGCGGGCCGTGCGCTGGGCGGGGGCGTCGATCGTCTTCCAGGGCGCGATGCACTCGCTGAACGCGGTGCACCGGATCGGCGACCAGATCGCCGAGCCGCTGCTCGTGCACGGGCGTTCCACGCCGGCGGCGGCGCGCAAGCGGGTCGGGGAGCTCCTGGAGCACGTGGGTCTGCCGGCGGCGCGGGCGGCGGCCTACCCGCACGAGCTGTCGGGTGGGCAGCGTCAGCGGGTGATGATCGCGATGGCGCTCGCCTGCGATCCACGGCTGATCGTGGCCGACGAGCCGACGACGGCGCTGGACGTGATGATCCAGGCGCAGATCCTGCGGCTGATCGAGCGTCTGGTGGCCGACGACGAGATCAGTCTGCTGATGATCAGCCACGACCTGGCGGTCCTCGCCGACACCTGCGACCGGCTCGCGGTGATGTACGCCGGGCGGGTGGTGGAGGAGGGCCCCGCGCGGGCCGTGTACGACGCGGCGGAGCACCCGTACGGGCGGGCGCTGTCGTCGGCCTTCCCGAGGATCGGCGACCCGGCGTCCCGGCGGGCGCCACGCGGACTCCCGGGCGACCCGCCGGACCCGGCGGATCTACCGGGCGGCTGCGCGTTCCACCCGCGCTGCCCGGTGGCGGTGGAGGAGTGCGGCGACCAGGACCAGGAACTGCGGGATGCGGGCGCGGGGCGCCGGGCGGCCTGCGTACATGTGGGGAGTGGCTCGTGAATCCCTTGACGCCGGACGCCGTGCCGTCGGGCGGCTCGTCGCCGGACGGCGCGGCTGCGGAGGCGGTCGTGTCGGAGACGGTTGCGGCGGAGACCGTCACGGCGAAGGCGCACGCGGAGACCGTCACGGCCAAGGCCGGGCTGCCGGAGGCCGGGGCGTCGAGTCCTTCGGTGTCGGCGCCTTCGCCGTCGGCCGAGGCGCTTCCGGACGCCGAGCCGTCCGGCGCGTCCTCCGGACCGCTGCTGTCGGCGACCGGGCTGCACGTCACCTTTCCCGGGCGGCGGGGCGCACCGGCTGCGCGCGCGGTGGACGGGGTCGACCTGGACATCGGCGCGGGCGAGATCGTGGCACTGGTCGGCGAGTCGGGGTGCGGCAAGACGACGCTGGCGCGGTCGCTGCTCGGTCTCGTGCCGCCCACGTCCGGAACCGTCACCTTCGCCGGGGCCCCGCTGTCGTACAGCTCCCGTGCCCTCAAGGCGTACCGGAAGCGGGCCCAGCTGGTCCTCCAGGACCCCAGCGGCTCGCTGAACCCGCGCCACACGGTGTACGACGCCGTGGCCGAGGGGCTGCGGATCCACGGCTACGAAGGGGACGAGCGGGCCGCCGTCGCGGAGGCCCTCTCGCGGGCCGGTCTCCGCCCGCCCGAGCGCTTCTTCCTGCGCTACCCGCACGAGCTGTCCGGCGGGCAGCGTCAGCGGGTCGTCATCGCGGGCGCGCTGGTCCTCCAGCCCGAGCTGATCGTCGCGGACGAGCCGGTGGCCTCGCTGGACGCGTCCGTACGGGGCGAGATCCTGGCGCTGCTGCTGCGTCTGCGCGACGAACTGGGGCTGTCGGCGCTGGTCGTGACGCACGACCTGGGTCTCGCGTGGAACATCGCGGACCGGGTGGCGGTGATGTACCTCGGGCGGATCGTGGAGACCGGCACGGTGGAGTCCGTACTGACCTCACCTCAGCACCCGTACACCCGGGCGCTGTTGTCCGTCCTGCCGGAGTCCGAAGGCGAGCCGGTGGTGCTGACCGGCGAGCCACCGGACCCGACTCGCATCCCGTCCGGGTGTCGCTTCCACGCCCGCTGCCAGGTGCTCGCGTCCGGGGAGGCGGCCGCTGTCGCGGACCGCTGCCGGGGCGAGGACCTACCGGTGCTGGGTGGCAGCGGGGCGCGGGACGTCGCGTGCCACTGGGTGAGCAGCTGCGCGGAGGTCACGAGCTGCCGCTGACCGCCGGGCCGCCCCGGGGCCGGCCGGGCACCCGGGGTCAGCTCTTCCGGTCGTACGCCTCGGTCAGTTCGCGGCAGCGCTTCACGTCCCCGGCCATCGCTTCCAGCAGATCGTCCAGGGTGTCGAACTTCAGCATCCCGCGGACGTACGCCAGGAAGTCGACGGCCACGTGCAGGCCGTACAGGTCGAGCCCCTCGCGGTCGATCGCGTACGCCTCGACGGTCCGCTCGGTGCCGTCGAACTGGGGGTTGGTGCCGACCGAGATCGCGGCCGGCATCCGCTCCCCCGCCGCCGTCAGCCAGCCGGCGTACACGCCGTCGGCCGGGATGGCGGTGTGCGGGAGGGTCTCCACGTTGGCGGTCGGGAAGCCGAGCTCACGGCCCCGCTGGGCGCCGCGGACGACGATGCCCTCGACGCGGTGCGGACGGCCGAGGATCTCGGCGGCGCCCTCCATGTCGCCCTCGGCGACCAGTCGGCGGGTGAGCGTGGAGGAGAACGGCTCCCCGCCGCCCGCCGTGCCGCTCACGAAGAGGTCGACGACCTCGACCTCGTAGTCGTAGGTCGCGCCCAGCTCGGCCAGGAAGTCGACGTTGCCGGCGGCCCGGTGCCCGAAGCGGAAGTTCGGGCCCTCGATGACGGCCTTCGCGTGCAGCTTGTCGACGAGGACCTTCACGATGAAGTCCGCCGGGGAGAGCTGCGAGAACTCGGCCGTGAAGGGAAGGACCAGCACCGCATCCACGCCCAGCTTCGCCATCAGCTCCGCGCGCCGGTGGTGCGGGGCGAGCAGGGGCGGGTGGCTGCCGGGCCGCACGACCTCGGAGGGGTGCGGGTCGAAGGTGACGACGACGGACGGGACGCGCAGCTCACGGGCGCGCTCCACCGCCCGCCCGATGATCAGCTGGTGCCCGCGGTGCACACCGTCGTAGGAGCCGATGGTGACGACGCTGCGCCCCCAGTCCTGGGGGATGTCCTCCAAGCCACGCCAGCGCTGCACTGTGACCGCTCCTCGTCCGCATGTTCGCCGATTACGCAGGTCTAAGACTGCCATGCCCACGGCCGTCGCTTCGCATCGGCATGGAACTGCCGAGGCTCAGAACCGTACGGCGCGTGCCGGCGCCGACGACGGCGGCCCATTCCTCCGGGGCCGCCGTCAGCCAGCCGGTCAGCTGGGCGGCGAAGGCGGGGACTTCGCGGGCGAGCTCGACGAGCCGCCGGTCCAGGCAGGTGGCGCCCTCAGGGGTGCGGACCAGGAGGAGGCCGGCGCGGTGGACGAGGTCGCGGGTACGGACCTCGGTGCGCCGCTCGCAGCCCAGGGCGGCGGCGCGCAACAGGGCGTCGAGGACGGCCAGGTCCCGGGCGTCGTAGCGCTCGTGGTCGAGGAGTATGTCAAGAAGCTCGGTGCGCAGGAGGCGGGAGGCACCGGTGCCGGGCGCGGCGAGTACGGGGGCCAGGGCGCGGCGGACCTGTACCGGGCGGCCGCGGAGCAGGCCGGTGACGAGCGGGAAGAGGATCGCGCGGGCGGCCGGGCCGTGCTCGAGGCGGCGGTCGACGAAGGCGGCGGCGTGTTCCGCGCCGTCGGGGTGGCGGTCGACGTACTCGCGCACCAGGGCGGCGGCCCGGCGGGCGAGGGCGGGGGTGGTGACCTCGGCGAGCGCCCGGAGCGCGTCGCCCGCGGCTTGCCCCGGCCCGTGCAGCCGGGCCTGGAAGGCGGCGAGGACCGGTTCGGGGTGGGTGGCGAGCGCGGTGGCGAGCGCGCCGGCGGGGACGCGGGGGTCGACCAGGGCGCGGGGCAGGTGGCGGGCGCGGGTGTGCGGGTCGCGGACGAGGAGGCCGAGGGCTTCGCCGTGCAGGGCGGCGTCGCCGGGGCGGGCGAGCAGGGCGAGGGCCGTGTACCGGAGGAGTTCGCGGTCGGGGCCGGTCGTGACGTGCTCGGCGACCAGGCTCCCGTACGCGGCGGCGGCGGCCCGGCGTGCCGGCCGCCCGTCGTCGTGCGCCCACCGGTCGACGGCCCGGCAGACGGCGGACGGCTCGTCCTCGGCGAGCGCGGTGAGGAGCCCGTCGGCGAGCGGATGGGCGGTGGCGACGAGCGCCTCGCAGAGGTCGTCGACGGCGAGGTTCCGATGGGTGTGCAGGAGCGCCTGCGCGGCGGTGGCGACGGTGGCGTACGGCGCGGCGGCCAGCGCCCGCCCGTCGCCGAACCAGCGACACAGCAGCGGCTGTACGCCCCGGGGCTCGGCGACGAGCCGCCCGGCGACGGCGTCGAGGAACCGGGGCGCCGCGTCGCCCCCGGGCGCGGCGTCGGCGGGCACGAGCCGCCGCAACAGATCCACCCGCTCGTCCTCCCCGATGCGCAGCGCTTCCCAGAAGGACAGCCCGAAGACACCGAACGCTCCGAGCGCGGGGCGGGGAGCCGCGTGCGGGGTGGGAACCAGGGGGTCCGGCCCATCGAAGGCCGCGGAGGGCTGCGGGCCGGGAGCCGTCCCCACGCCCTGGGCGGGAACCGAGTCCGGGGCCGCACCGACGGCTCGGTCGGACCCGCCGCGCTCGGGCGACCGCCCGAAGGGGACAGGGGCCCATGGCTCGGGCACGCCGCCGGGGTACGACCCGGCATCGGTGCCGGGCCGGTGCGTTGGACCCGCCGGGGCCGTGGAGGAGTCGATGCCGGGTGGCGGAGCCGTCCGCTGTCGGGGCCAGGGGGCTGGCCGGGGGTCGGGGGCTGCGCCGTGGCGCTCCGGCGGTGTGGGCGAAGACCCGGCCCCGTGGGCGGCCGCGGTGGTCGGTGGTGCCGGTCTGGCGCCGATGTGGTCGGCGAGGTGGCGGAGGACCGGGAGGTACGGCTTCGGGTCCGGGAGGCTCAGCAGGGTCTGGGACAGGAGTCGGGAGCCCCACCAGGCGGCGTCGGCCGAGTCGTCGCTCGCGTCGGACAACCGGTCGAGGGCCTCGGTCAGTGCCCTGAGCCGCCGCTGGAGCGCGGCGGGGCCCTGTTCGCGGTCCAGGAGGAGCAGGGCCTGGACGACGGGGCCGATCCGGTGGCGCGGTACGGGGAGCGAGCGCGGGGGCTCCTCGCCGGTGCCGTGCGCGCCGGGTGGCGGGGGCACGTGACCGGTCGGCATCGCGCGCGGCGTACCGGGGCGGGACGGGAGCCGGACCGGGGCGCCCTCGTGCCAGCGGTGGACCAGCGCGTGCAGGGCGCCGTCGACGTCCAGGTGGGCGCCCTGGATCCAGTCGGCGAGCTCCTCGTGGCCGAAGCGGTAGCCGGCCCCGGCGGGAACGACGAGCCCCTCCGTGAGGACGGCGGAGGCCCAGCCGGTCCGCCACGGGAAGATCTCCTCGAAGGACTCGCGGTCCAGTTCCCCCTGCCCGGGCCCGAGGCACCGCCGGGCGGCCTCGTGGACCTGCCCGGCGACCCGCGCCGCGAGCCGGCGTACGGCGGTGCCCCGCGGCAGGGGTCGGGACCCGGCGGCGATCCGTACCGCGACCCGCAGACACATCAGGTCCAGGTAGGCACCGAAGATCTCCTCCCGCCCGGGACGTCCGGGCACCCCGCGGGGCATTGCCTCGCGCACCTCGGCGAGCAGCCGGAGCGCGAGCGGGTGCCGTGCGTCGTCGCCCTCCAGCTCGGCGGCACGGAGCCCGTACCGCCCCTGGGCGAGCTCGGCTTCCCCAAGGGTGAGTTCCCCGAGCAGGACGGCGCCGGGCATGCCGGCCACCCGCCCGGTCGGAATCCCCGGTGCGGGCACCTGCTGACGAGGGACCGCGACGCCCGGCCAGGCACCTGGCACCGCCCTGGCACCTCCCGCCGCGCCGGGCGAAGCGGATCCGGCGGAATGATCAGCACCGGGCAACCGGCCTCCGGCCGCGCCGGGGCCATCACCGGAGCCGCCACCCGAGCCGCCCGCGGCCCTCGCTCCGGACACCGCGCCCGGCCCCTCACCCCCCGCCCCTCCGTGCAGGGACCCCGGGGCGTAAAGGCCGCTCGCCTGTTCCCAGTGTTCCGGGCGGCAGCCGAGCATCAGGCGGGCACCGTGACTGCGCAGCCAGGTCTCCGTGCCCGTCGTCCAGGCGGCGAGGCGGTGGGCCAGGAACGGGGGCATCTCCTCCGGGCCGTCGAGGATCACGAGCAGGGGGCGGCCCGCCTCGCGGGCGAGCGCGGCCGCCCGTTCCGGGGTGGCGGAGGTCGCGTCGCCGCGCGCGCCGGTCGCCGCGACGATCCGGCCGGCCTGGCGCAGGACGCGGGCGACGGCTTCGGCGACCGAGGTGTCCTCGGCCCGCAGGTCCGCTCCGCGCAGCCAGACGGTGGGGGCGGGCTCGGCGCCCCGGGCGCGGCGGGCGCAGTGGGCCGCGAGCGCGGTGGTCCGGCCGGTACCGGGGGCGCCGACGAGTGCGAGGACCAGCGCCTCGCCCGCGGCGAAGACGGCGAACTCCCGGACGCACACGGCCCGTTCGACGGGCTCGGCCCATGCCTTCGGGCCGCCCGCGGAGCCGGTGGACGTGGCGGTGAGTTCCAGGACACCCGCCAGATTGAGGTCCCGTCCGTAACAGGGCACGGTGGCGCCGTTCCGCCGCAGCAACGCGGCCAGCGGCTCGATGGACCGCGCGTGCGCCAGGGACACCGCGTACCCGGCCGCGTCGCGGTGGTCGCCGGTCAGCGCGGTCCCGAGGACGCCGACCACGGCTCCGGTCGCCGGGTCCACGACGGGGCCGCCCGCGGCCCGCCCGCCCAGGCGCAGCGCCTCCGCACCCTCCGTGCCGATGGCGAGCTCCAGGGCATGGCCGAGGATGTGGAAGCGGTCGGTCGCGGTGTACGTGACGGACGCGCCGCCGAGGACCCGCGCCTCCCGCCAGCCGTGCGCGGCGACCCGTACGTACGTCCCGGCCTCGATCTCGGTCCGGGCCGAGAGCGGCAGCGGACGGACGCCGAGCCCCTCGGTCCGTACGAGCGCGAGACCGGCCTCCGGCAGGGCCGTGATGGCGTCGGCCTCCGCGAGCCACATGCGCTCGTCGGGGGCGTGCAGCACGATCCGTACGAGCCCGTCGACGGCCTCGTGGCTGGTGACGACCGTCCCCCGATCGTCGGCGACGAAGCCCGTGCCGCGTGGCCGGCCCGCCAGATCGCAGATCCGTACCAGCGTCGCCAGGTCCCCGCGTCCCATGGTGTCGACGGTAGGTCGCCGGTGATCACTCCGAGAAGCACACCGGACGAAAGCGCCCCCCAGCGCTCCCCCGATTCACTCCGAGCGCCTGCCCGAAGGGGTGAATGAGTGGTTCGGAGTGGATAGACACTCCCCGGAGGGGGATCGTGGGGGGGGGGCCCCCCCCGGGCCCCGCCCCCACACAAACCCTAACGGGGCCGGGGGGGCGGAAGCCGACAACGCCCCGCGCCATTGCGGGGCCCGAAAGTGCGACAACCA
>NZ_JBHWJZ010000043.1:38281-59618 GCF_042731085.1 Streptomyces sp. NPDC059875
CGCCGCCCCTAGGGGGTTATTGTGTGGTTGGTTGGGTATACACCCCCCCGGGGGGGGTTTGGTGGGGGGGCCCCGCGCGCGGCCCCGCTCCACCATGAACCGCTTCCGGGCGCAGGGGTCGCTCAGCCGAAGACGGCCAGGCTCTTGGCCTTGCCCTTCTGGTCCTCCACGAGCGCCAGCAGACGCCCGTCCGACGCGAAGACCGCCACGGGACCCGCGGGGTACGTCGGCATCTCCAGGCGGACGCCGTTCAGGAGCAGCCGGGCCCGCTTCTCGTCGACGTCCCAGCGAGGGAACGCCGCCGCGGCCGCCTCGGCGACCGGCATGACCGTCAGCTCCTCCTGGAGCTGGTCGAGCGTCCGGGCCGAGTCCAGCTTGTACGGGCCGACCCGGGTCCGCCGCAGCGCGGTCAGATGACCGCCCACGCCGAGCCCGGCGCCCAGGTCGCGGGCGAGCGCCCGGATGTACGTGCCGGAGGAGCAGACCACGGAGACGACGAGGTCCACGACGGGCGTGCCGTCCTCGGCGACGGCCTCCCGGACGTCGTATACCTGGAAGGACGAGACCGTGACCGGCCGGGCCGGGATCTCGAACTCCTCGCCGCCGCGCACCCGCGCGTACGACCGCTTGCCGTCGATCTTGATGGCAGAGACCTTCGACGGCACCTGCATGATGGCGCCGGTCAGCTCCGCCACGCCCGCGTCGATCGCCTCGCGGGTCACCTCGGACGCGTCCACGGAGGCCGTGATCTCGCCCTCGGCGTCGTCGGTGATCGTCGTCTGGCCGAGGCGGATGGTGCCCAGGTACTCCTTCTCGGTCAGCGCGAGGTGACCGAGAAGTTTGGTCGCCCGCTCCACGCCGAGGACGAGGACGCCCGTCGCCATGGGGTCGAGCGTGCCCGCGTGGCCGACCCGGCGGGTCTTGGCGATCCCGCGCATCTTGGCCACGACGTCGTGCGAAGTGAAGCCCGACGGCTTGTCGACGATGACAAGGCCGTCGAGGGGGCCCCTCCCAGCGGCAGCTGGGGGAGTCTTTGCGGTGCTCATTCGGCGGTGGTGCCCTCTTCGTCCTCGTCTTCGGGCTTGCGGTACGGGTCGGCCTCGCCGGCGTACTTCGCACCCGAGGACGCCTGGCGCACGGCCGCGTCCGAGGCCCGCGCCTTGTCGAGGAGGTCCTCGATCGTCTTCGCGGTCTCCGGGAGGGCGTCCGCGACGAAGGTCAGCGTCGGCGTGAACTTCGTCCCGGCCGCGGCACCGACGGCGGAGCGCAGGATGCCCTTGGCGCTCTCCAGTCCGGCGGCCGCGCTGGCCCGCTCCTCGTCGTCCCCGTAGACCGTGTAGAAGACCGTGGCCTCCCGCAGGTCACCGGTGACGCGGGTGTCCGTGATGGTCACGTGCGTACCCAGGCGCGGGTCCTTGATGCCGCGCTGCAGCTTCTCGGCGACCACCTCCCGGATGAGGTCCGCCAGCTTCTTCGCCCGCGCGTTGTCGGCCACTGGTCCTTCTCCTTCTTTGCCTTGCTCATTCAGTCTTCATCAGTGTGGAGCCTGCGTCGCACCGACAGCAGCTCCACCTCGGGCCGGGCCGCGACCAGCCGCTCACAGCGGTCGAGCACGTCCGATACGAACCCCGGGTCCCCGGACACCAGCGCGACGCCCAGCCGGGCCCTGCGATGGAGGTCCTGGTCGCCCACCTCGGCCGCGCTCACAGAGAACTTGCGCTGGAGCTCGGCGACGATGGGCCGGACGACGGAGCGTTTCTCCTTCAACGAATGAACGTCGCCGAGGAGCAGATCGAAGGACAGAGTCCCCACGTACATACGGTGCCGGATGTCCCGCCGGTTCGGGTTCGGTGACCTGCCACGCCGTCGCTTGGCAGGGACACCAGAACCGTACACGCAACGGCCGGGGCCGATCGAGGGAATAACTTCCGCCGACCGGCCCCGACCTACCGCTGCGCTTAGGCGCGCGGCTTCTCGCGCATCTCGTACGTCGCGATGACGTCGTCGATCTTGATGTCGTTGAAGTTTCCGAGGTTGATACCGCCCTCGAAGCCTTCGCGGATCTCGGTGACGTCGTCCTTGAAGCGGCGCAGACCCTCGATGTTGAGGTTCTCCGCGATGACCTTGCCGTCGCGGATGAGGCGCGCCTTGGTGTTGCGCTTGACCTCGCCCGAGCGGATGAGGACACCGGCGATGTTGCCCAGCTTGGACGAGCGGAAGACCTCGCGGATCTCCGCCGTACCGAGCTCGACCTCTTCGTACTCCGGCTTGAGGAGGCCCTTGAGCGCCGCCTCGATCTCCTCGATGGCCTGGTAGATCACCGAGTAGTACCGGACGTCGACGCCCTCGCGCTCCGCCATCTGCGCGGCACGGCCCGCAGCGCGGACGTTGTAGCCGATGACGATGGCGTCGGAGCCCATGGCCAGGTCGATGTCGGACTCGGTGACCGCACCCACACCGCGGTGCAGGACACGGATGTCGACCTCTTCGCCGACGTCGAGCTGGAGCAGCGAGGACTCGAGAGCCTCGACCGCACCGGACGCGTCGCCCTTGATGATGAGGTTGAGTTCCTGGACCAGACCGGCCTTGAGCACCTTGTCGAGGTCCTCGAGGGACACCCGGCGGACGCGCTTGGCGAAGGCGGCGTTGCGCTCACGCGCAGCGCGCTTCTCGGCGATCTGACGGGCCGTACGGTCCTCGTCGACCACCAGGAAGTTGTCGCCGGCACCCGGGACGTTGGTGAGACCCAGGACCAGGACGGGAGTCGACGGGGTCGCAACCTCGACGTTGTTGCCCTTGTCGTCGAGCATCGCCCGGACACGGCCGTACGCGTCGCCGACGACCATCGTGTCGCCGATGCGCAGCGTTCCGCGCTGGACCAGGACGGTCGAGACGGCACCGCGGCCCTTGTCCAGGTGGGACTCGATCGCAATACCCTGCGCGTCCTGCTCCGGGTTGGCACGCAGGTCGAGCGAGGCGTCGGCGGTGAGGACGACGGCCTCCAGCAGGGAGTCGATGTGCAGACCCTGCTTGGCGGAGATGTCGACGAACATCGTGTCGCCGCCGTACTCCTCGGCCACCAGACCGAACTCGGTCAGCTGACCGCGGACCTTGGTCGGGTCGGCACCCTCGACGTCGATCTTGTTGACCGCGACGACGATCGGGACGCCGGCGGCCTTGGCGTGGTTGAGCGCCTCGATCGTCTGCGGCATGACGCCGTCGTTGGCCGCGACCACGAGGATCGCGATGTCGGTCGACTTCGCACCACGGGCACGCATGGCGGTGAACGCCTCGTGACCCGGGGTGTCGATGAAGGTGATGCGGCGCTCTTCACCGTTGACCTCGGTGCCCACCTGGTAGGCACCGATGTGCTGGGTGATGCCACCGGCCTCGCCCGCGACGACGTTCGTCTTGCGGATCGCGTCGAGCAGTCGGGTCTTTCCGTGGTCGACGTGACCCATGACGGTGACGACCGGCGGACGGGAGACCAGAGCCTCTTCGCCGCCCTCGTCCTCGCCGAACTCGATGTCGAAGGACTCGAGCAGCTCGCGGTCCTCCTCCTCGGGGGAGACGATCTGAACGGTGTAGTTCATCTCGTCGCCGAGGAGCTGCAGCGTCTCGTCGGAGACGGACTGCGTGGCCGTGACCATCTCGCCGAGGTTCATCATCACCGCGACGAGCGACGCCGGGTTGGCGTTGATCTTCTCGGCGAAGTCGGTGAGGGAGGCACCGCGCGACAGGCGAATGGTCTCGCCGTTGCCGCGAGGCAGCATCACGCCGCCGACCGACGGGGCCTGCATGGCCTCGTACTCCTGGCGCCTCTGACGCTTCGACTTGCGACCACGACGCGCGGGACCGCCGGGACGACCGAAGGCGCCCTGCGTGCCACCACGGCCACCGGGGCCACCGGGACGTCCACCGAAGCCGCCGGGACGACCGCCGAAGCCGCCGCCACCGCCGCCGGGACCACCCGGACGACCGCCGCCGCCACCACCGGGACCACCGGGACGACCGGCGAAGCCGCCGCCGCCACCGCCGGGACCGGCCGGACGGCCGGCGAAGCCGCCGCCACCGGGACGACCGCCGCCGCCACCCGGACGACCGCCGGGGCCACCGGGGCCACGACCGCCGGGGCCACCACCGGGACGCGGGCCGGCAGCGGGACGCTGCGGCATCATGCCGGGGTTCGGACGGTTACCGCCGGGCGCGCCGCCCGGACGGGGAGCCTGCGGACGCGGCATGCCACCGGGGGTGGGACGCGCGCCGCCCTGGCCCTGAGGACGCGGGGCGCCACCGGGGCCGCCCTGCGGACGCGGGGCACCCGGAGCGGCACCGCCGCCGGGACGGGGGGCACCGCCACCCGGACGGGGCGCCTGCGGGCGCGCCATTCCGGTGGAGCCACCCGAGGTGAAGGGGTTGTTGCCCGGACGCGGACCGGCCGGACGGGCACCGCCCGGACGCGGAGCGCCCTGGCCCTGCGGACGCGGGGCACCCTGGCCCTGCGGACGCGGCGCGCCCTGACCCGGACGGGCGGGACGCTCGCCGGCGGGACGGGGTCCCGGGGCCGCGCCACCGGGACGCTGACCGGCGGCGGGAGCCGACGGAGGCGCGGTGAACTCGGGGGCGGCCGGAGCCGGCGTGACCGGCTTGGGCGCGGGCTTCGGACCCGGGCGGGGGCCCGAGGCGGCCGGAGCCGGAGAGGGGGTGCTGCTCGCGGGAGCCACCGGCGTGACCGGGGCCGCGGGCGCGGCGGGGGCCGGCTTGGGGGCCGGGGCGCCGGGCTTCGGGGCAGCGGGACGTGCCGCGGCGGCCGGAGACGGCGCCGCGGGCTTCGAGGGGGCGGCCTTGCGAGGCGCGCCAGGCTTGGCAGCGGTCTTGCCGGCGGAACCGCCGGGACCCTGCAGCGCATCAGTCAACTTGCGCACGACCGGCGCCTCGATAGTCGAGGACGCCGAACGGACGAATTCACCGAGTTCTTGGAGCTTGGCCATGACGACCTTGCTCTCCACACCGAACTCCTTGGCGAGTTCGTATACCCGGACCTTAGCCACTTCGCTCCTTTTAGGTCCGGTTACCGCCGGACCGTCGCTACTTCATGGGCGTACTCATCGCGTACTCATCGAGTGCTCATCGCAATCTCGACCTACTTCCAACTCGCGAGGTACCTGACCGCACGGTGTTCCGTGCCGTACTTCTTCTTACAAAGTCTGCCGCTCTACGTGATAGCGAATATCCGCCGTTTCGAGCGGCCCCTGGACCCTGAAGGCCCTCGGGAACGCCCGGCGGCGGACCGCCAGGTCGAGACAGACCGAGGCGGGGTGCAGATACGCACCCCGGCCGGGCAGCGTACCGCGATGATCGGGGACGCATGCGCCCTCGACCGCCACGATGCGCAGCAGATCGCTCTTGGCCGCTCGCTCCCGACATCCCACACAGGTTCGTTCAGGGCACGCGCGGGCTTGCGTCCGGCCAGACACGGTTAAGTCTACCTCCCCGTACCGACCTCACCCGTTTGGGGCAAAAATCGAACGGTCGTTTGTCGTGATCTCGCCCTCACACAACGTGACGAGGGCGGGAACTATTCCTTGCGGCCCGCCCCTGCGGCGCGATCAGTCCCGGTCGCGCTCGTCGGACGGGTGCTCCGTGTCCGGACGGATGTCGATGCGCCAGCCGGTGAGGCGCGCGGCGAGGCGGGCGTTCTGCCCCTCCTTGCCGATCGCCAGCGAGAGCTGGTAGTCCGGCACGGTCACCCGGGCGGAGCGGGCGGCCAGGTCGACGATCTCGACCTTGGAGACCCGGGCCGGGGAGAGCGCGCTGGCCACCATCTCGGCCGGGTCGTCGGACCAGTCGACGATGTCGATCTTCTCGCCGAGCAGCTCCGCCATGACATTGCGCACGCGGCTGCCCATGGGGCCGATGCAGGCGCCCTTGGCGTTCAGGCCCGAACGGGTGGACCGTACGGCGATCTTGGTGCGGTGACCCGCCTCACGGGCGATCGCCGCGATCTCGACGGAACCGTCGGCGATCTCGGGGACCTCCAGCGCGAACAGCTTCTTCACCAGATTGGGGTGGGTGCGCGAAAGGGTGACGGACGGACCGCGGACACCCTTGGCGACCCGGACCACGTACGTGCGCAGCCGCAGGCCGTGCGTGTACTCCTCGCCGGGCACCTGCTCCTGCACCGGAAGGATGGCCTCCAGCTTGTCGTCCAGCTTGACGAGGACGTTCTTCGGGTCCTTGCCCTGCTGCACCATGCCGGCGACGATGTCGCCCTCGCGGCGGGCGTACTCGCCGAAGGTGACGTCGTTCTCGGCGTCGCGCAGCCGCTGCTGGATGACCTGGCGGGCGGTGCTCGCCGCGATCCGGCCGAAGTCCGACGGGGTGTCGTCGAAGTCCTTGGGCTCCTGGCCCTCCTCCAGCTCGGAGGGGTCTTCCTTCGCCCACACCGTCACGTGACCGGTCTGCCGGTTCAGCTCCACGCGCGCGTGGCGACGGGCGTCGGGGGTGCGGTGGTAGGCGATGAGGAGGGCCGACTCGATCGCCTCGACCAACAGTTCGAAGGAGATCTCCTTCTCTTGTGCCAAGCCCTTCAGGAGCTTCACGTCGATGTCCACGGCTACGCCTCCTCTTCCTTCTTGTCCTTGCGGTTGAACTCGATCTGGACACGCGCCTTGGCGATGTCGGTGAACTCGACCCGGCGGGCGGTGGGCTTGCGCCCCTTCACGCCCGGCACTTCGAGGTCGATGCCGTCGTCGTCCACGTCGAGGATCCGCGCGACGACCTCGCCACCGTCGTTCAGCTGCAGCTTGGCCAGGCGGCCGGTGGCGCGCACGTAGTGGCGGTGCTCCGTGAGGGGGCGCTCCGCGCCCGGGGTGCCGACCTCGAGGTCGTACTCCCCCTCGCCCATCACGTCCGTCTCGTCCAGAGTGGCCGAGAGCGCGCGGCTCACATCGGCGACCTGGTCCAGGTCGGCGCCCTCGTCGGAGTCGACGACCACGCGCAGCACCCGCTTGCGTCCCACGGAAGCCACCTCGATCTCCTCGAGGTCGAGTCCCTGCGAGGCGATGAGCGGCTCAAAAAGTGCTCGCAGCCTGTCGCTCTGGGTGGTGCTCATCCGGGTGACTCCTCGGCCGCGTGTGCTGTTGTGGTTTCGTCGCGTGTCAGACCAAAGGGTATCCGGTCGCGGGGGGTGTTGCCGTCCACGGGGCCGGGGCCCGCGGGTACGCTCGCCTGCGGTGATCTTCGACCGAGGCCGAGGGAGTGGATGTGGGGCGCACGGGGACCGTGGGCAGGCGGGCGCTCCTGACGGCGGGGGCGGTGACGCTGGCCGGCTGCACGTCCGGCGGGGGCGGCGGCGAGCGGCCCAGGAAGCAGACCGCGGCCGAACGGGCGGCGCTCGCCGAGGCGGCGCTGCGGCGCCGTTCGGCGGCGGCGAGCCGGTCCCTGCTGGAACGTTACGACGCGGTGCTCGCCGCGCACCCGTCGCTGACGGCGCGGCTGACCCCGCTGCGGCGCGCGGTGGCCGCGCACGCGGCCGCCCTGGCCGAAGGGGTGGCGCCGCAGGACGACGGCGGTCGGGCGACAGACGGTGCCTCGGCGCCCGTCACGGGGGGCAAGGCCGCCCCTTCGGCGGACACCCGACCGGCGGATGCCGACAAAGGAATGGCCGCCGACCCTTCGGCCCAGCCCTCCGCGGCCGACGGCGGAACGGGTCGGCGCGGCACATCGCCCGCGCCCGTCCCCGTGCCGGCCGATCCGGCGGCCGCTCTCAAGGAGCTGGCGGCCGCCGCCCGGACCACCGCCGACGCACACGCGGCCACGCTGCTCGACGCACCGCCCGAGTACGCCCGTCTGCTCGCCTCGGTGGCGGCGGCCGGAGCTGCCCACGCCTATCTGCTGACCGAAGGAGGCCGGGCATGAGCGCCCTCGACGCGGCGCAGGCCGCGCTCGCCGCCGAGCACGCGGCGGTGTACGGGTACGGGGTCGTCGGCGGCCGGATCGGTGCCGAACGGCGCGCGGAGGCCGGCGCGGCGTACGAGGCCCACCGGGCACGGCGGGACGCGCTGCGCAGGACCGTACGGGACCTGGGCGGGGAGCCGGCGGCCGCGGCGGCCGGCTACGAGCTGCCGTTCGCGGTACCGGACACGGCCGCGGCCGTCCGGCTCGCCGCGGTCCTGGAGGACCGGGTCGCCGGGGTGTACTCCGATCTCGTACGGGCCGCGGAGGGACCGCTGCGGCGGGACGCGGCCGCCGCGTTGCGCGAGGCGGCGGTACGGGCCGTTCGCTGGCGCGGGACCGACGTAACCTTTCCTGGGCTCGCCGAGCGGGTGTGAGTCCTTCCCTGACCAGAAGGAACAAAGGCACGCATGGGTTTCGAACCGCCGCAGCGACTGGTGCGGGCGCTCGGCGAGACGTACGGGGACGCTGTCGCGGCCGAGTGGCTCGGGAAGCTGCCCGAGCTCGCGCAGAGCGCGCTGGAGCACGCCTCCCTGGACAGCGAGCGGGTGATGGCACCCGGCGGGCGCAGCAGCCTCGTCGTGCTCGTACGGCGGCCGGACGGCTCTCCGGCGGCGCTGAAGATCGCCCCTGAGGCCGCCCGGCCGGACCTGGAGCGGGACGCGCTGGCCCACTGGAACGGCTGGGGCGCGGTGCGGCTGCTCGAAGCGGGCGCGGACGGCTCGCTGGTCCTCGAACGGCTGCACCCCGAGGTGTCGCTGCGGTCGCTGCCGGAGGCGAAGGCGCTCCTGGAGGCCGCGGGGACGGTGCGCAAGCTGTGGGTCGAACCGCCCGTGGGGCACGGCTTCGAGTCGGTGGCCGAGCGCACGGCCCGGCAGGCGGCGGCGATGGAGTCCTACCGCGCCGACGCCGAGACCGGTGCGCTGACGGCGGCCGCACTGGCGGCACGCGAGGAGCTGGTCGCCCACTCCCCCGAGACGCTGCTGCTGCACGGCTGCTTCCGGCAGGGCAAGGTCCTGGCCGGCGACCGCGCGCCCTGGCTGGCCGTGGGCCCCGAGCCGCTGGTCGGCGAGCGCGCCTACGATCTGGCGCGTCTCGTACGGGACCGGGTCGAGGACCTGGTGGCGGCCTCGGCGGGGGCCTCGGCGGCCCGCCGGCGGGTCAACAAACTGGCGGACTCGCTGGAGGTGGACCGGGAGCGGCTGCGGGGCTGGACGCTTTTCCGGGCGGTCGAGTCGGGTACGCGGGCGCTGACGGCGGGGCGCCGACAGGATGCGGAGCTGCTGCTCGAGTTCGCGGGCTGGCTGTAGGGGAATACCTAAGCTGTAACGCTCGGCTCGGACCTCAGGGGGCCGTGATGGTCGAGGAGCTGTTGACAGCGGCGGCAGCGACCGCAACAGCGGCCGTGGTGTACGCGGCGGCGGCCGCGCGCGTGGTGAAGCAGTACGAGCGGGGCGTGGTCTTCCGCTTCGGCCGGCTGCTGAAGGATGTCAGGCAGCCGGGATTCACGATGATCGTGCCGGTCGTCGACCGGCTGCACAAGGTGAACCTGCAGATCGTGACGTTGCCGGTGCCGGCGCAGGAGGGCATCACCCGGGACAACGTGACGGTGCGGGTGGACGCGGTCGTGTACTTCAAGGTGGTCGACGCGGCGGACGCGCTGGTGCGGGTCGAGGACTACAAGTTCGCGGTCTCGCAGATGGCGCAGACCTCGCTGCGGTCGATCATCGGCAAGAGCGATCTGGACGACCTGCTGTCGAACCGGGAGAAGCTCAACCAAGGGCTCGAGCTGATGCTGGACAGCCCGGCGATGGGGTGGGGTGTCGCGATCGACCGGGTCGAGATCAAGGACGTCTCGCTGCCGGAGACCATGAAGCGGTCCATGGCGCGGCAGGCGGAGGCGGACCGGGAGCGGCGGGCGCGGGTGATCAACGCGGACGCGGAGCTGCAGGCGTCGAAGAAGCTGGCGGAGGCGGCGGGGGTCATGTCGACGCAGCCGGCGGCGCTGCAGCTGAGGCTGCTGCAGACGGTGATGGCGGTGTCCGCGGAGAAGAACTCGACGCTGGTGCTGCCCATTCCGGTGGAGCTGCTGCGGTTCCTGGAGCGGGCTGCGCAGCCGCACGGGGAGGCGGCGGGGGAGGCCGGGACGGCGCCGGAGGCGCGGGAGGCGCGGGAGGCTCCCCCGGTGGCCCCGCCGGAGACCTTCCAGGACCCCGTGCCGGGCCTCCCGGCCGGGACGCCCCCTGAGGAGCCCCGCCTGACGACCGACCTCCCGGACCTGGGAGACCTCCCGGACCTCCCGGACGACACGCTCCTGGGCGCCCCAGCGGACCCGCCACCACGGGACGAAGCGGCCTGAATCGGCCGCCCTCCCCACTCCCGTTGTGGGCATTCGTTCCGCTGGGGCGGAACGGGTGGGCACAACGGACGGCGCCCTTGCCGGGCCCAGGCCCCCGGTTCGTACGGTGCTCACAGGTGCGGCGCCGTCGTGGGGTTGTGCCCACCCGTTCCGCCCTGCGGAACGCCTGCCCACAACGGGCGGGGGTATTTGCGCTACGCGCTCAGGCGGGCGATCGCCTCGGTCACCGGGAGTTCTTCGCGCTCGCCCGTGCGGCGGTCCTTCAGTTCCACGATGCCCTCCGCCGCGCGGCGGCCGGCGACGAGGATCTTCGGGACGCCCATGAGCTCCGCGTCGGTGAACTTCACGCCCGGGGAGACGCCCGCGCGGTCGTCGACCAGGACGCGGAGGCCGGCCGCGGAGAGCTTGTCGGAGACCTCGAGGGCCAGTTCGATCTGGGCGGCCTTGCCGGCGGCGACGACGTGGACGTCGGCCGGGGCGACCTCGGCGGGCCAGCACAGGCCCTTGTCGTCGGCGGTCTGCTCGGCGAGCGCGGCGACGGCGCGCGAGACGCCGATGCCGTAGGAGCCCATGGTGACGCGGACGGGCTTGCCGTTCTGGCCGAGGACGTCGAGCTTGAGGGCGTCGGCGTACTTGCGGCCCAGCTGGAAGATGTGGCCGATCTCGATGGCGCGGTCCAGCTTCAGGCCGGTGCCGCACTTCGGGCACGGGTCGCCCTCCTGGACGACCACGACGTCGACGTACTCGTCGACCTCGAAGTCACGGCCCGCGACCACGTTCTTCGCGTGCATGCCCTCCTTGTTGGCGCCCGTGATCCACGCCGTGCCCGGCGCCACGCGCGGGTCAGCGAGGTACGTGACCTTCTCCAGGCCCTGCGGGCCGACGTACCCGCGGACCAGGTCCGGACGAGCCACGAAGTCCGTCTCGGTGACCATCTCGACGACCGCCGGGGCGAAGTGGGCCTCGACCTTGCCCATGTCGACCTCGCGGTCGCCCGGGACGCCGACGGCCACGATCTCGCCGTCGACCTTCACCAGCAGGTTCTTCAGCGTGGCGGAGGCCGGGACGCCGAGCGAGGCCGCGAGGGTCTCGATGGTCGGGGTGTCCGGGGTGGGGATCTCCTCGGCGGCCGCGACGGCGGAGCCGTCCACCGACTTCAGCTCGTAGGCGACCGCCTCGGTGTTCGCGGCGAAGTCGCAGTTCGGGCAGTCGGCGAAGGTGTCCTCGCCGGCCTCCGCCGGGGCGAGGAATTCCTCGGACTTCGAGCCGCCCATCGCGCCCGCGGTCGCGGCGACGATGCGGTAGTCGAGGCCGAGGCGCTCGAACACGCGACGGTACGCCTCGCGGTGCAGGGCGTAGGACTGGGCGAGGCCCTCGTCCTCGGTGTCGAAGGAGTACGAGTCCTTCATGAGGAACTCGCGGCCGCGCAGGATGCCGGCGCGGGGGCGGGCCTCGTCGCGGAACTTCGTCTGGATCTGGTACAGGATGACCGGCAGGTCCTTGTAGGACGAGCACTGGTCCTTCACCAGGAGGGTGAAGATCTCCTCATGGGTCGGGCCGAGGAGGTAGTCGCCGCCCTTGCGGTCCTGGAGGCGGAAGAGCTCGGCGCCGTACTCGTCCCAGCGGCCGGTCGCCTCGTAGGGCTCACGCGGCAGCAGAGCGGGGAGGGAAACCTCCTGCGCGCCGATGGCGTCCATCTCCTCGCGGACGATGCGCTCGACATTGGCGAGGACCTTCTTGCCCAGCGGCAGCCAGCTCCAGATGCCGGCGGCGGTGCGGCGGACGTAGCCGGCGCGGACGAGGAGCTTGTGGCTGAGGACCTCGGCGTCCGCCGGGTCGTCGCGCAGCGTCTTCGCCATCAACTGGGACATGCGCTGGACCGGTGCGTTGGCCATGGTTCTCGTACTCCTGCCGGGTAAGGGTGATGGCTAGGAGGTTAGCCGGGCGGCCCGCGAGGGCGGAAATCAGTTCCGGCGCGGGAGGGGCAGCGGGGCACCCATCACGGCGTACGGACGGGGTGCGCTGGGGAAGACGACCTGCCGGGCCAGGTCGACGTAGCCGAGGGAGCGGTAGAGGCCGCGGGCCGGGCTCTCGGTGTCGATCGCGGAGAGGATCGAGCGGGACAGCTCCGACTGGTCGGTGATGGTGGTGATCAGCTCACGGCCGACGCCCCGGCCCTGGTAGGCGGGGTGGACGTGGAGCTCGGTGATCACGAACGAGTCGTCGAGCCAGTCCTCGGTGCCGGTGGCGCGGAGGTACGGTTCCACGACGCCGGACCACCAGTGGGTGCGGTCGTTGGGCATCCCGTACACGAAGCCGACCAGCCGGCCGGCGGCGTCGGTCGCGCCGTACGCGCAGGCACCGGGGTTGAGCAGATGGCGGAGCACGATATGGCGTCGTACGACGATCTCGTCCGCGCTCAGCCCGAAGGCGAGCGTCTGGACGGCGAGGGCGTCGTCCACCCGCGCGGCGAGATTGATCGGTCCGATCGTGACGTCAGCGACATCCATGCGAAGCACCTTACAAGCGCCTCAGAACAGCACGCTCATGAAGGCCCCGACCTCGCGGAAGCCGACGCGCCGGTACGCGGCCCTGGCCGGGGCGTTGTAGTCGTTGACGTACAGGCTGACGACGGGAGCGACGTCGGCGAGGGCGTAGCGGAGCACGGCGGCCATGCCGGTCTCGGAGAGGCCGCGGCCACGGAACTCGGGGGCGACCCAGACGCCCTGGATCTGGCAGGCCTGGCGGGTGGCGGCGCCGATCTCGGCCTTGAAGACGACCTTGCCGTCCTCGATGCGGGCGAAGGAGCGGCCGGCGCCGACGAGTTCGGCGACGCGGGCCTGGTAGAGGAGTCCGCCGTCGCCTGCCATGGGCGAGATGCCGACCTCCTCGGTGAACATGGCCACGCACGCGGGCATGATCACCTCCATCTCGTCCTTGCGGATACGGCGGACGAGGGGGTCGGGCTCGACGGTGGCGGAGGGCTCCTCGGTGACCATCAGCGGCTGGTGCGCGCGGACGTCGCGGGCGGGGCCCCAGCTGGGTTCGAGGAGCCGCCAGAGCTGGGTGGTGGGCTCGACGGGGCCGACGATGGAGGAGCAGCGGCGGCCGGTCCTGCGGGCGCGGTCGGCGAAGGCACGGACGGCGTCGGGGGTGGCGCAGAGGGGGACGAGGTTGGCGCCGGAGTAGCAGAGCGAGCGCAGGTGCCCGTCGCTGTACCAGCCCCACATCTCGCCGCCGAGGCGCCAGGGGTCGAGTCCGGCGGCCTGGACGCGGGCGGTCACGAAGGCGTTCTCGACGGGGGCGCTCTCGAGGACGGCGAGCGCGGCGCCGAGGTCAGCGGGTTCGAGGACCCGGGTGGTGGTCTGCGTCAACACGAGGGGGGCCTCACCATGCGGTCTGCTGATCTCCGCACTTTACCTGGCGCACCGCCGAGGTGTCGGGTGGGTGCGCCGAGATCCCGGCCGGCGCCGGTGGGTCCTCGGCCGAGGTCCGTGCGTCCCTGGCCGACGCCCGTGGGTCGCCATGCCGACGACCGTGGGTCGCCTGCCTCGCCCCGGCGTCGCGGGCCCGCTGCCCCCTGCACAGGGACGCCGCGGGGGACCCGGCGCGCGGACAGCACGGGGTACCGGCGCGCGGACGGCGCGAGGCCCCGGCGCGCTGGGCGCCGGGGCCTCGTGGCGTACGTATGCGGTCAGACGCCGATGGCGACCGTCGGCTCGCCCGACATCACGCCGTCCTTCTCCATCTGCTCGGCGATCTTCATCGCCTCCTCGATGAGGGTCTCGACGATCTTCGACTCGGGGACGGTCTTGATGACCTCGCCCTTGACGAAGATCTGGCCCTTGCCGTTGCCGGAGGCGACGCCGAGGTCGGCCTCGCGGGCCTCGCCGGGGCCGTTGACGACGCAGCCCATGACGGCGACGCGCAGCGGGACCTCCATGCCCTCGAGGCCGGCGGTGACCTCTTCGGCGAGCTTGTAGACGTCGACCTGGGCGCGGCCGCAGGAGGGGCAGGAGACGATCTCCAGGCGGCGCGGCTTGAGGTTCAGCGACTCCAGGATCTGGTTGCCGACCTTGACCTCCTCGACCGGGGGCGCGGAGAGCGAGACGCGGATGGTGTCGCCGATGCCCTCGGAGAGCAGCGCGCCGAAGGCGACGGCGGACTTGATGGTGCCCTGGAAGGCGGGGCCGGCCTCGGTGACGCCGAGGTGCAGCGGGTAGTCGCACTGGGCGGCGAGCTGGCGGTAGGCGTTGACCATGACGACCGGGTCGTTGTGCTTGACCGAGATCTTGATGTCGCCGAAGCCGTGCTCCTCGAAGAGGGACGCCTCCCACAGCGCGGACTCGACCAGCGCCTCGGGGGTGGCCTTGCCGTACTTCTTCAGCAGCCGGGCGTCGAGGGAGCCCGCGTTGACGCCGATCCGGATCGGGGTGCCCGCGGCCTTGGCGGCGTGCGCGATCTCCTTGACCTTGTCGTCGAACTGCTTGATGTTGCCGGGGTTGACGCGGACCGCGGCGCAGCCGGCGTCGATGGCGGCGAAGACGTACTTCGGCTGGAAATGGATGTCCGCGATCACCGGGATCTGCGACTTGCGGGCGATGGTCGCCAGCGCGTCGGCGTCGTCCTGGGTGGGGCAGGCCACTCGGACGATCTGGCAGCCGGAGGCGGTCAGCTCGGCGATCTGCTGGAGCGTGGCGCCGATGTCGGAGGTACGCGTCGTCGTCATCGACTGCACCGAGACGGGTGCGTCGCCGCCGACGGCCACCGATCCGACCTGGATCTGGCGGCTCTTGCGCCGCTCAGCGAGCTTGGTCGGAACGGTAGGGATACCGAGAGAGATCGCGGTCATCAGCTGTACAACCCCAAGGTGTGGTTCATCGGGCTCAGGTCTTCGAGATTACCGCCCCCGCGGCGGGCGGCCGGACACCCCGGGGGTCCGGCCACCCTCCCGTCACGTCAGCTTCACCGGGTTGACGATGTCGGCGGCGAGGACGAGGAGCGTGAAGCAGACGAACACTCCCGCCACGACATAGGCGGCGGGCATCAGCTTGGCCACGTCGAACGGTCCCGGGTCCGGGCGCCGGAACAGCCGTGCCGTGTGGCGGCGTACGGACTCCCACAGGGCGCCGGCGATGTGGCCGCCGTCGAGCGGGAGCAGCGGGAGCATGTTGAACAGGAACAGCGAGACGTTGAACATGACGACGAGCTGCAGGAAGAAGACCAGGATGGTCTGCGGCGGCGCGTCGATGTTCATCAGCTCGCCGCTGATGCGGGCGGCGCCGACGACGCCGACCGGGGAGTCCTGCTTGCGCTCGCCGTCGCCGAAGGTGGCGTCCCAGAGGTCCGGGATCTTGCCGGGCAGGGCGAGGACGGCTTCGGCGCCGGCCTGGAGCTGGTCGGTCATGCGGGAGGCGGACTCGCCGAAGGTGAGCGGGACGACCTCGCGGCCGGACTCGAAGCCCAGGTAGCCGGCGGTGACGTACTCGGCGGGCTGGACGACGTTGCCGTCCGCGTCCTTCTTGAGCACCTTGTTCTCGAGGAGCGTGGCCCGCAGGTCGAGCTCCTTGCCGTCGCGCTGGACGGTGACGGTCGCCTGGCCGGTGGTGGCGCGGATGCGGTCGGAGAGGGTGTTCCAGTCCGTGACGCGTTCGCCGTTGAAGGCGACGATGCGGTCGCCCTTGAGGAGCCCGGCGGCCTTGGCGGGCGACTCGCGGTCGCCGGCCTTGCAGGTGTCGCGCTTCTCGCTCTGGTCGATGACGCAGTTGGTGACGCCGGCGACCTTGGTGGTCTGGGTCTCGAACCCGACGGCCATGGCGCTGCCGAAGAACAGCAGGACGGCGAGGATCAGGTTCATGAACGGGCCGGCGAACATGACGATGACGCGCTTCCACGGCTTGCGCGTGTAGAAGAGCCGCTTCTCGTCGCCGGGCTGGAGTTCCTCGAAGGAGGCCTCGCGGGCGTCCTCGATCATGGAGCGCCAGGGCGAGGTGGAGCGGGCCTCGATGCGGCCGTCCTTGCCGGGCGGGAACATCCCGATCATGCGGATGTAGCCGCCGGCCGGGATGGCCTTGATGCCGTACTCCGTCTCGCCCTTCTTCTTCGACCAGATGGTGGGGCCGAAGCCGACCATGTACTGCGGCACGCGGATGCCGAAGAGCTTGGCCGTGGAGAGGTGGCCGAGTTCGTGCCAGGCGATGGAGACGAGCAGCCCCACCGCGAACAGCGCGATGCCGAGGAGCGTCAGAAGTACGGTCATGCGCGCGCCTCCGCGGTTGCCTTCGCTGCGATTTCTGCCAGTTCACGGGCCCGGGCGCGGGCCCAGGTCTCCGCTTCCAGGACGTCCGACACCGTGAGCGAGGTTCCCTTGGTGGGCTGCCCGTGTTCGGTGACGACTGCCGTGACCGTATCCATGATTCCGTTGAACGGCAGCCGTCCGGCGAGAAACGCCTCCACGCACTCCTCGTTCGCGGCGTTGAAGACGGCGGGTGCGGTGCCGCCCAGGGCGCCGACGTGCCGGGCCAGGCCCACGGACGGGAACGCCTCGGTGTCGAGCGGGAAGAACTCCCAGCTGGACGCCTTGGTCCAGTCGAAGGCGGGGGCCGCGTCCGGGACCCGCTCGGGCCAGCCGATGCCGAGGGCGATCGGGCCGCGCATGTCCGGCGGGGTGGCCTGAGCGAGGGTGGAGCCGTCCGTGAACTCGACCATCGAGTGGACGTACGACTGGGGGTGGACGACGACCTCGATGCGGTCGAAGGGGATGTCGTAGAGGAGGTGCGCCTCGATGACCTCCAGGCCCTTGTTCACAAGAGTGGCGCTGTTGACCGTGATGACCGGGCCCATGGCCCAGGTGGGGTGGGCGAGCGCGTCCTCGCGGGTGACGCTCGCCAGCTCGGCGCGCGTCCGGCCGCGGAAGGGGCCTCCGGAGGCGGTGACGACCAGCTTGCGGACGTCGGCACGGGTGCCGGCGGCGAGCGCCTGGAAGAGGGCGGCGTGCTCGGAGTCGACCGGGATGATCTGGCCGGGCTTGGCGAGCGCCTTGACCAGCGGGCCGCCGACGATCAGCGACTCCTTGTTGGCCAGGGCGAGGGTGCGGCCGGCTTCGAGGGCGGCCAGCGTGGGTGCCAGGCCGATGGAACCGGTGATGCCGTTGAGCACCGTGTGGCAGGGCGAGGCGGCGAGCTGCGTGGCGGCGTCGGGTCCCGCGAGGATCTCGGGCAGCGCGGCGCCGGGGCCGTAAAGCCTGGTCAGCGCCTCGCGCAGCTCGGGTGCCTTGTCCTCGCGGGCGACGGCGACCGCGCCGACCCGCAGTCGGTGCGCCTGCTCGGCGAGCAGCTCCACCCGGCCGCCGGAGGCGGCGAGGGCGGTGACCCGGAAGCGGTCGGGGTTGCGCAGGACCAGGTCGATGGCCTGCGTACCGATGGATCCCGTGGAGCCGAGGACGACGATGTCCCGGCGGCCTTCGACCGGTGCGAAGACGATGTGCGGGTCGGCGAGAGGAGAGGGGCGATCGCTCATGCCCCCATTCTTGCCGCAAAGACTGCGCGCTCTTCACTGGGTGCGGGTGAACGCTCTCACCGGGTGCGGGAGAAGGCTCCGAAGGCCGTGCCGAAGACGTGGTGGAAGTCCGGGAACGTCTTCCGTACGCAGCCGGGGTCGTCGAACGCGATGCCCGGCGTGCGCAGGCCGGTGACCGCGAAGGACATGACGATCCGGTGGTCGCCGTGGGTGGCGATCTCGGCGGGACCGGCGGGGGTGCCGGGGTGGATCTCGATCCAGTCGGGGCCGGTCGAGACCGTGATGCCGAGCCGGCGGAGGTTCTCGGCGCAGGCGTCGAGGCGGTCGCACTCCTTGACGCGGGTGTTGGCGACGTCCTCGATGCGGACCGGTCCGTCGGCGAACGGCGCGAGGGCTGCGAGCGTCGGCATCGTGTCGGAGATGTCGCGCATGTTGACGGTCAGGCCGCGCAGGGTTCCGGTGCCGCGGACGGTGGTTTCGCTGTCGGTGATCTCGACGTCCGCGCCCATCCGGCGCAGGACGTCGACGAAGCCGAGGTCGCCCTGGAGGGCGCCGGTGCCGAGGCCGGGGACGGTGACGGTCCGGCCGGCTTCGAGGGCGGCGGCGGCGAAGAAGTAGGAGGACGTGGAGGCGTCGGGCTCGATGGCGTAGGTGGTCGCCGTGTAGCCGGTGGGCGCGACGGTGTACGTGCGGCCTTCCTGCGTGATCCGTGCCCCGAAGGCCCGCATCATCGCGAGGGTGATCTCGACGTACGGCTCCGAGACCAGGTCGGTGACGGTGATGGCGAGGCCCTCGGCGGTGAGCGGGCCGAGCATGAGCAGCGCGGTCAGGTACTGGGAGGACTGGCCGGCGTCGAGGGTGAGCTCGCCGCCCTTGATCCCGTGGGCGGTGACGGTGAGCGGGTGGTGGCCCTCGTTCTCCTCGTGCCGGAGGTCGACGCCGAGGGTGCGCAGCGCGGTGCTGAGGGGGCCGAGGGGGCGGCGGCGCATCTGGGGCGAGGCGTCGAAGCGGAAGGTGCCGTGGCCGGCGGCGGCGAGGGTGGGGAGGAAGCGGGCGGTGGTGGCGCCGTCGCGGCAGTACACGTCGGCGTCGTCGGCGGCCGGCCCGGTGGGCCGCCCCTCGATGTGCCAGGCCCCCGGCTCCTGCCGGACCTCGTAGCCGAGGGCCTTCAGCCCTTCGGCGAAGCCCTCGGTGTCGTCGGAGAGGAGCGGCCGGAGGAGGGTGGTGGTCCCGTCGGCGGCGGCGGCGAGGAAGAGCGCGCGGGCGGTGACGGACTTGGAGCCGGGAATGTCGATGACGGTCACGGGGACCATGGTGCCCGTCGGCACCCGGTCGTGGGCAGCTGTTCCGCCCAGCGGGACAGCCGCCCACAACGGTGGTCAGGGGATCTTGCGGTGGACGTTCTCCTGTGTCGACGGGCCCGGGGTCGCGTCCGCGATCCAGGGACCGTCGCCGCTCGGGTCCACGACGCCCTCCTCCAGCCACTCGAAGCGGCCCGCGAGGACCCCGTCCACCACCCGGCGGTCCAGCTCGTCGGTGTTGGACCAGAGGCGGCCGAAGAGCTCCTCCACCCGCAGCCGGGACTGCCGGCAGAAGGCGTCGGCGAGCGCGTGGGCCTCCCGGCCGTGGTCGTCGGTGGACCGCAGCAGTTCCGCCCGTACGCACGCCGCGCTCATCGCGAAGAGCTCCGCGCCGATGTCCACGATCCGCCCGAGGAACGCCTGCTTCAGCTCCATCCGGCCCTGCCACCGCGACATCGCGTAGAACGTCGAGCGGGCGAGCTTCCTTGAGGTCCGCTCCACGTACCGCAGATGGGTCGCGAGGTCGCCGAACTCCCGGTACGCGCCCGGCACCTGCCCCTGTCCGGTGACGAGCTTCGGCAGCCAGCGGGCGTAGAAGCCACCGGCCCGCGCCCCTGCCTTCGCCTTGTCGCCCAGCGACTTCTCGGGGTCGATGATGTCGCCGGCCACGGCGAGATGGGCGTCGACGGCCTCGCGGGCGATGAGCAGGTGCATGATCTCGGTCGAGCCTTCGAAGATCCGGTTGATCCGCAGATCGCGGAGCAGCTGCTCGGCCGGTACGGCCCGCTCGCCGCGCGCGGCCAGCGAGTCGGCGGTCTCGTACCCCCGCCCGCCGCGGATCTGGACGAGCTCGTCGGCGATGAGACAGCCCATCTCGGAGCCGTAGAGCTTGGCGAGCGCGGCCTCGATGCGGATGTCGTTGCGATCCTCGTCGGCCATCTGCGAGGAGAGGTCGACGACCGCTTCGAGGGCGAACGTGGTCGCCGCGATGAAGGAGATCTTCGTGCCGACCGCCTCGTGGCGTGCGACCGGCTTGCCCCACTGCTCCCGTACGGCGGCCCATTCGCGGGCGATCTTCAGCGCCCATTTGCCGGCGCCGACGCACATCGCGGGGAGCGAGAGCCGGCCGGTGTTCAGCGTCGTGAGCGCGATCTTGAGGCCGGCTCCCTCCGGGCCGATGCGGTTCTCGGCGGGCACCCGGACGCCGTGGAAGCGGGTGACGCCGTTCTCCAGCCCGCGCAGGCCCATGAAGGCGTTGCGGTGCTCGACGGTGATGCCGGGCGAGTCCGCCTCGACGACGAAGGCGGTGATGCCGCCCCGGTGCCCCTCCGACTTCGGCACCCGTGCCATGACGACGAGCAGATCGGCGACGACGCCGTTGGTCGTCCAGAGCTTCACCCCGTCGATGACGTAGGCGTCGTCACCGTCCGGTACGGCGGTCGTGGCGAGCCGGGCCGGGTCGGAGCCCACGTCCGGCTCGGTGAGGAGGAAGGCGGAGATGTCGGTGCGGGCGAGGCGGGGGAGGTAGGTGTCGCGCTGTTCCTGCGTACCGAAGATCTTCAGGGGCTGCGGTACGCCGATCGACTGATGCGCCGAGAGCAGCGCGCCGATCGCGGGGCTCGCGGAGCCGACGAGAGCGAGGGCGCGGTTGTAGTACACCTGGGTGAGCCCGAGACCGCCGTACTTCGGGTCGATCTTCATCCCGAACGCGCCGAGTTCCTTCAGGCCGCTGACGACCTCGTCGGGGATCCGGGCCTCGCGCTCGATCAGCCGGCCGTCGATCCGCGTCTCGCAGAAGGCGCGGAGCTTGGCGAGGAAGGCCTCACCGCGCCGTACGTCCTCGTCGGAGGGGAGCGGATGGGGGTGGATGAGGTCCAGCCGGAAGCGGCCGAGGAAGAGCTCCTTGGCGAAGCTGGGTTTGCGCCAGTCCTGCTCGCGCGCGGCCTCGGCGACCTGACGCGCTTCTCGTTCCGTGACCTTGGGCCGCTGCGTGGGTGCGGACATGAACCAACTCACCTCGCCGCTGATGGGGGCTTGTGGCTACTCGTCCGTAGTACCCGATTTCGGAGCGTACGGAAAGACGAGAAGGCGGCCGGAGCCCCCGCACAGTGGGGGGCGGCCGCCCGGCGGGGGGCGGACACAGGGTGTGTGTTATAAACAAAAGAAGCAGGCCACGACCCGAGGGGGGTTTATATAGGTGGTG
>NZ_JBHWJZ010000044.1:0-59109 GCF_042731085.1 Streptomyces sp. NPDC059875
GGTGGCGGGGCTCGCCCCGCCACCACCCCCACGACCGGACCTCACCGACGGACGTACGCCGCGAGATGCTCGCCGGTGCGCGTCGAGCGGCTCTCGACCAGGTCGGCGGGTGTGCCCTCGAACACGATCCGGCCGCCCTCGTGGCCGGCGCCGGGGCCGACGTCGACGATCCAGTCGGCGTGGGCCATCACGGCCTGGTGGTGCTCGATGACGATCACCGACTTGCCCGAGTCGACCAGCCGGTCGAGCAGTCCGAGGAGGTTCTCGACATCGGCGAGGTGGAGGCCGGTGGTCGGCTCGTCCAGGACGTAGACGCCCCCCTTCTCCGCCATGTGCGTGGCCAGCTTGAGCCGCTGGCGCTCGCCGCCCGACAGCGTGGTGAGGGGCCGGCCGATGTCGAGGTAGCCGAGGCCCACGTCGGAGAGGCGTTCGAGGACGCGGAGGGCGGCGGGGACGCGGGTCTCTCCGGCGCCGAAGAAGTCCTTGGCCTCGTCGACCGGCATCGCGAGGACCTCGCTGATGTCGCGGCCGCCGAAACGGTGGTCCAGGACCGACAGCTCGAAGCGCTTGCCCTCGCAGTCCTCGCAGGTGGTGGCGGCGCCCGCCATCATCGCCAGGTCGGTGTAGATGACGCCGGCGCCGTTGCAGGTGGGGCAGGCGCCCTCGGAGTTGGCGCTGAACAGCGCGGGCTTCACGCCGTTGGCCTTGGCGAAGGCGTTGCGGATCGGGTCGAGCAGCCCGGTGTACGTCGCCGGGTTGCTCCGGCGCGAACCCTTGATCGGCGCCTGGTCGACGGACACCACGCCGTCCCGGCGCGCCACCGAGCCGTGGATCAGCGAACTCTTGCCGGAGCCCGCCACCCCGGTGACGACGCACAGCACGCCGAGGGGAATGTCGACGTCGACGTCCCGCAGGTTGTGCGTCGACGCGCCGCGGATCTCCAGGTGCCCGTTCGGCTTCCGTACCGTCTCCTTGACGGCGGCGCGGTCGTCGAGGTGACGGCCGGTGATCGTGCCGCTGGCCCGGAGCCCTTCGAGGGAGCCCTCGAACACCACCTCGCCACCGCCGGAGCCGGCGCGCGGGCCGAGGTCGACGATGTGGTCGGCGATCGCGATGACCTCCGGCTTGTGCTCCACGACGAGCACCGTGTTGCCCTTGTTCCGCAGCTGGATCAGCAGGTCGTTCATCCGGCTGATGTCGTAGGGGTGCAGGCCCGTGGTGGGCTCGTCGAAGACGTAGGTGGTGTCGGTGAGCGAGGAGCCGAGGTGGCGGACCATCTTGACGCGCTGGCCCTCACCGCCCGACAGGGTGCCCGCGGGGCGCTCGAGGGAGAGGTAGCCGAGACCGATCCCCACGATCGAGTCCAGGGTGTGCAGCAGCTTGCCGACCAGCGGGGCCACCGAGGGCTCGTCGATTCCGCGCACCCAGGTGGCCAGGTCCCTGATCTCCATCGCGCAGGCGTCGGCGATGCCGATCCCGCCGATCTTCGACGACCTGGCCTCCTCGCTGAGCCGGGAGCCGCCGCAGTCGGGACAGGAGGCGAAGGCCACCGCCCGCTCCACGAACGCCCGGATGTGCGGCTGGAGCGCATCCTTGTCCTTGGAGAGCATCGACTTCTGGATCTTCGGGATCAGGCCCTCGTAGGTCACGTTGACCCCGTCGACCTTCACCTTCCTCGGCTCGCCGTGAAGGAACTCCCGCATCTCCTTCGCGGTGAAGTCGCGGATCGGCTTCTTCGGGTCGAGGACGCCCGACTCGGCGTAGACCCGGGTGGTCCAGAAGCTGTCCTGCTTCCAGCCGGGGATCGTGAACGCGCCGTCGCCGATCGCCTTGGAGTCGTCGTAGAGCTGGGTGAGGTCGATGTCGGAGACCGTGCCGCGTCCTTCGCAGCGCGCGCACATGCCGCCGTGGTAGACGGCCTTGCGCACCACGACCCGCTCGCCCTTGCCCTTGTCGACGCTCATGGCGCCGCTCGCCGTCCGCTTGGGAACGTTGAAGGCGAACGCGCTGGGCGGGCCGACGTACGGCTGTCCGAGCCGGCTGAAGAGGATGCGCAGCATCGCGTTGGCGTCGGTGGCGGTGCCGACCGTGGAGCGGGGGTCGGTGCCCAGCCGCTGCTGGTCGACGACGATCGCGGTCGTCAGCCCTTCGAGCACGTCGACCTCGGGCCGCGCGATCGTCGGCATGAAGCCCTGGACGAAGGCGCTGTAGGTCTCGTTGATCATCCGCTGGGACTCCGCGGCGATCGTGCCGAACACCAGCGAGCTCTTGCCCGAGCCGGAGACCCCGGTGAACACGGTCAAACGGCGCTTCGGGAGCTCGACGCCGACGTCCTTGAGGTTGTTCACGCGCGCGCCGTGCACCCGGATCAGATCGTGCCCGTCGGCGACGTGCGGCTCGGACGCGTATGCGTCCGTCGTGCTGTCCTGGTTCAACGTGTCTCCACTCAGTGGTCCTGCAGCAGTCCGACCCGCCAAGTGTGCATCCAGAGAGGCCCGTTGAACTGTCGGCCCGAGCTCGCGGCTCCGGCCGCAACTCGGGGCGGCCGTCAGAGAGTCACGACCGTCGTCTCGGTCGCCTTGACGCTCGTCCAGACGGACTCCCCGTCCGCGAGGTCCAGTTCGGCGGCGGCCTGCGGGGTGATCTCCGCGACGAGGTCGGGGGTCTGCGCGGAGGCGACGAGGACACGCAGGCGGCTGCCGCTCGCGGTGATCTCCCGTACGGTGCCGGGCCAGACGTTGCGCGGGCTGCCGGTGGGCCGTTGCCGGTGGACGGAGACGGCCTCGGGGGCGATCACGGCGAGGGCCTCCGTACCCGGCGGAAGAGGGTCGGCGGTGATCAGCGTGCCGCCCTCGGGCAGGGCGAGGCCCTCGGCGGTGGCGATACCCGGCCAGGCGTTGCGGCCGAGCATACGGGCGACCCACGGGGAGCGAGGGTGACGGGTGACCTCGGCGGGCGCGGAGTACTGGATCGCACGCCCCTCGTCGAGGACGAGGACACGGTCCGCGAGGGAGATGGCCTCGACGGGATCGTGCGTGACGATCAGACAGACCCCTCCGAAGCCGGCGAGGTGGTTGCGCAGGGTGTGGCGGACGTGGGCGCGGGTGGTCTGGTCGAGCGCGGCGAGCGGCTCGTCCAGGACGAGGAGCCGGGGCCGGGCGGCCAGGGCCCGGGCCAGGGCGACCCGCTGGGCCTGACCGCCCGAGAGCTGGGCCGGGCGGCGCTGGGCGAGGTGGCCGACCCCGAGCCGGTCGAGCCATTCCTGCGCGGCACGGCGGGCCTCGGCCCGGGGAACGCCCTGGACGCGGAGCCCGTACGCGGTGTTGGCCAGCGCCGTCATGTGGGGGAACAGGGCCCCGTCCTGCGGGACCCAGGCGACGTGCCGGCGGTGCGCGGGGAGGTCGGTGACCTCGGTGTCTCCCAGCCGGAGCGTGGCGTGGGCCCGCGGGGTGAGGCCGAGGAGGGCGCGCAGCAGGGTGGTCTTGCCGGCGCCGTTGGGGCCGACGACGGCGATGGTCGTGCCCGGCTCGGCGTCCAGGGTGAGCCGGGTGAAGCCGGTGACGTCGGCGTGCAGGGACCAGCGCTCCAGGGGCGGTACGGGCAGGGTGTCGGCGGCCACCGGCGCCGCTTCGGCGGGGCTCGCGTCCGCCGAGGGCGCGGGCCTGCGTATCCGTTCCACGGGGGCTCCCGTCCAGCGGCCGCGCAGCGCGACGAGCACGCCCATGGCGATGGCGAGGAGCAGCAGCGAGACCGAGGTCGCCGCCTCCGGCTCGTCCTGGAGCAGGAGGTACACCTGGAGCGGCAGGGTCTGGGTGGTGCCGGGCAGGTTTCCGGCGAAGGTGATGGTGGCGCCGAACTCGCCGAGCGCCCGGGCCCAGGTGAGGGCGGCTCCGGCGATCAGCCCGGGCGCGACCATCGGCAGGGTGACGGTGAAGAAGACCCGTACCGGTGAGGCGCCGAGCGAGGCCGCCGTCTCCTCGTAGCGCGGTCGCAGTCCGCCGAGCGCCCCTTCCAGGCTGATGACGAGAAAGGGCATGGCGACGAAGGTCGCGGCGAGGACGGCGCCCGAGGTGTGGAAGGGGAGCGTGATGCCGAAGGCGGACTCCAGCCAGGGGCCGAGCAGTCCGCGGCGGCCGAACGCGAGGAGCAGCGCCACACCGCCGACGGTCGGCGGCAGCACCATCGGCAGCAGCACGAGGGAGCGTACGAACGCCTTGCCCCGGAACTCCACACGGGCCAGCAGCCAGGCCAGCGGCACCCCGAGGAGCAGGGACAGGCCGAGCGCCCAGAACGACACGAGCAAGGACAGCTTGAGCGCCTCGACCGTTCCCGGTGAGCCGAGGTGGTCGGCCAGCTCGGCCCACTCGGTCCGTACGAGGATGCCGATCAGCGGGAGCGTCAGGAACGCCACGGCGAGGAGGGCGGGGACGGCCAGGGTGAGCGGCGGGCGCGTGCCTGGAGTGCGTGCGCCGGGTGTCCGAACGCCTGCTCGTTTCATCGGTGTTCCCGGAGGTTCGGCAGAGGAAAGAAGAAGGAGAGGAGAAGGGGCTGCCCGTTCCCCCGGGACGGGCAGCCCCTCGTACGGGCCGTCGACTACGGCTGCTGGAAGCCCGCGTCCTGGAGGATCTTCTGGGCCTCCGGCGAGGTCAGCCACGCCACGAACGCGGCGGCGGCCTCGGCGTTCTCGGACTGCTTGAGCGTGGCGGCCGGGTACTCGGCGATCGCGTTCTGCGCGTCGGGGATCTCGACGGCGTCGACCTTGTCCTTGGCGCTCTCGGCGTCGGTCTTGTAGACGAGGCCGGCGTCGGCCTCGCCGAGCTCGACCTTGCTGAGCACGGCGCGCACGTTGGGCTCCTGGGAGACCGGCTTCACCGTGATCTTCTGGGCGTCGAGGACCTTCTTGCTGTACTTGCCGGCCGGGACCTCGGGGGCGGCGAGGACGACCTTGAGCCCGGTGTCCGCGAGGTCCTTCAGCTCGTCGACCTTGTGCGGGTTGCCCTCACCGGTGGCGATGACGAGCCGGTTCTTCGCGATGACGGTCGGCGTGCCGGTGTCGGCCTTCACCTTGTCCATGCTCTTGGTGTCGGCGGTGACGAGCGCGTCGGCGGGGGAGCCCTGGGCGACCTGCGCGACGAGTTCCTGGGAGCCGGCGAAGGAGAAGGTGATCTTCGTGCCGGGGTGGGACTTCTCGTACGCGGCACCGGCGGTCTTGAACACGTCGGTCAGGGAGGCCGCGGCGAGCACGGTCAGGTGTGCCTTCGGGGCCGCGGTCGAGGTCCCGGAGCCCGCGGCGCCGGCCTTCTGCGTCCCCTCGTCGTTGCCGCAGGCGGCGAGCGGAACGAGGAGGGCCGCGGTGAGGGCGGCAGCGGCGGCGCGCCGTCTGGTGAGGGTGCGGGTGGAAGACATGGGGGTGGGACTCCTTGGGGACGAACGGACGATGCATGGCGGGAGTGCCGGCCGCGGCGGCGGCCGTTGTCCCCCGTCCTGCGTGAGGCTCAGGTGCGGTCGATGTGCACGCTGGTCGACTTCACGCGGGCGGTGGCCTGCATGCCGACTTCCAGTCCCAGCTCCTCCACGGCCTCCCGGGTGAGGAGGGAGACGAGGCGGTGCGGCCCGGCCTGGATCTCGACCTGGGCCGCGATGTCGCCGAGCTTGATCGCGGTGACGATGCCCGGGAAGGCATTGCGGGCCGAGGTGTACGACGCGTCGTCGTCGCCGCTGCCGCCCTGCGCGATCTCCACGGAGAACGCGGCTAGGGCCCGGCCGTCGATGAGTCGCCGACCGCTCTCGTCGCGGTGGGTGGCGACCCGGCCCGCGTCCGCCCAGCGGCGCGCGGTGTCGGGACTGACACCGAGGAGACGTGCGGCCTGACCGATCGTGTAGGACTGCATGTGCGACACCGTAGGGCGCTCAAGCTCTCATCTGCAACAAATCTGTGCGACTGTCCATCGCGAATGAGAGTGGGCTTGGAGGAAAGGATGAAGCGAGGTCCCGGGTGTCTCACCGGTCGGACATGCCGGGCGCCGGTACCCACTCGCCAACCGTCCGCGCGTGCCGGTCGAGCGCGAGCCAGACGCGGTCCCGGGTGAGGGGCAGTTCGGTGAAGCGGATGCCGGTGGCGTCGCGCAGGGCGTTGGCGAAGGCGGGGGCGACCGGGTTGAACGGGCTCTCGCTCATGGACTTGGCCCCGAGCGGGCCGATCGCATCGCTGGTCTCGCTGAAGTGGACCTCGGTACGGGGAACGTCCGCGTGCTGCGGGAGCCGGTAGCGGCGGAAGGCGGCCGTGCCGACCTCGCCGCGCTCGTCGATCCGGACGTCCTCGAAGAGGGTGGCGCCGAGGGCCTGGGCGACCCGCCCTCGACCTGACCGCGGCACTGCATCGGGTTCATGACCTTGCCGGCGTCGGCCGCGTGGACGCTGCGCAGGATGCGTATCTCGCCGGTGCCCGGATCGACGGCGATCCGGAACCACTGGGCGTTGAACGCGACCGAGCGGGGGGAGCCGCCCCAGTGTCCGTCGGCCGCGAGCTCCTCCGCCGCGCCGAGGGCGTGCCCCGCCTCGTACAGCTCCTTGAGCGTCACGAGCCGGCCGCCGCAGTCCACCGCCTCGGCCCCCAGCACGCACCGGTGCCGCGCCACGCCCGTGTGCCGGGCCGCCAGGGTGCGCAGCCGCTCCGCGAGCGAGGTCGCGGCCAGCAGGACCGCCTTGCCGGCGACCACGGTCCCGGCCGAGCCGAAGGCGCCCGTGTCGTGACGTACGACGTCGGTGTCGGACTGCCGGACGGCGATGCGGTCCTCGGTCGTGTGCAGGGCGCCGGCGGTGATCTGCTGGTGGACGGTGGTGGTGCCGTTGCCGAACTCGGCCGTGCCGACGGCGATGTCGTACGTCCCGTCGGACAGGAGGGAGACGCGCGCGTCGGCGTAGTGACCCCCGGGCGGTCCGGTGGCGATCATCGCCATCCCCGTCCCTTGTCCGGTGAGCCACCCCTCGGGCACATCGCGGTCACTGGTGTCCTCCGCGATGGCCCTGCGTACGACGGACAGGCACTGGTCGAGGCCGTAGGAGGCGATGTGCAGGTCCTCCTCCTCGCCGATCGGGCTGTGCATCGGCTCGCCGGGGCCGATGACGTTCTTCTCGCGGAAGGCGAGCGGGTCCATGCCGAGGCGGCGGGCCAGCTCGTCCATCACGGACTCGACGGCGAAGGTGACCTGGCCGAGGCCGTAGCCGCGGAAGGCGCCGGAAGGGACGACGTTGGTGTAGACGGAGTAGGCGTCGACCTTCTTGTGCGGGGCGCGGTAGACGGCGAAGGACTCGCCGACGCTGTGGAACATGACGGCGGGGCCGTGATTGCCGTACGCGCCCGTGTCGGCCACCACGCGCATCCGTACGGCCGTGAGGGTGCCGTCGGCGCGGGCGCCGACCTTGATCCCGATGGTGAAGGGGTGCCGGGTGGTGGCCCCGTAGAACTGCTCGGCGCGGGTGTACTCCAGCTTCACCGGACGGCGCAGCTTCAGCGCGGCGAGCGTCACGACGTCCTCGGTGAGCATCTCCTGCTTGCCGCCGAACCCGCCGCCGACGCGGCCCGCGACCACCCGGACCTCGTCCTCCGGCAGACCGAAGAGGGCGCACAGGGCGCGCCGGGTCAGGAACGGCACCTGGGTCGACGACCGTACCGTCAGCCGCTCTCCGCTGCCGTCCTCCTTCGGTTCGAAATACGCGACGCAGCCGTGCGTCTCGAGGCTGGCGTGCTGCACGCGCTGGGTGCGGAAGGTCTCCTCGTGGACGACGTCGGCCTCGGCGAAGCCCCGCTCGACGTCGCCGATCTCGCCGTGCACCTCACCCGCCACGTTGTTCTGCGCGCGGGCGATCCGCGCGTCCGGCCCCTTGTCGCCGTGCAGCGCCGGCGCGCCCGGGAGCATCGCGGCCTCGGGGTCGGTGACGTACGGCAGTTCCTCGTACGTCACCTCGATCCGACGGCAGCCCTCCTCGGCGGCCTGCTCGCTGTCGGCGACGACCGCGGCCACCCGCTGTCCGACGTACCGGACGACGCTGTCGAGGACACGGGTGTCGTCGGGGTCCTCCGTGGGGTGCTCGTGGCGGGCGGTGGAGTACAGGGTCGGCGGGGCGTCCTCGTGGGTCAGGACGGCGTGGACGCCCGGGACCCGCAGAGCGGCCGCGGTGTCGACGGAGACGATCCGGGCGTGCGGGTGCGGGGAGCGCAGCAGCTTCATGTGGAGGAGGCCCGGGACCTCGATGTCGAAGGTGTAGCGGGCGGTGCCGGTGACGATCCGCGGGCCGGCGGGCGCGCCGACGTTCTTGCCCACGGCCCGGCCCGCGCACGGCCGTTCGGTGTGCCGTACACCGCGTACGGCGTCCTCGATCGCCCGGTAGCCGGTGCAGCGGCAGAGGTTGCCCTTGAACGCCCGGGGCAGGTCGTCGAGCTTGCCGTCGTCGTGCGCCGTCCCCCGCTCGGCCTCGAGCGCCGCCGTCGTCATGAGGAACCCGGCCGTGCACATGCCGCACTGGTACCCCTGCGCGTCGAGGAACCGCTGCTGGACGGGGTGGAGTTCGCCGTCAGGGGAGGCGAGGCCCTCGACGGTCGTGACGGCTCGGCTCTCCGCGCGGACGGCCGGATACAGACAGCTGTGGACCGGCTCGCCGTCCACATGGACGGTGCAGGCGCCGCAGTCGCCGGAGTCGCAGCCCTTCTTCACCCCGAACCAGCCGCGTTCGCGCAGATAGGTGCGCAGACACTGGCCGGCGCGCGGCTCGTCGTCGAAGGACCGGTCGTTGATGCGGATGTGGAAGCTCATCGGGCACTCTCCTGTCCGGGCATCGGCCCGCAGCGGGTCAGTTCGCCGCGGACCTCCTCGGCGAGGCGGAAGCCCATGTGCCGCCGCCACTCGGGCAGTCCGTGGATGTCGTCGAACCAGTCGTCCTCCCCGACGGCCGCCTCGACCGCCCGCCGGAGTTCGTCCTGGTCCGGGGGGAGCGGGAACCAGAGCCGGAACGGCCGTACGGCCGCCGCGCTGATCGTCACCGCCAGCGAGCCGTCCACCGGATCGAGCGTCCCGATCACCAGCGCGCCCGAGCGTCCGAGTCCGTAGAGCGATGCCTGCCGGAAAGCGGTGCGGTGGCCCAGGGCGCGCGCCGGCAGGGTCACCGAGCGCAGCAACTCGCCCTCCGCGAGGTCCTTGCGGCCGGCGCCGGTGATGAAGTCCACGACCTTCACCCGCCGCACGGCGCCGTCCTGGGCCTGGAGGAGGCACGTGCCGTCGAGCGCGGCGGTCAGCGAGATCATCGGCCCGGCCGGAAGGCCGTTGCACAGGTTGCCGCCGACGGTCGCCATGTTCCAGATCTTGAACGAGGCGAGGAACGCCCGGCAGCACTGCTCGAAGAGCGGCGCCGCCGGGGCGTCCAGCGCCCGTCCGTAGCGGGACAGCTGGGCGATGGTGCAGGTCGCGGCGATCTCCAGTGACCCGTCAGGGGCGCGGGTGAGCGGCTCCCATCCCATCCGGCTCAGGTCGATCAACCGGCGCAGCTGCGGCTGGGGTTCGGAGAACAGATACGTACCCCCGCCGAGCCACGCGTCCCCCGGCCGCCACGGCCCGCGCCGCCGCGCGTCGCGTACGTCCGTCACCGTGTTCAGGTCCATGTCTCCCCACGCCTCCCGCCCGCTGCCTTCACGGCCACTGCTGCCTCGCCCGCTGCTTTCCCGCCAGTGAAGCCCGAGGGAGGTGGCGGAAACGACTGGTTCGGAACCTGGAAAACCTCCACCCCGCGGCGTGCTGTGCTGGACGATCAACCAAGAGGCATTTTCTGCGGACAGCCGGGCATCTACGATGTGCTGACTCGTATTCGCCTCTCGAATGTGAGATGCGGGCCCGCCCCGCGACCGCGCAAGGAGCCCCGCATGCACGTCGACCATCTCCTCCGGCTCGACAGTCTCGATCTCGCCCTCGTCTGGGGCGACGAGGCGTTGCTCGGCCAGGAGATAGGCGGAGTGACCGCCACCGATCTGGAGGACCCGACCAGGTTTCTCCAGCCGGGGGAGATCGTCCTCAGCGGACTCGTGTGGTGGAGCCCCGACGACGGACCGGCGAAGACGGACCGCTTCGTCTCCGCGCTGCGGGCCGCCGGGGCCGTGGCGCTCCTGGCGGGCGAGGAGACGCACGGCGAGGTCCCGAAGGCACTGGCCGACGCCTGCCGCACGCACCGGATCGCCCTGCTGGCCGTACCGGCGCACACGAGCTTCCGGGCGATCACCGAAGCGGTCTACCTCCGCCAGTGGGGAGAGCTCAGCCGCCGGCCCTCGGACCTCTACGCGCTGCCGGAGAACGTACGGGGCGAACTCCGCCGCGAACTCGACGGCGGAGCGACCGCGGGCGCCCTGCTGGACAGCGCCTTCGCCCATCTCGGTGCGCCGCCCTGTTACCTGCTCACCAGCAGCGGCCGTACGGTCGCACGTACCGGCGGCGCTGCCGACCTCCCCGCCCAGCGGGCCTCGGAGCGCCTGCGCGGCGCCCACGGCACCACGCTGCGCATCGAGTCCGACGACACCGTCTTCGACGCCTGGCACCTCCACCTGCCGGACGAGGGGCAGGTCCCGCCCCGGGTCCTGCACGAGATCGCCGAACTCCTCGGCCGGCAGCGCCGACGCGACGACCGCCGCCGGTCCGCACGCGGCCGGGCGCAGCAGGAGCTCGTCGACCTCGTCGACGTCCCGCACGGGGACGTACCGCAGGGCGACCTATCGCCCGGCGACGTCAACGGCCTGGAACACGCGCTGAGTTCGTGCGGACTGGCCGACAAGGGTCCCTACACCGTCGTCATCGCGTCATCGGCGCCGGTGGAGGAAGGCGCGGGCAGTCGTGCCGCCCTCGCCGAGGCGTTGAACCATCTCCCTTCGGCCTCCTTCGCCGTCGGCGAGCGCCCCTGCGGCCGGGCGATCGCGGTGGTCGCCCAGGACGGGGACGACGGCGTTCGGGCGCGGTTGGGGGAGGTGTGGCCGCTGATCCACGCCTGTCGGCCGGACAGTGCCCTGTACGCCGGAGTGAGCGAGCCCGTCGCCGCCCCGGCCGAGCTGCCGGCGGCCGTCGGCCAGGCGCGCTACGCACTGGCCGCCGCCGCCCGTACGGCAGGCCCGGGGAGCGCTCACATCACGGCCGTCGGCGACCTCGCCGGCCTGCGGTCCCTGCTCGCCGGCGTCCCTGCCGACGTGCGGGCCGTGTTCCGCGACACGGTCCTGGGCCCGCTCCTCGACGAGGCGCGGAGCTCGAACGGCATGCTCCTGGAGACGCTCGAGGTGTTCCTGGCGCACAACTGTTCCTGGGCCAGGACCGCGGAGGCCCTGCACCTCCACGTGAACACGGTCCACTACCGCGTCCAGCGCATCGAGAGCCTCACCGGCCGGGACCTGTCCCGCCTCGACCACAAGCTGGACCTGCGCGCCGCGCTGCTCTGCCGCTGATCGCCCGGACGGTCGACGCTCGGGCGGTCAGGGCAGGTCGATGTGGACGTTGGTGGACTTCACCCGCGCGGTGACGGTGACCCCGACATCGAGCCCGAGCTCCTCGACGGCCTCCCGCGTCACGAGCGAGACCAGCCGGTGCGGACCCGACTGGACCTCCACCTGCGCGGCCACGTCGTCGACGCGCACGGCCGTCACGATCCCCACGAACGCGTTGCGCACGGAGGTCGGCGCATCGTCCTCCGGCACGGCGTGCAGACCGGCCCCGCGCTCCTTGGCGAAGACGGCCAGGCTCACTCCGTCGATCACCCGGTTGCCCGAGCCGTCCCGGTCCATGCGCAGCCGACCGCCGTCCGCCCACCGGCGGACGGTCTCCGAACTCACTCCGAGCAGCCGCGCTGCCTGCCCAATGCTGTACGACGGCACCACCGCACTCTAGGCCACGAGCGGGACCACGAGCGGGACCACGAGCCGGACCGACAACCGGACCGACAACCGGACCACGAGCCGGCCCGCCGGAAGCGGATCAGGCGGCGGAGAGGGAGATCTCGGTCGACTTGATCAACGCGACGACGGAGGCCCCGGCGGCGAGACCCAGGTCGGCGACGGCGTCCTTGGTGATCGCGGCGGTCAGCTCGCCGCCCTCGACGTCGACCTTGACGGAGGCCATGGCGCCCCCGGTGGCGACCTCCGTGACGGTGCCGGGGATCCGGTTGCGGATGGACAGCCCCTCGACGGGACCGGTGGCGAGCGAGACCTCGGTGGACTTCACGAGGACCTTGACCGCGGTGCCTTCGACGAGCCCGAGATCCTTGACGGCCTCCAGCGTGATCGCCGCGGTCACGTCCTGGCCGCCGGCGAGGCGCACCCTGACGGTCGCCATGACCTCGCCCGACGTGACGGCGACGACGGTTCCGGCGATCTGGTTGCGGATGGACAGGCTCATGGGGAAACGCCTCACAAAGAAGTCCGGTGCGGGTGACGAGCGGGCGGTATACCCCCGCACTCCTCACGCTAAAGGCGCGAATCGCACCGCGCGCGACATACGTCGCATCCGCCACGCCCCCCGCGCGCCGACGCCGGCAGATCGGCGATTCCGGCCCGTGCCCCACCGACGGTGGGGCAGTGATTCCTTTCTCACCCGTCCGTCGTGGTCCGTTGAGGACGGCCAGGGATGTGCAGCCAAGCCGGTTCTTCGCTCTGGCCGGCCAAACCCTCCCCGCGGGGACCGGGGGTCCGTAGGCTGGCTCTGCCTGATGACGGGGCTGAGGAGTTGGGGCAGTTGGGCATTCGCAGAGCAACCGAGGAAGAGTTCGTCACGTACACCTCCACGGGTGACGACGTGAGTGTCGAGATCGAGGCCAGAGACAACGACTTTCGGCCACTCCGCCCTGACCAGCCCGTCGCCAACCTCGACCGTGTGTTCCGACCGGTGGGTGAGGCTGCAGCGGCCGCATTGCGCGCGGTGCGGGAGACGCAGCCGGACGAGGTGACCATCCACTTCGGGATCAAGGTGACCGGCAGCGGAGAGGTCGTGGTGGCGAAGGCTTCGTCCGACGCCCACTTCGAGATCACTCTGAGCTGGAAGTCGGGGGAGCCACGGCAGTGAAGGTGTTCATCAGCTGGTCGGGGCCCCAGTCGAAGCTGATGGCCGAATCGCTCAAGTCCTGGCTGAAGTTCGTGATCCAAGCCGTCGACCCGTTCGTCTCGTCGCTGGACATCGCAAAGGGGGACCGAGGGCTCAGAGTGATCGCTTCCGAGCTGGAGCAAACCTCGTTCGGGATCATCTGCGTCACCCGCGAGAACAGCCAGGCGCCGTGGATCAACTTCGAGGCGGGTGCACTCTCCAAAGCCCTCGGGGAGTCGCGGGTAATCCCCTGCCTGCTGGACCTGCCGGTCAAGGACCTCACGGGGCCACTGGCGCAGTTCCAGGCGACCTCCAGCGCCAGCAGGGAGGACGTGCTGGCCATGGTCCGTGCCATCCGCGACCACGCGAACCTCAAGGACCTGAACGACGTGCACCTGGAGGCGACCTTCGATGCGTTCTGGTCACGACTTGAGGAGAACCTGGAGCGGGCCAGAAACGTGCCTACGGAGCGCCTCAACTCGACACCGGTCCGTGCTGCAGGGGAGATCTTGGAGGAAGTTCTCGTACTTACGCGACGTCAGGAGGGCGTGCTGCGCACGCTTTTCGAGCGCGTGGACTCCTCGGTGCCCATGCTGAAGGTGAAGCAGGGCCCAGACAGCGAGAACGAACGCAAGACTCATCGGGCAGTCATTGACATGCTGATCGCCAGCCTGGGCATCCCGCATGACAGCGCGCTCAGCTACCGCGTTGTCACCGAGCGAACCCCAGAGGAGTACCAGGTGGTGTACGAAGCGGGGGCGATCTCGGCCCGCAGTGCGGAGCAAATCAGGGACCAGCTCAACGACTTCGTCGCCACTCGGCGCGTGCACGTGTCCATCAAGTCGAAGGACGGATTCGAGATCATCGCGGGCCCCGGCAAGGAGACCCTCGTCCTGCCGCCCGCGGACCCGCCGGCGCCGGGTGCCATACCGAGGGCCGGGCAAGAGGGGGCACCCCCTTGGGACGAGCCCGCAGCGCAGTCCCGGCCCACTCCTGGGGCCTGGCCCGGGGCGGCGTCTCCGGCCGTGGGTGGGCGGCCCGGGGCCTGGCCCGGGGCGATGTCCCCGGGCGTGGTCGGGACCCAGGACAATTCCGCCTCGGCCGCCGAATGAGCCCTCTGCCCCGCCGAGCGCTACTGGCCAACCTGCGGCGCTCCACAACCCTCGGGTCCTTCGCCCGCTCCTTCCTCACCGGCCTCGGCCTCGTCGCGGGCATCGTCGGGCTCGGCTCCGGGCTCTTCCCGGACCTCGCCAAGGAGTTCGGCCTGCTCATCCTGACCGGAGCTCTGTCCGTCTCGCTCGGCTACGGGCTATGGACGGCGTGGCCGCGCTCCTCGTACAGCAGGGAGTTCACCGTCCCGAGGACCAGGGTCTCCATCACCGTCGGTGATCTTTTCTCCCAGGACGGCCACCTGGTCATTGGCATGACCGACACCTTCGACACCGAGCCGCCGCGCATCATCCACCCGACCAGCGTCCAAGGCCAGTTCCTCGCCCAGGTGTACGCGAATGACACTGCCAGGCTCGATGCTGAGCTCGCGGACGCGCTACGCACCACCCCGATCGTCAGTCGCGAGTCCCCAGATGCCAAGCCGCGCGGCAAGCTCGATCGCTACCCGCTCGGCACCGTCGCCGTGCTCCGCGACGCGCACCGCAGTTACTTCGGGCTCGCGTACAGCAGGATGAGCGGGGAGTGCGTCGCTGAGTCCAGCGTGCCGCGCCTCTGGTCGGCCCTCACGTCGCTCTGGGCAGCCATACGAACCGAGGGCGACCTGGAGACGGTCAACATCCCCACCATCGGCCTCGGACTGGCACGCCTCTCGGGCCAGATTTCCCAGGCCGACCTGGTGCACCTCATCGTGATCTCGTTCCTCACGGCGTCCCGCGAGCGGGTCATCACCGAGCACCTGCGGATCGTGCTCTCCCCGCAGAGCGCCGAGCACACGGACCTGCGCAGGTTGGCAGCCTTCCTCGGCGCGCAGTGACAGCCTGCTCACAAGGTAGACGTCAGCGGGGGGAGGCGGGGGGTAGGGCCGGCGCCGCGCTGGCTTTCGCCGACCTGCTGCCGGAGCCGGACCCGGCCGCGCCGGGGGCCTGAGAATTTCCCCGCGTATTCTCCGCAGCCACCCGCAGAAACCCGGAATCAGCCGACAGCACCCGACGTGCCCCACCCCACCCAGGGGTGCGTCCGGCCGCTCCGGCGACCATCGAATCGGGCCATGACCAGCAAAAAGACCCTCCCGGAGGAGGGTCTCGTGTATTGCGCCCCCGGCAGGACTCGAACCTGCGGCCAAGTGCTTAGAAGGCACCTGCTCTATCCACTGAGCTACGGGGGCCGGGTGGTGGCCTGGTGGCCGGGAGCCCCTGGTGGGTGGGGCTTGGCCTGCCGGGTCAAGGATAGGGCTCCGATCCCCTTGGCCCGGTTGCTTCACCTGCGTGGCACGATGTGGAGGTTCGGTGAAGCGGAACGATAATCGCAGGCAGGTGCGATTCCCGCAGCGCTTTTCGCGCCACTTGGCCCGGGTGTTGTGCACTCGTTATGCCTGAGGCTCGTGTTCATCAGCTGTTCGGTCGGCGCGCAGGACCCCTATACGCTTCAAAAAGGCTCCAAAATTGGGCATTCTTCGCATGTGGTGACCTTGGACGAACGGCCTCAGCTCATCGACGCACTCTCCGCCCTGCGCGACTGTGTCGCCGCCGTGCGTCTCCCCCTCCCTCTGCCGGGCGCTCCACGCGCCCGGCAGAACCGCTCCGAGCTGCTGGCTCAGCTCGACGACTATCTGGTGCCCCGGCTGAAGGACCCCGACGCCCCGCTCCTCGCCGTCGTCGGCGGCTCCACCGGGGCAGGCAAGTCCACCCTCGTCAACTCCCTTGTGGGGCGGCGGGTCAGCGAGGCCGGGGTGCTGCGGCCCACCACGCGCACGCCCGTGCTTGTCTGCCACCCCGACGATCACCACTGGTTCGCCGGGATGCGCGTCCTGCCCCAGCTCACCCGCGTCTGGCTGCCCCACCAGGACGACGACCACCCGGCCGAGGAGCCCCCGGAGGACAACGCGCTGCGCGTGGAGACGTCCTCCACGCTGACCCGCGGGCTCGCCCTGCTCGACGCGCCCGACATCGACTCCCTCGTCGTCGAGAACCGCTTGCTCGCCGCCGAGTTGATCTGCGCCGCCGACATCTGGGTGATGGTCACGACCGCCTCCCGGTACGCCGACGCCGTCCCCTGGCATCTGCTCCGTACCGCCAAGGAGTACGACGCCACGCTCGTCACCGTCCTCGACCGCGTCCCCCACCAGGTCATCGGCGAGGTCTCCCGCCAGTACGAGGCCCTGCTCGACAAGGCGGGGCTCGGCGACGTCCCGCGGTTCACCATCCCCGAGCTGCCCGAGTCCGCGGGCGGCGGCCGCGGGCTGCTGCCCGACACCGCCGTCGCCCCGCTGCGCGCCTGGCTCGCCCACCGCGCCCTGGACCCCGCCGCCCGCCAGCAGGCCGTCGGCCGCACCGCCTCCGGTGCCGTCGGCTCCCTCGACACCCGGATCCCCGAGCTCGCCGGAGCGGTTGCCGCCCAGTACGCCGCCGCCGTCCGACTCGGCGGCGCCGTCGAGACCGCGTACGAGGCGCAGAGCGAGCGCCTCCTGCAACAGCTGCGCCGCGGCGCCGTCCTGGCCGGGGACGCCCGTACCCGCTGGCGCGGCTACCCCCGCGACAGCTCCGCCGACGAGCTCCTCGACGCCCTCGTCGAATCCCTCGCCGCCCTCCTCCAGTGCGCGGTCGCCGCCGCCGACGAGCAGGTACGGGACGCCTGGCGCCGGGAACCCGCCGCGGGCGCCCTCGGCGCCTCCGTCGCCGCCCCCGACCGGGAGGCGAGCGAGCGGATCGAGATGACGGTACGGCGCTGGCGGCGCGTCCTCGAAGAGCTGGCCGAGGAGGAGCTCCGCAGCACGGAGCGACCCGCCACCGCCCGTACCGCCGCTCCCGAACCCGACACCGTCGCCGCCCTGCTCGCCGCCGCTCTCCTCGGCGGCCGCCGCACCCGCAGCGCCGGTGAACGGCTCGCCGAACTCCTCGGCGCCCAGGCCGCCCTGCGCCTGCGCGACAAGGGCGGCGAGCTGGTCATGACGTACCTCGACCGAGCCCTGCACACCGAGCGCGACCGGCGCCTCGCGCCCCTCGACGCCCTCGATGTGACCCCCGAGCCGCAGGCGGAGCTCATCGCCGCGCTCTCCGTACTGCAGAAGGAGAAGTGACGACCGGTGAGCAGCACCACGGGCACCACGGGCACCACGGACACGACGAGCGGCACGAGCAGCGCAGGCACCACGGGCGGCATGGGCGCCACGGTGGACGACCGCTGGGACGACGGCCTGATCGCGCGCCGGGCGGCGGAGCGGGCAGGCGAGCGAGAGGGCGAGCGAGAGGGTGAGAAGCCCGCGACGGACGGAGGGCCCGCCGGCGCGGAGGACGGCCTTCCGCCCCTCGTCGGGCCCTACGGAGGCTCCCTGCGCACCCGCCTCGACGCCCTCCACGAACTCGTCGGCCTCTCCCGTACGCGCCTGGAGACCGACACCCTCGCCGAGGCCGGACTCGCCGAGGCCGGCCGCGTCCTGGACGAGGCCTCCGCCCGCCAACGGCTCTCCGCGCGCCACACCGTCGTGGCCATCGCCGGACCCACCGGCAGCGGCAAGTCCACCCTCTTCAACGCCCTGGCCGGCGTCCCCGTCTCCGAGACCGGCCTGCGCCGCCCCACCACCTCCGCGCCCATCGCGCTCAGCTGGTCCGAGGGCTCGGCGGGTCTCCTCGACCGGCTCGCCGTCCCCGGCCGGCTCCGCCGCCGCCCCCTCGCGGGCGGCGCCGCCGACGAGGACCTGCAGGGGCTCGTACTGATCGACCTGCCCGACCACGACTCGGCCGTCACCGCCCACCGCGACCAGGTCGACCGGGTCCTCGGCCTGGTCGACGCCGTGATCTGGGTCGCCGACCCCGAGAAGTACGCCGACGCCGCTCTCCACGAGCGCTATCTGCGCCCCCTCGCGGGCCATGCCGAGGTCACCTTCGTCGTCCTCAACCAGATCGACCGGCTGGGCGGCGAGGCCGCCGATCTCGTCCTGGACGACCTGCGCCGCCTCCTCGACGAGGACGGCATGGCCCTCGGCGAACACGGCGAGCCCGGCGCCACCGTCCTCGCGCTCTCCGCCCTCACCGGGGAGGGCGTGGGCGAACTGCGCGAGCTGCTCGGCCGGTTCGTCCAGGAGCGGACCGCGCCCGCGCGTCGCCTCTCGGCCGACGTCGACGCGGCGGCCGCCCGGCTCCGGCCGGTGTACGTCTCCGACGGGCAGACCGGCCTCGGCGAGCGGGCGCGGGAGGACTTCGCGGGCCGCCTCGCGGTCGCCGTCGGCGCCACCGCCGCCGGCGAGGCCGCCGAACGCGTCTGGCGCCGGGGCGCCATCCGCGCCTGCGGCACCCCCTGGCTGCGGCTCTACCGCTGGTACGAGAGGGTCCGCGCGCACGGCTCCACCGATCCGGGGCTCCAGACACCGGTGGAGGACGAACTGACCGCCCGTCAACGGGTGGAACAGGCCGTACGGACCGTCGCCGACGAAGCCACGCGCGGGCTGCCCGCGCCCTGGGCGCAGGCGGTGCGCGAGGCGGCGGCACGAGGCGCCGACGGGCTGCCCGAGGCGCTCGACGAACTCACGGTGACGATCGGGGACCCGGCCGCCCGGCCGCCGCGGCCCGCCTGGTGGCCGGCCGCCGTCCTGGCCCAGGTCCTCATGACGTTCCTGCAGATCTTCGGTGCGCTGTGGCTGGTCGCCCAGATCGTCGGCGTCGTCGAGCCGGGGCTGCTGCCGCCGGTCCTCGTCATGATCGGCGGCATCGTCGGCGGGCCGTTGGTGGAGTGGGCGTGCGCCGCCGCCGTGAAGGGACCGGCCCGGCGGTACGGGCAGGAGGCCGAGCGGAAGTTGCGGGAGGCGGCCGCCGCATGCGGGCGGGCGCGGGTACTGGACCCGATCTCGGCGGAGTTGATGCGGTACCGGGAGGTGCGCGAGCAGTACGTGACGGTGTCGGGGACCCGGTCGGGCGCGCGGGTGGCGCGGCTGGGCGGGAGCTACGGCGCGGGCGGTTCGCGGTGGGGCGGTGCGAGGCCGGGGGCGCGGTTGAGATGAGCGTCGCCCCCTGGCGGGTGACGGAGTTTTCCCCAGGGCGTCGTTCCTCCACAGGTCCGGGCGGGGGCTCGCGGACCGGTCCAACATGGATCCAGCGAAAGGGGAGGGTCATGAACGACACGATGGTGACGCTGGTCGGGAACGTGGCGACGAGCGTGGAGTACCGGGATACCGCGACGGGCGGGGTGGCCCGGTTCCGCTTCGCGGTGACCGCGCGCCGCTGGGACCGGGAGCGCGGTGCCTGGTCGGACGGACACACCAGCTTCTACACGGTGTTCGCCTGGCGGGCGCTCGGCGCGAACCTGGCCGCCTCGGTCTCGGTGGGCGAACCGCTGGTGGTGCACGGCCGGTTGCGGGTGCGCGAGGAGGACGTGGAGGAAGGCCGGCCCGACGGCCGACGCAGGACGTTCGTGGACATCGACGCACTGGCGGTGGGCCACGATCTGACGCGCGGTACGGCGGCGTTCCGCCGGGCGGTGAAGGCCGAGCCACGCCCGGCGGAACGCCAGGAGAACGGGACCGGGGAGCGGGACCCGTGGGAGGCGGCGGAGGCCCCGAAGGCCCTGGAGCCCGTGCTCTGACCTGGAGTTGTGGGGATTTGTCGATACCGTGACCAGCGCTTCCTCGCGGAAGGGCTCCGGTGATAACGATTCCGAGTCGGAATGGTTATCAGACCGTATGGAGGGGCACTCGGGTCTTCCCCGTCCCTAGGATTCCCGGGTACTCATACGGGACTTGAGTCGGTACTTGAGTCTCCTGGGTCAACTGGGTCTGTGAATCTGCTGGCGAGCGCTCCCCCCACGTGTCACGACCGACGACGCGGAGCAGCTCGCCCGGAGGGGAAATTCATGTTTTCTGTTCGGAGGCGCGGCGTTGCCCGCCTTGCCGCCGCGACCGTGGTCTCCGGCCTCGTCGCTGCGGGTGCGATAGCCGTGGCTGGACCGGCCGCGGCTGATGAGGGGCTCGAGGGCACCGGCGGCGCGACCGCCACGCTGGGCAAGCTCACCGTCTTCGACAAGGTCAAGATCGAGGGCCAGGGCGAGTACTCCGCCGGCCTGTTCGAGATGCAGGTGACGCCCGGCGGTTCGCTGCAGACCTACTGCATCGACCTCTACACCGGCGCCAAGACCGGCCAGGAGTACAAGGAGGTCGGCTGGGACCAGTCCTCCCTGCACAACAACAAGAACGCCGGCAAGATCCGCTGGATCCTGCAGAACTCCTACCCGCAGGTGAACGACCTCGACGCCCTGGCCAAGAAGGTCGGCGCGACGAACCTCACCGAGAAGACCGCTGCCGCCGCGACGCAGGCCGCGATCTGGCACTTCTCGGACAGCGTCGAGGCCACGCCGGTCAACGAGGACGCCCAGAAGCTGACGGAGTACCTGGAGAAGGAAGCGCAGAGCCTGGAGGAGCCCAAGGCCTCCCTCAGCGTCTCCCCGGCCTCCCTCGCCGGTAAGTCCGGCGAGCGCATCGGCCCGGTCACGGTGGACACCAACGCCGCCTCGGCCGCGGTCTCCCTCGCCCCGGGCGCCCCCGAGGGCGTCAAGCTGGTCGACAAGGACGGCAAGGTCGTCTCCAACGTCGCCAACGGCGGCAAGGTCTACTTCGACGTCCCGGCCGGCGCTGCCGACGGCTCCGCCGAGCTGAAGGTCCAGGCCGACACGACGGTCCCGATCGGCCGCGCGTTCGTCTCCACCAAGGTCAAGAGCCAGACCCTGATCCTGGCCGGCACCAGCACCTCCAGCGTCAACGCCAAGGCCACCGTCACGTGGGCCAAGAAGGGCGCGATCCCGGCCGTCACGGCGGAGAAGAACTGCGCCAAGGGCGGCCTGGACGTCACGGCCTCCAACGAGGGCGACGAGGACTTCACCTTCGAGCTGAAGGGCCAGAAGGTCACCATCGCCGGCGGTCAGTCGAAGACGGTGACGATCCCGCTCGCCGAGGACCAGGCGTACGACTTCACCATCACCGGCCCGAACGGCTTCGAGAAGACCTTCAAGGGTGTCCTCGACTGCAAGACGGCCACCCCGGGCCCGCTCCCGTCGGAGACCCCCTCCACGAGCCCGTCGAACGAGCCGGCCCCGGCCACGGCCGGCGGCTCCACCACCGGCTCCACCACCGGTGGCGGCGACCTCGCCGAGACCGGTAGCTCCAACGCCACCCCGATGATCGCCGGCATCGCCGCGCTCCTCGTGGTCCTCGGCGGCGGCGCGGTGTTCTTCCTCCGCAAGAAGAAGACCGCCGGCCAGTAGCCCCCGCGGAACGGCCCCCGACGGCCCCGGTGCGCACCCGCGCACCGGGGCCGTCGCACGTTCCCGGGCGGCCGCGGGGCGCACGAATACGGCCATTGGCCACCGACCGTGACAGATCGACTACCCGGATGTCCGGGGGAACCCGCAGATCAGGGGCTCCGCGAGGTACTGGTTTCCGCCTGAGGGTGGCGGTCAGGCAAGATGGGGTGTATCTGCCCACTCACTCTTTGCCGGACGGTTTCTCTTGGCTGAGTACATCTACACGATGCGCAAGACGCGCAAGGCGCACGGCGACAAGGTCATCCTCGATGACGTGACGCTGAGCTTCCTGCCCGGTGCGAAGATCGGTGTGGTCGGCCCGAACGGTGCCGGTAAGTCCACCGTCCTCAAGATCATGGCCGGTCTCGAGCAGCCGTCCAACGGTGACGCCTTCCTGTCGCCCGGCTACACCGTCGGCATGCTCCTCCAGGAGCCCCCGCTCGACGAGTCCAAGACCGTCCTGCAGAACGTCCAGGACGGCGCCGCCGAGATCATGGGGAAGCTGCACCGCTTCAACGAGGTCGCCGAGCTCATGGCGACCGACTACTCGGACGCGCTCATGGAGGAGATGGGCAAGCTCCAGGAGGACCTGGACCACGCCAACGCGTGGGACCTGGACGCGCAGCTGGAGCAGGCCATGGACGCGCTGGGCTGCCCGCCCGGCGACTGGGCCGTCACCAACCTCTCCGGTGGCGAGAAGCGCCGCGTCGCGCTCTGCAAGCTCCTCCTCGAGGCGCCCGACCTGCTCCTCCTCGACGAGCCCACCAACCACCTGGACGCCGAGTCCGTGCAGTGGCTGGAGCAGCACCTCGCCAAGTACCCCGGCACCGTCGTCGCCGTCACCCACGACCGGTACTTCCTCGACAACGTGGCCGAGTGGATCCTCGAGCTCGACCGCGGTCGCGCCCACCCCTACGAGGGCAACTACTCCACCTACCTCGACACCAAGGCGACCCGCCTCAAGGTCGAGGGCCAGAAGGACGCCAAGCGCGCGAAGCGTCTGAAGGAAGAGCTCGAGTGGGTGCGGTCGAACGCCAAGGGGCGTCAGGCCAAGTCCAAGGCCCGTCTCGCTCGCTACGAGGAGATGGCCGCCGAGGCCGACAAGATGCGGAAGCTGGACTTCGAGGAGATCCAGATCCCGCCGGGCCCGCGCCTGGGCTCGATCGTCGTCGAGGTCAACAACCTCTCCAAGGCCTTCGGCGAGAAGGTCCTGATCGACGACCTCAGCTTCACCCTGCCGCGCAACGGCATCGTCGGTGTCATCGGCCCCAACGGCGCCGGCAAGACCACGCTCTTCAAGATGATCCAGGGCCTCGAGACCCCGGACTCCGGCGACATCAAGGTCGGCGAGACCGTCAAGATCTCGTACGTCGACCAGAGCCGCGCCAACATCGACCCCAAGAAGACGCTGTGGGCCGTCGTCTCCGACGAGCTGGACTACATCAACGTCGGCCACGTCGAGATGCCGTCCCGCGCGTACGTGTCGGCCTTCGGGTTCAAGGGTCCGGACCAGCAGAAGCCGGCCGGCGTGCTCTCCGGCGGTGAGCGCAACCGCCTCAACCTCGCGCTCACCCTCAAGCAGGGCGGCAACCTGCTGCTCCTCGACGAGCCGACCAACGACCTGGACGTCGAGACCCTGTCCTCGCTCGAGAACGCGCTCCTGGAGTTCCCCGGTGCGGCCGTGGTCGTCTCCCACGACCGCTGGTTCCTCGACCGAGTCGCCACGCACATCCTGGCGTACGAGGGCGACTCGAAGTGGTTCTGGTTCGAGGGCAACTTCGAGTCCTACGAGAAGAACAAGATCGAGCGGCTCGGCCCGGACGCGGCCCGTCCGCACCGTGCCACGTACAAGAAGCTGACCCGAGGCTGAGCGTGCGCCACATCTACAGCTGTCCCCTGCGCTGGTCGGACATGGACGCCTTCGGGCACGTCAACAACGTCGTCTTCCTGCGGTACCTGGAAGAGGCGCGGATCGACTTCATGTTCCGGCTGGCGCCGGGCGACGGTTCGCCGTCGTTCTCCGGCGGGTCCGTCGTGGCCCGGCACGAGATCGACTACGTACGGCCGTTGGTCCACCGGCACCAGCCGGTGACCATCGAGTCGTGGGTCACGAAGATAGGCGCGGCGTCGCTGACGATCGCGTACGAGATCAAGGACCCGGACGTGACCTACGTACGGGCCTCCACGGTCGTCGTGCCCTTCGACCTCGAGGCGCAGCGCCCGCGTCGTATCTCCGCCGAGGAGCGTTCGTACCTCGAGGAGTACATGGACGACGGGATGACGGCCGCCGCATGATCGCGCCGCTGCACTTCGCCGATGCCAGGGAGGCGGCGGACCTCGCCGCCTTCCTGGCCCGGCTGATCCACTACGACCGCGCCGCCGCCGTCCGCCTCCAGGCCGGGGGCGGGGCGCTCGCGGTGTTCGGCCGGCCGCCGTCGTTCGAGGTGCTCGCCATCCGCACGGCGCGGCTGGTCGACGCGGTGGATCTGGACGTCACGGTCTCCGCCGGTGAACTCCTCGAAGGCATCGAGGAGTCGGCCGGCAAGGCCGTCGTCCCCGACGCCGTCACCGGGCCGCCGTGGGCCGGCGTCCTGCCGCCGCGCGGCGGATGGGAACCGGTCGCCGGACTGCCGGGCGCGGCGCAGCTGCGCGGAGCCGTCGCGGCGGCGGTCGCCGAATTCCGCGCGCGGGACGAGGAGTTGCCGCAGGAGCGGCGGACGCGGGCGGAGCGGGACCGGATCGGCCGCGAGATCTGGTCGCGGACGGTGACGGAGACGGGGCTCCCGCTGCGGGCCGTGCACGCGGCGCAGTCGCTGGGCTTCCTGCCGGGGGAGGGAGTGCCGGTGGCGCTCTTCTCCTCGGGGCCGTGGCTGCGGCTGCGCACCCCGTACGGGTCGATAGCCCTCCGTTCCGTGCCGTCGTCCCTGACCGTCACCCCGGCCTGACCGCCTCCGCGCGCGGAGGAGCCCTCCCTCGCGATCCCCGGTCGCGCGTTCACGCGTCCGCGTCGTCCGGCCACACCCCGATGTGGTCCTGCTCCAGTTCCAGCAGCACGCGGTGCTCCATGCCCAAGGACGCCGTGTACTCCGCCGGGAGTTGCAGTCGGCCCGCGCGGTCGAGCATCGCGTACTCCCGGGCCACCACCGACTCCTGGCCCTCCGCGTCCACCTCCGTCCGGCGCAGGACCTCCGAGGAGGTGCGGCCGTCGCGGATGGCGACCGTGCGGCGGACCTCGGAGGCGACCGCCTGGTCGTGGGTGACGATCACGATCGTCGTGCCCAGCTCCTCGTTGGCGCGGCGGAAGGCCGCGAAGACCTGTTCGCCCGTCGCCGAGTCCAGTTCACCGGTCGGCTCGTCCGCGAGCAGGACCGAGGGGGAGTTGGCCAGCGCGACCGCGATCGCGACCCGCTGCTGCTGGCCGCCGGACATCTGGTGCGGTCGCCGGTCCCGGCAGTCCGCGACGTCCAGCATCGCGAGCAGCTCCTCCGCCCGCTCGCCCTTCCGCTTCGACGAGCGGCCGCCGCCCCGCAACTGCATCGGCAGCGCCACGTTCTGAGCTGCCGTCAGATACGGGAGCAGGTTGCGCGCCGTCTGCTGCCAGACGAAGCCCACCACGTCCCGCCGGTACCGCAGCCGCGCCTTCGCGTCCATGGCCAGCAGATCGCAGCCCGCGACCGTCGCCGCGCCGGCCGTCGGCACGTCCAGGCCCGCCAGGATGTTCATCAGGGTCGACTTGCCGCTGCCGGACGCCCCGACCAGCGCCATCAACTCGCCCTCCTTCACCAGGAGATCGAGCCCTTGGAGCGCCTGCACCTCCACCCCGTCCGTGGTGAAGATCCGTACCAGCCGGTCGCAGGCGATCAGCGCGTCGTGCCCGTACGAGGGCCGGTCGCGGTGTGCGGTCGCCCGCTGTTCCAGCTCCGCAAGGCTGATGTCGGTCATCGTGCGTCTCCTGCCCTGAGTTCCTTGATCGAGCCTGTGCGCGCCGACCACCATGCCTGAAGCGCGGCCGCCACTCCTGTCAGGACCACCACGCCCAGTGCGGGCAGCCCCAGCGACCACGGGTCCGCCCGCAGCGGCGCGTCGTCGAAGGCGGCGAGCCCCGGCGCCGTCGCCAGGGAGAGCCGGACCAGATCGACGCCCGGCTCGAGCAGCAGGATCGTCGCCCAGCCGACGAGCGTTCCACCGACCGCGGCGAGCAGCGCCTGCGGCAGCGCCTCGAGACCGATCAGCCGCCGGCCCTGGCGCCGGGTCAGACCCATGGTCCGCAGCCGGGCGAGGAGCGTGGCCCGTTCCGGCGCGGACTGCATCAGCGACAGCAGGACGGCGAGCACCGCGTAGCCTGCGCCCGCGCCGATCGCCGCCAGGTAGATCCGCTCGGCGCCCGACTGCATCGGCGAGTCCACATAGGTGGCGCGCAGCTCGGATCGCAGCGCCACCGAGAAGTTCGGGGCCGTCTTCGCGACTGCGGCCCGCATCGCCTTCCCGTTCATCGACGGGCCGGAGGCAAGTAGGACGGTGTCCGCCCGCTGGGTCAGATCGGCGGCGTTGACCAGCAGGAAGTCCTCGTCGGGCAGGGCGGGGGTGGCGGCCCGTACCCCGACGATCCGCACCTTGAACCTGCCGCCCGCCGCCGCCATGTCCTGGGGCTGCGTGCCGAGCCGCTCCGCGACCGCGGGCGAGGCGATCGCCGGCAGGACCCGCTTCGGGTCGGCCGTGTCCCCACCCGACCCGGTGGACTTCAGCAGCCGGGCGGGGAAGGGACCGAAGCCGGTCCGCCCGGCGAGCCGGGTGTACGACTCCGGCTCCACGCCCACCAGCGGCGTGGTCCGCAGGTCCGCCCTCCGGCCCGTCCCGGCCGGCAGCTCCACGCCGTACTCGACCTGGACCGTCGCCACGTCCGTCACCCCCGCCGTCCCGCGCACCGCCTTCACGAGCCCGTCCGGCAGGGGCGCCGCGTCGGCGTCCCCCGCCACCCGCGCATCCGCGCCCGTCTCCAGGAGCGCGGCCCGGTCCCGCGCGTCGGCGACCCCGGCGAGCACCGAGCCGCCGAACGCGGCCGTCGTCAGCGCCACGAGCAGCGCCAGCAGCGGCAGCGCGCCGGTCGCGGAGGAACGCCCGGCCCGGGCGAGCGACAGATAGCCGACCGCCCCGCGCAGCCTGCGCGCCGGCCGGGCCGCCCACCGCAGCGGCAGCGGATACAGCCGTACGAGCACCAGCGCGGCGATCAGCGCGACCAGCACCGGCGCCGAGCTGACCAGATAGTCCCCGGAATCGTCCGTGCCGCGGCGGCGCAGCGCCACGACCGCGCCCACGGCCAGGGCGAGGACGGTGAGTTCGGCGACCGTACGGCCCCGGGAGGGGCGGGCGTCGACCAGGTCCTCGCGCCCGCCGTGGGTGAGCGGCTTGCGGTGCAGGAACAGCGCGCGCAGCGGCAGCGCCAGAGTGGCGAGGAGCCCGACCGCCCCGGCGGCCGCGAGGGCGGGCGGGAAGCGGGCTTCGGGGAAGGCGAACGTCGCCAGCAGCAGGCCGAGACCGGCGGCGGGCAGGGCCAGTACGGCCGTCTCGCCGAGCAGCCGGACGCCGATGCCCGCGAGCGAGCCGCCGCGCGAGCGCAGCAGCGCCAGTTCGGCGGTGCGCCGGGCCGCGAACAGGCCGCCGGTCATGGCGAGGACGACCGCCGCGACCGCGCCGATGCCGAACATGGCGACGGCGACGACGGGCGCGATCGCCGACCGCATCCCGCGGTACGCCTCGACGATCTCGTCGAGGCCAGTGTCGGCCGCGCCGGTCCGGCCGACCTCCTCCCGGATCCGCACCAGGTCGGGACCGCCCGAGAGCGAGGCGAGGGCGGTGGTCAGGCGCGGTTCGTCCTGGGCGGTGAGATGGGCGGAGGTGGGGTCGAACCGCCAGTAGACCTCCGGTTCGCCGTTGCTCGCCAGGATGGTGACGGCGCCGGCCGGGGGCAGCAGCAGGGCGGCCTGCCAGTAGTAGAACGTGCCGTTGGGGGTGGTCTTCGACGCGTACGCCGGGGTGCGCAGGAGCGGTTCGACGGACCAGTAGGAGCGCTGCGGGCGCAGCGGCTCGACGATCCCGACGACGGTCAGGGCGAGCGGCTGGTTGGCGAACAGATCCGGTACATGGACGACCGAACCGACCTTCAGGCGCAGCGACTTCGCCGTCTCCGCGGTGACGGCGACCTCGCTCCCCTTGCCGGGATCCACCCGTGTGGGCAGCCGGCCCTCCCGTACGGTCGCGTGCGCGTCGAGACCGGAGACCGTGGAGAGGACGAACTCCGGGGGCAGCGCGGACGGGCGCGGGAGCCAGGGATCGAGCCCGGTGACGCGCTTGGTGGTCCGTACGCCGTGCACCGACTCCGCCGGGTCGACGCGCAGCGGCGCCGGCAGCAGCTCCACCAGGGCCGTGCTCTTCTCCGCCAGACGCTCCGGTGCCACCTCCGCCGCGCGGGCCGCCGCGTCGAGATCGGCGGGCGGCTGGCTGGTGATGTCGAGGACCGTGGTGCGGGGGGCCGCCGAGGCGATGTCGTGCCGCAGACCCTCGGTCTCGTACGCGTCGACGGTCCGGGGGAGGGCGGCGGCGAGGAACGCGGTGACCAGGACGAGGAGCGCGAAGGCCCACGCCGTCCCCGGTGCGGTCCGCAGCCGCGTCCGCACCCAGGGCGCCACGGCGCGCGCGGGTCTGCCGTCCTTGCGGGGCATGGTGGCTGCCTTTCTGGCGGGTGCGGTACGGGCCGGGGAAGCCGTGTCGTCGGTCGTGGCCGTGCCGTCCGAGGGGCCTGAGTCGGCCGGGTCGCCCGAGGGGCCTTTGCCGCCCGTGCCACCCGGGTCGGCCGAGTCGTCCGTGGGGCGCATCACTGGTCCCCCTGGTGGCGCAGGGACACGGCCGGGTCGGTGCGGCGCAGGGCGATCGCGGCGACGATCAGCAGCGGCAGCGCGGCGACTCCGGCGAGCAGCAGGGCCACGTGCCCGGGCGGGAGTTCGACCAGGACGTGGGGGACGGGCTGGGCCGCCTGCCCGGTCAGCACGATCAGCGGGACGACCGCCCGGGTCAACACCGTGCCGAGCGCCACGCCCAACAGCAGGCCGATGCCGACCAGCAGGCCCTGCTCGGCGGCGATCAGCCGGGCCAGTTGGCGGCGTGGGGCGCCGAGCGCCCGCAACACCGCGAACTCCGCCGACCGTTCGCGGGTCGAGCCGGCCGCGCTCACCGCGAAACCGACCGCCGCGAGCGCCGCCGCCGCTGCCGCGACCGCCATCAGCGCCGCGTTGGGGCCCGCCCCGAGCGGGTCGCCGAGCAGCTCGGCGGCGGCCTCGTCCCGTACGAGCACCTGCGCCGGATCGGCGTCGGGCCGGGCGCGCAGCGTCCGGGCGACCTCGTCGGTGCGGCCGGGCGCGGTGGTCAGCCACCACTCGGTGGGCGGCAGGGGCGCGGTGGGGTAGGTGGCGAGGAACTGGTTGGCCGCGTGCAGGTCGACGAGGAGCGCGCCCCCGTCGTCGGGCGTGGCGGCCGTGGCGCCCGCGGACACGGTCCCGGCTCCGGCGCCGGTGGTCGGCAGCTCCCGGATCGTGTCCACGATCGTCACGTTCAGCCGCAGGCCCGCGAGGGACACCTCGACCTTGTCGCCCTTCTTCGCCCCGGCGGCCGCGAGGAAGGCATCGGTGGCCATCCCGCTCAGCGTCGCGGGCGGCGCGGGGCGCGGGGCGGCGATCCGCAGACCGTAGTCCATCGTCCCCGGCAGGGGCGCCGGCCCCGTCGTACCGGCCGTGAACGCGACCGCGTACGGCGCCGGACCGACGGAGCGCGGGGGCACGGTGACAGCGTCCCCGGGCTCGCCGTCGTCGCTCTCGCGGTAGCCGGTCTTCCAGGAGGTGAGGGAGCGTGCGGCGTCGACCGGGCGCTCGGCGCCGCCCTCGTGACGGGAGGCGAGCCGCTCGACGGCGAAGGTCTGCCGCCCGCCGAGCCCGTGTTCGACCACCCCGTCCAGCTCCACCCCGGTCAGCCTCAGCGGGCCCGGGGGCACGCTCTTCCCGCCCTGAGCGGTCAGGTCGAGCGTGAGCCGGTGCAGCGCACCGTCGGAGGGCAGCGGCCCGAGGAGCTGACGGTACGGAATGCCGTAGGGGTCCTCCACGACGACCGTCACCTGGACCGGGGCGGTGTCGCGCGGTGCCGTGCGCCGCAGGTCGAACGTCAGGCCCCGGCTGCCGGCCGGCAGCGCGATCCCGTGGCGCGGACCTGCCTGCGGGGCCAGCGACGTGAGCAGCTCGGGGGCCGGGGCGTCCGCGAGGTCGTCGCGGAGCCGGAAGCCGTCGGCGGCCTGCCGGGTGCCGAGGGCGAGGACGGTCGCGGTGCGATTGCCCGCGAGGGTCGTCGTGGAGCGGTGCGCGGGGGCGACCGAGCGGACCCCGGGCAACGTGAACTGCCCGGCCTGGGCCGGGTCGGCGGCGCCGCTGGTCAGCACCCGCAGCGCCGTTCCCGTACGGAAGTCGGCCCGGTCCTCCTGCGAGCGGTCCCAGGAGGCGCTCTGCCCGATGGCGAGCATCCCCATCGCGACGGCGAGGACGATCAGCAGCACCGGACCCGCGCCGCGCAGCGGCCGGCGGCTGAACTGCCAGCCGGCGAGCGCGGCCGGCAGTCCGCGCCCGCCCGCGGCGCGCCGCTCGGCGAGCCGGGCCGTGGGCGGCAGCAGCCGCAGGGTCAGGACGGTGCCGGCGAGCAGCGCGAGCGCCGGGGCGGCCACGAGCAGGGGGTCGATGCCGAGGGAGCCCCCGCGGTCGCCGCTGAGCGCGCCGCCGCCGGTGTCGCCGGAGGCGCCGGTCTGCCGGTCGAGCTGCCAGTAGGCGACGGCCGCGACGACGAGCAGGCCGATGTCGGCGCCGGCCCGTACGGGCGCGGGCAGCGCGGCCGTACGCCCCTTGCGGAGCGTGACCACCCCTCCGTCCCCGGTGGCCAGCGCGGGCGCCACGACGGCGGCCGCGCAGCACACGGCGACGAGCGCCGCGACCAGCGACACCTGGCCCAGCGGCGCGTCGCCGAGCCGCACGCCCAGCGCCCCGAGCGAGGAGCGGTCGGCGAGCAGCCGGGTCAGTGGCCCCGCGAGCAGCGGGGCGATGACAGCGGCCGGCAGCGCGAGCAGCAGGGCCTCGACGGCGGCGAGCCAGGCGATCCGGCGCCGCGAACCGCCACGGGCCCGCAGCAGCGCGGTCTCTCCCGAGCGCTCGGAGCTGAGCAGCCGGGCTACCAGCAGCAGGGCGTACGCGGCGAGCAGCACCAGCTGCACGGCGACGATCATCAGCGTGGACCGGGAGACGAGCAGCGCCCGGTCGGTCTGTGCGAGGACGGTCGGCAGCGAGGTGTGCGCGGTGACGGTGCTGCCGAAGGGGGAGGTGTCGGCGGTGAGCGCCTTCGGCCCCGCCGTGGCGGAGGCGCGCAGCGCGTCGATCCGGCCGGTGGTGACGCCGGCGTAGTCGGCGGTGGCCAGCCAGGAGGTCTCGCCCGTGGTGACCCGCCCGGAGCCGAGGACGGCGGGATCGGCGACCAGCGGACCGTACGTCGTGAACACGACGGTCTTCACCCCGCGCCCGCCCGCGCGGTCCAGCTGCCAGTAGAGGTCGGTGAGGTCCGCGGGCCGGTAGAGCCCGGTGATCCGCGCCGTGACCGGCCTGCCGCCGAGCCGGTCGGTGAGGTCGAGCACGGTGCCCGGCCCGATCCGCAGCCGCTTGGCGGCCTCCTCGGGCACCGCCACGTCGACCGTGGCACCCGACGCCCTGCCGGGCCAGGCGCCCTTGACGAGCGTGAGGCGCGAACGGTCGAGGGCGGCGATGTGGGTGAGGTCGGGTTCGCCGAGCCGCGCGGCCGGATCCTGAAGCGTGCGGGGCAGTGCGTACGGCCCGGAGCGCTCCAGCTTCCGGATGTCCACCGGCAGCCCGTCGAAGGTCCGGCCGGCCGCCTCGCGCGTGGCCGCGTCGGCGCTCTCCCGCTTGGCAGGCGGCACCTGGCCGGTGACGACCAGCGCGGCGGCGGGCGCGGCCCGGCCCCGCAGGGTGCCCTGGAGCGCCGCGTCGCCGATGGAGCCGGAGAAGGCGGCCAGCGCCGCCAGCACGGAGGTGGTCAGCAGCACCGCGAGGAGCGCCGCGGCGAGCAGCAACCGGTGTGCTCTGACGCGCAGAAGTACGAACCCGGTCACTCATCCCCCTGAACCCCACCGAACGTTCATCCGATGCTTTCAGAGGGCACGTGCCCCTGGAAACCGCTTGCACGGCGACCTTGACTGGATCGTGACCGTTATCCGGCGCTCCCGCTCCGGAATGCGTCAGTCCGCGGGTGGATCAGTCCGCGGGCGCGTCAGTCCGCGAGTGGATCATTCCGCGGCGTTCACCATCGAGGCCGCCGCGTACGTCAGGTACTTCCACAGCTGGCTCTCGTGCTCGGGCGCCAGGCCCAGCTCGTCCACGGCGTCCCGCATGTGCCGCAGCCAGGCGTCGTGGGCCGCCTTGTCCACCGTGAACGGGGCGTGGCGCATCCGCAGCCGGGGGTGGCCGCGGTGGTCACTGTAGGTGCGGGGGCCGCCCCAGTACTGGATGAGGAAGAGCACGAGGCGCTCCTCGGCCGGGCCGAGGTCCTCCTCGGGGTACATCGGGCGCAGCAGCGGGTCCTCCGCGACTCCCTGGTAGAAGCGGCGGACGAGACGCCGGAAGGTCTCCTCGCCACCCACCTGCTCGTAGAAGGTCTGCTCCTGAAGTGTGCCGCGCGGAATCTCCATCACCGTTCCATCGTCTCAGATGCTCCGGCCGAGGACCGGAGGTCTAGGACCACTCGCCTCCCCACCCCTCGCGCAGGACAGTGGAGGCATGGGCGATCGGCCGGATGGGTTCGCCGAGGACGGCGCGCGGGCGCGGCAGGCCCTCGTAAGGGAGATCGAGGCGTACGGAGCGCTGCACGACCCCGCCTGGCGCGCGGCCTTCTCGGAGGTGCCCCGCCATCTGTTCGTCCCCTCCTACTACGTCTCCGGCGTCGGCGGCTACGAGCGGCTCTGGTCCGGCGACCCCGACCCCGCCCGGCGCGACCGCTGGCTGGACGGCGCCTACCGTGACATACCGCTAGCCACCCGCGTACGGGACGGAGAGCTGGTCACCTCCTCCAGCCAGCCCTCTCTGATGGCCGAGATGCTGGAGGCGCTGGAGGTACGGGACGGGCAGGACGTCCTGGAGATCGGTGCCGGCACCGGCTACAACGCCGCCCTGCTCAGTCAGCGGCTCGGCGCGGAGCACGTCACCACCGTCGACATCGACGAGGAGATCACCGAGTCCGCCCGCGTCCATCTCGCCGCGGCGGGCCACCGGCCCGCCGTGATCACCGGCGACGGCGCCCGGGGCTGCCCCGAACGCGCCCCCTTCGACCGGATCATCGCGACCTGCACGGTGCCGTCGATCCCGTACGCCTGGCTCACCCAGTGCCGCCCCGGCGCGCTCGTCCTCGCCCCGCTCTCCACCGGGCTGATCCCGCTGCGGGTGCGCGACGAGTCCCACGCCGAGGGGCGCTTCCTGTCCACCTCCGCGTACTTCGTCGCCCTGCGCGGCGGCAACGCCCGCTTCTCCCGCCGGCGTCCGATGGGCCTGCCGCGGCAGGTGTACGAGGACGAGGGGTTCCGTTTCCTGCGCACCCTGGCGGAGGAGACCCTCGACACGCGCGAAGCGCTCTCGCTCTGGCAGCGCGAACGGCGGCCGGAGCGGGAGCGCTTCGGGGTGACGGTGAGCGGGGGCCGGCAGTGGGCCTGGCTGGACGACCCCGAAGGACCGTACGCCTGGCCACTGCCGAGCGGCTGAGCAGCCTGTGCCGTTGTCCGTTGTCCGCTATCCGCGGCGGACCGTGATCGTCGTCCACGCGCCGACGTGCACCCGGTCGCCGTCCTGGAGCTGGACCGGCACGTAGGGCTGGATCGGCTCCTCGCCGCCGTTGATCGTGGTGCCGTTGGTGGAGTTCTGGTCCACCACCGCCCACGAGCCGTCCGGCTGCTGCACCAGCACCGCGTGCTGGTGCGAGACTCCCGGGTCCTCCGGCGGCACGGAGAGGTCGATGTCGGGGGACTCGCCGGTGGAGTGCCGGCGGCGGCCGATGCTGACCTGGTTGCCCTGGAGCGGCAGATGCTGCTCGGGGGAGTACGCGGGCAGGTTCAGGCCGGTGGCCTCCGGACCGCTGCGATGCATCATCGCCATGAAGTAGTCGCGGTCCGGCCCGATGTACGCCGACCAGCCCGCGGCGGGCCGCGGCGGCTGGTACTGCTGCTGCGGCTGCCGAGGCTGCTGCTGTGGGGCGTGCGGCTGCGGGGCGTGCTGCTGCATCGGCGGGGCCTGCGGCGTCTGGGGCTGCACGGGCGGCGGCAGCATCCAGTCGTCACCGGACCCGGCGCCACCGGTCGGGTGCTGCGGCGGGGCGGGCGGCTGCGGAGCGGGCGGCTGAGGTGCCTGCTGCGAGGGCGGCGGGCCCTGGAAGAAGGACGGCGGCGGTCCCTGCGGCGGTCCCTGCTGGAACCCCTGCGGTGCCTGCGGCTGCTGCGGCTGTCCGGGCCCCTGATGCTGCGGGGGTCCCTGATGTGGCGGCGGTCCCTGGTGCTGCTGGGGAGCCTGGGGCGGCTGCTGCTGCATCGGCGGACGCTGCGGCGGCGCCTGGTGGTGCGTGGGGTCGGCGGACAGCGGCTCCGCCGGCCGGTTCATCTGCGAGGGCCGCGAGCCCTGGTACTCGTACGGATCCGGCTGCTGCTGCGGCGGACGCTGCGGCGGCGACTGGAAGCCCGGCGGCAGATTGAGGCCCGGCGGCGGGCTCTGCTGCGAGGAGGGCGGCGCCACCGGCGTGTACGAGGTCGCCGTGTTGGTCAGGAAGTTCCAGCGGCACTCCTCGCAGAACGGGGCCATGGCCTCGCGCGGGGTGCGGCACTGGGGGCAGAGCTCCGCCTGGGCGGTCGCGTTCGGGTCGTAGCCCCCGGGGCCGGCGGGGCCCGGGCCGGGGTAGCCGTACGCGGGAGGCGGCGGCGGGGGAGGCGGCGGTACGGCACCCGCCGGCGCACCCGCCCCGGCCATGCGGTGGCCGCAGACCTCGCACCAGTCGTCGGAAACCGACTGGTGTCCGTTCGGGCAGGTCGGCATGTCGGTGCTTCCCCCTCTCGTCGTCCGGCCCTCCTGGCCGGGCTACTTCTTGACGCGAACCGTCTTGGTGGAGCGGGTCTCGAGAGTCATCTCGTCCGCTTCCGCGACCTTCGCCTTCAAACGCACAGTACCTGTCGCCGCGTCGACGACGTCCACCACCTTCGAAAGCAGTTTCGCAGTGTCCTCGTTGCCCGAGGCGGCCGCCAGCTGCACCGCGCGCCCCAGCTTGGCCGTCGCCCCGTCGCGGTCGCCGGACTTGCGCGCGTCCAGGCCCTGCTGGATGACCTGCGCCAATTCGGCCTGGCCCGTGTAGTGGGCGACCTGCGGATTGATCGACGTGGACATCGCCATGTCGTCCGTCCACACCGCCCGTACCAGGCCCTGGCCCAGCGCCCGCGGCGTGCCGCCCGCCGGGTCCGGGATGATCAGCGAGACCCGGGCGGCGAGCATCTCCTGGCCGATCTGGGCCTGGGGGACCTGGACGCAGACGTGGTAGTCCCGGGACTCGTCGCCCCAGGAACCGGTCGGGTAGTCGCCGGCCCGCGGGCCCGCCTCGGTGCGCCGGCCGGTCAGCTCCTCGACCGTCGGCGCGACCTGCTTCACGAAGCGGATCTCCACCCCGACCGGGGTCCACAGGCGCAGCGCGACATCCGCGACCTCCTTGCCCATGGTGTTCTCCATCATGGTCGTGAAGTCCGCCGACAGACCCTTCGGGTCGGCCACGATGTCGGCCGTGCCGAGCAGGGCGGAGGCGATGCCGGTGACCTCCTTGACCTCCCAGTCCGTACCGACACCCCGCGCGTCACAGGTGAACCGGCCCGCGCAGGCGTCCAGCGCGGTCCGCAGGTCCTCCGGCGACTCGTGCTCGTTGCGGCCGTCGGTGAGCAGGATGCCGTGCCGGATCGACACGTCGGCGGAGGCGAGCAGCCGGTCCGCGAGGCGCAGCCAGGTGCCGATCGCCGTACCGCCGCCCGCGCTCAGCCGGCGCAGCGCGTCCTTGGCCTGGCCACGGGTGGCCGGGCCGGCGACGGCGAGGCCGCCGTTGCCGGGGTAGACCTCGTTCGCCACGTGCGTACCGGCGATCACGGCGAAGGAGGTGCCGTCGCGCAGGGCGTCGATGGCGGCGGCCGTCGCGTCCCGCGCGCCGCGCATCTTGGTCGGCGGATAGTCCATCGAACCGGAGCAGTCGACCATGATCACCACGGCGGCGTCGGCGTCGGTCCCGCTTCCGCCGAGCGCCGCCCCGCCACTGGTGCCGCCGCCGGTCGAGGTGACCGTGACGATGGCGTTGACCTCACGGCCGCCCTCCGGCAGGAACTCGTTCTGGTACACGTCCACCGAGAACTGGGGCACGTTCGACTTGGAGAAGTTCGCCATGGGTTGAGGCTCCTCGACAACAAGCGTGAAGACAGGGCGTGGGACAGGCGTCGGGCAAGCTCAGGCCGATCCTGCCCCTTGCGGGAAGAGGGTGAACGGCAGCAGCGCCACTGTTACGTTGTCGTGGCCCCCGCCGTCCAGGGCGTGTCCGACCAGCACCTGGGCGCCGTGCAGCAGCCGTCCGGCGGCGTCCGCCGGCACGACGCGGGCCATGTCCTCGGCCGCCTCCGCGTAGTTCCAGAGGCCGTCGGTGCAGACCACGACCACGCCGGGCCGGTCGGGCTTGAACGCGGCGGTGTGCGGCTCCAGTTCGTACGCGTCGGCGCCCAGCCAGCCGGTGATGGCGTGGGCGCGCTCGTCGGCGTACGCCTCCGCCTCGTTCATCAGGCCCGCGGCGACCATCTGGGCCGCCCAGGAGTCGTCCTGGGTGAGCCGGGCCGGCGGGGAGGTGCGGTCGTCCGGGACCCAGTAGGCCCGGCTGTCGCCGACCCAGCCGACGATCAGCAGTCCGTCGGCGACGACCGCGCCGACGATGGTGCAGGCGGGCGCGTTCTGGTGGCGGTGCGGATCGTGCTCCATGCCGTCCCGGCCGGGCTCCTCGGCCAGGGAGTTGACCGCGTCCGCGGCGGCGACGATCGCCTCGTGCATGGCCTGCTGCGGGTGGGCGCCGCGGGGCAGGGCGGCGAGCAGCGACTGACCGGCGGCGCTCGCGGCGGCGGCCGAAGCCTCGTCGGGACGGGTCGCCGAGGAGACGCCGTCGCAGACGATCGCGATCGTGGCGGGGGAGCCGTCGGGGAGCGCGGTGGCGGAGACGGCGAACGAGTCCTCGTTGCGGTGGTGGCGCAGGCCGCGGTCGCTGACGGCGGCGACCGTGGAGAGCTCCTCCTCCATGTGGTCGCGCTCGCGGGGCTGGGCGTGGCCGCAGTTCTCGCAGTACCCGTCGGGGTCCACGTGCCCGGCGCGGCACGCGACGCACAGCTTCGTCCCGGCGGGCGGGGTCGCCGTCGGCGGGGCGGTACGGGGGTCGGGCGCGGCGAGCGCGAAGTCCCCGTCAGGGGCGGGGGCGGGGGCGGCGTGCGGCGACGGGGTGCCGGCGGCGAGCGCCGCGAGACCGCTGCCGGAGGTCGCGGCCGCGTGCGGCCCGTCCGTACGGACGGGCACGGTCGGCAGGTCCCGGGCGGGCCGCGGCACGGAGCCCTCCGGCGCGTGCGCGACGGCGCCGGGCGCGGCACCCGCGTCCGGCGAGGTGTCCGGTGTCGGCGTCCCGGCGCCCGGCACGCCGTGTGCTTGCGCGGCGGGACCCGCGGGTCCCTGGGGCAGCGGGCCCGGGCCCTCGGCCCGGGGGGCGGGGCCTGCGGGCCCCGGTGCGCCGCCGGCCACCGGGGCTCCGTAGCCGCCGGGAGCGGACGTCCCCGCGCCGGGCGTCCCGTGCGCAGGCGTCGTGGGCGTCCCGGCCCCCGGCGTCCCCTGCGGAGGCGTGGCGGTCGGGAGGTCGTGGCCGCCCGAGTCCGTGCCCGGGAGGTCGCCCGGGTGCTGGGTCACCGTCGAGAGGGAGCCGGGTTCACGGGCCGGAGCCTCGGGCCAGTTCACGGGCGTGCCGATCGCCACCGTCGGACGGTCCGGCGCCGTCGCCGGTACGGCCGACAGGTCGTATCCGCACGCCCCGCAGAACCGGTCACCCGACTCCAGCGGCTCCGCGCAGCCGGGGCAGGCCGAGAGATCGTGCTGGGGCTTCTGGGACATACTCACACCCACGTCCGGGGGCGGAAACGGTTGGCCCGCTCCACCAGTTCGATCCTCTCCTCGCCCCGCTGAGCGAGCCGGGCGAGCACCCGGTACGAGCGTTCGAGGCCGAAGCGCAGTCCGCGCTCGTCCAGTTCGCTGCCGAGCAGCAGGGCGCCGCCCGGTCCCGCTCCGGGACTTCCGGAGAGTACCCAGTCGAGCGCCGTGCCGAAGACCTCGGTCGACAACTGTTCCCGGCGCACCGCGTCCAGACCGAAGCCCTGGAGCGCGGAGACCTGCGCCGCCGCCGCCGTGAGGTCCGCGCCGAGCGGCTCGTGCGGCGGCCGCCGCCGCAGCCGGGCCCGTACGGCGGCGACCCGGGCCGCCGTGTAGTGGATCGACGCCTCCGGTACGGACTCCAGGGTGCGTACGGCTCCGGTGCGGTCGCCGGCCGCGAGCTGCACCCGGGCGAGCCCGAACGCGGCGCTCACGTAACTCGGGTCGGTCGCCCACACCAGGCGGTAGTACTCCGCGGCGTTGTCCAGCTGGCCGAGGACCTCGGCGCAGATGCCGAGGGCCAGCTTGGGCGCGGGCTCCCCGGGGAACGCGTCGTAGATCGCGTCGAAGGACAGCGCCGCGTTCTCGTGGTCGCCGGTCACCAGGGAGGTGAGGCCGCGGTACCAGACCACCCGCCAGTCGTCCGGGACCTGCTCCTCCAGCGTGGTGAGCGCGCGCCCGGCGGAGCCCAGGTCGCCCATCTCCAGCCGGGCCCGCAGCTCGCGCAGCCGCAGCTCCAGGGAGGGCGCGGGCGCGTGGTGCAGGGCGCTGATCAGCTCGGCGGGCGCGGAGGCCATCAGTCCGGCGAGGAACCCGGCGTTGGGGTCCCTCGGATCCACCCGCGGCACGGGCAGTGCGAGCGAGGTGGCCCGCCCGTCGAGGGGAGTGAGGAAGGGACCCTGGGCGGGCACGACGCCGCCTGGCGCCCCTGCGGGCACCGCGGCGCCCGCGCCCCCACCCGGCGGCAGGGCCTTGCGGCCACGGCGGGTCTCCCGGGCCCCCAGAGTCGACACGTCCTCCGTCAGCTCCGCGAACAACTCCGTGTCCGTGACCCGCAGTTCCGTGCCGAACAGCGTCGAGAGCGCCGGGCGCGGCCGGCCGGACTGGAGGGCGACGACCTCCCGCAGCACCCCGGTCAGCTGGTCCGCCATCTCCTGCGCGGAGGCGAACCGGCGGGCCGGGTCGGGGTCCGTGGCGCGCACCAGGAGCCGGTAGAACGACTCGTACGTCCGGAAGACCTCGATGTGGTCCGGGTCGGGCAGCGAGTCCACGAAGACGTTGGTGTAGCCCTGGAAGTCGAAGGTCAGCACGGCCAGCGTGCGCGCCACCGTGTACAGGTCGCTCGCCACGGACGGACCGACCTCGGCCACCTCCGGGGCCTGGTAGCCGACGGTCCCGTAGATCGCCGACTCGTCGTCGTCCATCCTCCGGACCGCGCCCATGTCGATCAGCTTGAGCTGGTCCTCGGTCTGGATCGCGTTGTCGACCTTGAAGTCGCAGTACAGCAGGTTCCGGCTGTGCAGGTGCCCGAGCGCCTCAAGCGCCTCGATCCCGTAGGCGCAGGCCTGCTCCACCGGCAGCGGATCGCGCCGGCCGTCCGCCGTCCGGCGGTCGTTGGCGATCTCCTTGAGCGACTTGCCGCCGACGTACTCCATGACGATGTAGCCGTCCAGGGAGCCGGTGCGCTGGTCGAGGTGCTCGACGAAGTTGTAGATCCGGACGATGTTGGAGTGCTCGATCTCGGCGAGGAAGCGGCGCTCGGAGATCGCCGCCGCCATCGCGTCCTGGTCGCCCGTGTCCAGCAGGCCCTTGAGCACCACCCAGCGGTCGGAGACCGCCCGGTCGACGGCGAGGTAGATCCAGCCGAGCCCGCCGTGCGCGAGACAGCCCGCGACCTCGTACTGCCCGTGCACGATGTCGCCGCCGCGCAGCTTGGGCACGAAGGAGTACGGGTGGCCGCACTTGGTGCAGAAGCCCTCCGTGCGGCCCGGCCGGTCACCACGCGAACGGCCCACCGGGGCGCCGCAGTCCGAGCGCGAGCAGAATCGCTTCCGCTCGGGGACCTCGGGGTTCTCCATCACCGCGGCCCGCGGGTCCGGGCGCGGCACCTCCGGAATGGCCACCAGGCCGGCGCCCAGCCGGTTCCGTCCGGACTGCGCGGTCGAGGAGCCGGAGCTGCGCACCGAGACCGAACGGCTGGTGCTCCTGCCCGACAGCGAGCGCGAGAGCCGGCCGGAGACCGAGCGGCGCGACGTCGAGGAACGGGAGGAGCGCGAGGAGCTGCGGGCCGAGGCGCGCGAGCTCGACCGGGACGAGCCGGACCCCGAGCCGCCCTTGCCGGGCACGGCCATCCCCGTCGGGTTGGACTGGAGCTGACCGCCGGGCGCGACGACGGGAGCGAGCCCGCACGTGTCGCAGTACAGCTCGCCGCCGCCCATGTCCTCGTACGAGCCCTCACACGAGGGACGCTGACAGGTGCTCACCACTGACTCCCTCTGGCATCTCTCGGACCGGACAGAACCTCTGCCGCGGCCTGCTGGTACCGCAGCACGGCCTGCTCCGCCACCCGCAGGTCGCACGGCGCGCTCCACAGCATCCGGCGCGCCGCGTCGTACCGCTCGATCAGCAGCGGGTCCTCGGCCGCGCCGAGACGGGCGACTTTCGCCTTGTACGCGTCGAGCCGGCCGCGCAGTTCGGCGCGGACGGCGAGCGGCGCGGTGACGGCGGTCAGGGACTCGCGGGCCCGCATCAGCTCGTCCTCGGCCTCCCGCTCCAGGGACTCCAGGAGCGGGGAGAGCCGGTGCCACTGGGCGTGCCTGCGGTACTCGGCGGCCATCGAGAGCCGCTCCTGCAGGACCGTCGGCGGGCCGCTGACGGCCGGTACCTCGGAGGCGGCGATCTTGGCGAGGACCTCGCCGCGCGCCGCCCGGGCCTCGGAGAGCGTCCGGTCGGCCCGCGAGAGCACGTCCCGCAGCCGCAGCAGCCGCTCCTCGGAGTCCTGCCGGACCGCGAGGACCGCCTCGATCTCCCGCCGGATGTCCTCCAGGGCGCGCGCCGCCCGGTCGTACCGCTCGGTGTCGGGGCGCCCGCCGCCGGGCGCCGAACTGCCCGCCGCGGGACGCCAGAAGGACAGCGGATCGGTGACGACCTGCGAGCGCAGCGCCGTCAGCTCGGCCGTGATCGACTCCAGTTCGTCGCCGGCCGGGTGCTCCCCGGGCCGCACGCCGACCGAGTGCGCGAGCGAGCGCGTACGCCCCAGTTCGGCGGCGAGCAGATCTATCCGGGCGGGCAGCGCGGACCAGACGGCGTCGGCGGTCACGACCATGTCGAGCGAGGACGCGTACAGCTCGTTCATCCGGTCCACCAGCCGCTCCAGCGTGAACCGCTCGGAGAGCCGGGCCTGCTCCTGCGCCCCGCCCGAGACGAGGACGCTCTCGCCGCGCAGCCGCTCGGTCAGCTCCTCCAGGTCCTCCCGACTGGACCAGCGCCGCCGCGCCCGCAGCTCACGGGCTTCGCTCAGCGCGCCGGCGTAGGCGTCGAAGTACGTCCAGAGCAGGGTGATCGTCCGCTCGGTGGACTGCCAGCGGTCCCGGGTCGTGCCGGTCAGCTCGGCGCCTTCCAGCAGCCTGCGGCCCGCGTGGTCCTGGAGAGCGAGGAGCGAGTCCTCGATCGCCTTGTGCTCCGCGCCGAGCCGCGCCAGCGCACGGTCCACCTCGTCCCGGTCCATCACCGGCCCGGGGGTGCCCGCGACGCCCATCGATCACCTCTCGCTCTACTTGTACTTGGGTGCGGGCGGCCCGGATATCCCGGGCAGGTCCGCCTTCAGCCACTCGTCGTACGCCGCCTTCCAGGCGTGCTGCCTGTACTGCACGAGGACCTGGTTGACCCGGCGGACCAGGTCGTCGTTGCCGAGCTTGGCGGCGACTCCGTAGTACTCGGTGGTGAACGGCTTGCCCTTGAGCTCGACCGCCGGGTCCTGGGCGGCCTGGCCGGCCGCCAGCGCGTTGTCCGTGACGACGGCGTCGACCTCGCCCAGCTGGAGCCGCGCCAGACAGTCCAGCTGGTTCGGGACGGTCAACAGGTCCTTGTCGTTCTTGGTGCCGTCGGCCTCGTCCTTGAACGTGGCCCCGAAGGAGTTGTTCTCCAGGGCCTCGTAGGCCGTGGAACCCTCCGCCGTGCAGACCCGCTTGCCGCTGAGCGAGGAGTCGTACCCGGTGATCGTGGAGCCCTCGGGCGCGAGGACCTGCTGGCCGGCCTGGAAGTAGGCCGTGGAGAAGGCGACCTGCTGGATCCGCTTGCAGTTGATCGTCATCGTGCGGACGACGAGGTCGACCTTGCCGCTGTCCAGGGCCGCGATCCGCTGGTTGGTGGGGATCGTGCGGAAGATGATCGCGTCCTCGCTGCCCAGCAGATCCTTGGCGATCGCCTTGGCCAGCGTGATGTCGAAGCCTTCCAGCTCCCTGCGCTCGGGGTTGTAGTACCCCCAGTTGAAGCTGTTCTGGTCGACACCGACGACGAGCTTGCCGCGGGCCTTGATCGCCGCCACCGCCGGGCCGTCGGCGGTGGACGGGGTGAGCGAGGCCTCGGGGTCACGGCAGCTGTCCGCCTTGACCTGCACTCCCGTACCGACTCCGGGCCCGGTCACGAGGGGGGCGGCGGGCGCGCCGGTCCCACCGTGGGCCAGCGGCAGCAGGGTCAGCGACGCCGTCAGCCCGCAGGCCACGGCCATCGCCCCGACACCGCCCCAGCCGCGCAGTCGCGCCAGGGGACGCCGGCCGAGGAGCCGGGCCGGGCCGCTCGTCCTCGCGCCGTCGACGCCGTTCCGCATCCCGCCCCCTCTCACCGGTACTCCGACAGCCTGCGGTTGATGCCCATGACGGCGCCCGCGGCGCCCAGTATCCCGAGGACGGCCGCGCCCAGCGGGAGGGCGCTCAGCGCGCCCCTGCCGTCCTCGGCGGCGCGGGTGAACTCGGCCTGCTCGTGGTCCAGGGCCCGCTTCAGGGCCGCGTCGACCTGGTCGAAGGACTGTCCGGTGGACTCCTTCGAGCCGATGATCCGGGTCAGCGCGCCTTCGTAGTCGCCCGAGTCGTCCGCGGCCCGCGCGACCTTGTGACGCTGCTTCCACTCGGCCGTGCGCTCCGCCGCCGTGCTCAACGGGTCGCGCCCGGCGTCGTCGTCCGCCAGCTCCCGCGCCTCGGCGAGCGCGGTCGTCAGCGCCTCCATGCTGCCGGCGTAGTCCGTCTCGTACTTGTCGTTCTTGCCGTCGTCGGTGAGGACCGCGCCGCGCGAGACCACCGCCAGGTTCTCGTTCGCCCGGGCCTTGAGGGAGCTGATCCGGGCGGTGGTGAGCACCTGGAGCGAACTCTGCCCGTGCTCACGGGCGTTGTTCAGCTCGGTACGCGCGAGCGTGTGCGCGGCGGCGAGCCAGAGCAGCACGACCACGGAGGCGGCGGTGGCGGCCAGCAGCCCGTGGTTGAACACCCGGTTCGTCAGGGCGTAGTTGCGCCGCTGGGCCCAGACCAGGACGGCGAGGGCGAGGATCCCCAGGCCGAGGGAGAGGTACGGCCAGCCGCGGGCGTCCTCGTCGTCCTGCTGGAGCCGTGCGGTCTCCGCCTCGTACAGGCGCTCGGCGGCGGGCAGCAGCTCGCTGGTCATCTGCCGGTTGGCGTACCGCAGATAGGCGCCGCCGAGCGGCAGGCCCTGCCGGTTGGCGGCGCGGGCCCGCTCGATCAGGCCGGTGTAGCGGGGGAGCTGTTCGTTGAGCGTGGCGATCTCGCGGGCCGACTCGGTCGAACCCTCCGTGCTCGCCGCGGCCTTGACCAGGAGACGGGAGGCGGTCCTGATGTCGTCGGCGTACCGCTTCTGGACGTCCGGGGGCTCCTGCGCACCGGCCAGGAAGGCGCTCGCCGCGGCGGTGTCGGCGTCGGCGAGCGAGCGGTAGATGTTCGCGGCGTCGGCGCTCAGCGGCTGGCTGCGGCTCACCACGTCGTCGGCGGAGGAGGCCCGGTCGGCGACCTCGAAGGCGGTGACGCCCCCGAACGCGACGACCAGCAGGGCCAGTACGGCACCGAGGATCTGCAGCCGTCCGGGCTCGGTCGTGGCGGCGCGGCGCAGCCGTACCCGTGCCTCGTCCCAGGCCCCGCGGCCGGCGGGCGGTGTCGCGGAGGGCGGTGTCGCCGCGGGCGGCGACGACGGCTGCGCGGGTACGCCGCCCCCCGGCTGGGTCGGCGCGGTGCCCGACGCCGAGGCGGCGGGCGCATTCGGCGGGTATGTCAACGTGGCCTCCCCCTCGGTCCGACGTAGTGCCCGGAGGGCAGTATGGCCTCAGGGGCCCCACCCGCACACCAGAAATGACTCGATCTTGTTCCTATCGTGCCCCATGCTCGCGCCACCCCCGTAGGCGAACCCCCTGCTATGAATACGCCGCTCGGCCGGAATCGGTTCCACGATCGACTGCCACGTACGGGTGAACACGACGACGGGGCGTCCCTGGGGGACGCCCCGCCGTCGTGTGCGCCTCAGGCGCCGTAGTGCTCGCGCAGCCGGGCGGCGGCCTCGGGCCCCGCGGCCACCTCGTCGAGCGCGAGCAGCGCCGCACCCAGGACCGGCGGCGAGGTCACGACGCCGACCACGGCCTTCGGCGCCTTCACGGCCAGCAGTTCCGTGATCCTGGCGTCCAGTTCGGGATGGCGCGCGGCGAGCACGCTGCCGCCCAGCATCACCGGCGCCTCCTCGTCGAGCAGGCCGAGCCGCGCGAGGGCGACCGTCGACATGGCGACGACCTCCGCCGCGAGCCGGTGCACCAGCGACCGCGCGACGGCGTCGCCCTCCGCGCTCGTACGGAACAGCACGGGCGTCAGCTCGTGCCGCCGCTCGAACGGGATACGGCCCAGGTGCAGCGCCTCGATCAGCGCGTACATGGTCGGCAGCCCGAAGTGCCCGGGCAGGGTGTGCGCGAGCTCGGTCGGCTCGCCGCGGCCGTCCTCCGCACGGGCCGCGAACCACAGCGCCTCCTCGGCGAGTCCGCTGCCGCCGCCCCAGTCGCCGGAGATCTTCCCGATGGCGGGGAAGCGGGCGGTACGGCCGTCCGGCAGCATCCCGACGCAGTTGATGCCGGCGCCGCACACCACGGCGACGCCGCGCGGCTCGTCGAGCCCGGCGCGCAGGATGGCGAAGGTGTCGTTGTAGACCCGGACGCTCCGGCTCCAGCCCCGGTCCGCCAGCGCGGACGTCAGCTCCGCCTCCTCCACCGGGAGATCGGCATTGGCGAGACAGGCGGAGACATGGGCGAACTCCGGCGGGAGACCGGCCTGGGAGACCGCACGTCCCACCGCCTCCGCCAGACCGTCCAGGGCCGCCTCGACCCCCACCACGGGCGGCTGGAAGCCACCGCCGCGCGCCGCGCCGAGCACCCGTCCGTCCGTCCCGACCACCGCCACGTCGGTCTTGCTGTTGCCCGCGTCGATCGCGAGGAGCACGTCGTTCACGCCCACGCGAGGTGCTCCCGGTTGTGGGCGATCAGCCGGTCGGTGAGCCCGTCGGCGTACGCGTACTGCCCCACCAGGGGGTGCGCGAGCAGCGCCCTGAACACCTGCTCGCGGCCGCCGCGCAGCGCCGCCTCCAGGGCCAGGTCCTCGTACGCGGTCACGTGGGCGATGAGCCCGGCGTACAGCGGGTCGAGCGGGGCGACCGGCAGGGGCGAGGCTCCCTGAGACCCCACCGCCGCCTGCACCTCGATCACGGCGTCGTCCGGCAGGAAGGGCAGCGTGCCGTTGTTGTACGTGTTCACCACCTGGTACGGCGATCCCCCGCCGCCGAGCAGCGAGGCAGCGAGGTCCACGGCGGCCTCCGAGTAGAAGGCGCCGCCGCGCTTGGCGAGCAGCGCGGGCTTCTCGTCGAGCGCCGGGTCCCCGTACATCTCCAGGAGCTCCTTCTCCATCGCGGCGACCTCGGCGGCCCGTGAGGGCTTGGTGCCGAGCTCCCGCACGACCTCGTCGTGCGCGTAGAAGTAGCGCAGGTAGTACGAGGGGACGACGCCGAGCCGGTCCACGATCTCGGGCGGCATGCGCAGGTCGTCCGCGATGGTCTCGCCGTGCTCGGCGAGCAGCCGGGGCAGGACGTTCTCGCCCTCCGGCCCGCCGAGGCGGACGGCCGTCTCCCAGGTGAGGTGGTTGAGCCCGACGTGGTCCAGGTGGACCTCGGCCGGGGTCACGTCGAGCAGCTTCGCGAACTTGCGCTGGAAGCCGATGGCCACGTTGCACAGACCGACGGCCTTGTGCCCGGCCTGGAGCAGCGCGCGCGTGACGATGCCGACGGGGTTGGTGAAGTCGATGATCCAGGCGTCCGGGTTGGCCCGCCGGACCCGCTCGGCGATGTCCAGGACCACCGGGACGGTCCGCAGCGCCTTGGCGAGACCGCCGGCGCCGGTGGTCTCCTGGCCGACGCAGCCGCACTCCAGCGGCCATGTCTCGTCCTGGTTCCGGGCGGCCTGGCCGCCGACCCGCAGCTGGAGCAGGACGGCGTCGGCGCCCTCCACCCCGGCGTCGACGTCGGAGGTGGTGACGATCTTCCCTTCGTGGCCCTGCTTGGCGAAGATCCGCCGGGCGAGCCCGCCGACCAGCTCCAGGCGGTCGGCGGCCGGGTCGACGAGGACGAGTTCGGTGATGGGCAGGGTGTCGCGCAACCGCGCGAATCCGTCGATCAGTTCGGGGGTGTAGGTGGAGCCGCCCCCCACGACAGCAATCTTTGACGCCCGGGGGTGCGGGGGTTGTCCCCCGATTGATTGCAGCATGTCGTTTCAGCCCTTCACTCCGGTCAGTGTGACTCCCTCGACGAACGCCTTCTGGGCGAAGAAGAAGACGAGGATCACAGGGGCCATGACCAGTACGGTCGCGGCCATGGTCAGGTTCCAGTCGGTGTGGTGCGCGCCCTTGAAGGACTCCAGGCCGTAACTCAGCGTGTACGCCGCCGGGTTCTCCGAGGTGTAGATCTGCGGTCCGAAGTAGTCGTTCCAGCAGTAGAAGAACTGGAACAGTGCCACGGCGGCGATGCCTGGCTTGGCCATCGGGAGCACGATCCTGAGGAGGGTGCGGAATTCGCCGCACCCGTCGATCTTCGCGGCCTCGATGTACTCGTTCGGGATCGTCAGCAGGAACTGGCGCAGCAGGAAGATCGCGAAGGCGTCACCGAACGCCATCGGGACGATCAGCGGCCACAGGGTGCCGGAGAGGTCCATCTGCTTCGCCCAGAACAGGTACATCGGAATGATGATCACCTGCGGCGGCAGCATCATCATCGAGATGACGAGCAGCAGCGACAGATGTCGGCCCCGGAAGCGGAACTTGGCGAGCGCGTACGCCACCGGGATCGAGGACACCACCACGAGCGCGGTGCCGAGCCCGGCGTACAGCAGGGAGTTCTTCCACCAGTCCAGGAAGCCCGGGGTGTTGAAGACCCGGATGTAGTTGTCCCAGTGCCAGGTGTTCGGCGTGAGGTCGCGGGTCAGCGCCTGCTGGTCGCTCATCAGCGAGGTCAGGAAGACGAAGACGAACGGCAGCACGAAGAACAGGGCCGCGGCGATCCCGAGGGAGTGCACGGCGATCCAGTGCAGCAGGGCCTTCCGCCGGGCGGTCCTCTCGGCGGCCCCGGCGGGCGTCTTGCCCACGGGGCGGTCGAGCGTGGATACGGAGGAGGTCATGATCAGTCACCCGAGCCGATCAGGCCGCCCCGCCGGCGCATCAGCAGCGCGGTGAAGGCCATGGAGAGGGCGAACAGGACGAGGGCCACGACGCAGGCCGCGCCGTAGTCGAAGCGGCCGAAGCCGAGGTTGTAGACCAGCTGCGGCAGGGTCAGCGTGGAGTCGTCCGGATAGCCCGGCTCGAAGGTCTGGCCGGAGCCGCCCATCACACCCGAGGCGACCTTCGCCGCCACGATCGGCTGGGTGTAGTACTGCATCGCGCCGATGATCCCGGTGACGACCGCGAAGAGCACGATCGGCGCGATGTTCGGCAGGGTGACGTAGCGGAACCGCTGCCAGGCCGAGGCGCCGTCCAGCTCCGCCGCCTCGTACTGCTCCTTCGGTACGTCGAGCAGCGCGGCCATGAAGATGACCATGAGGTCCCCGACGCCCCACACGGCGAGGACGGTCAGGGCCGGTTTGGCCCACGCGGTGTCGTTGAACCAGGAGGGCGCGGGGATCCCGACGGCCTCCAGGAGCGAGTTGACCGGTCCTGTGCCCGGGTTGAGCAGGAAGACGAAGGCCAGCGTCGCGGCGACCGGCGGGGCCAGGTACGGCAGGTAGAAGAGGGTACGGAAGACTCCGGCACCCGTCTTGATCTTGGTGATGAGGAGGCCGATGCCGAGGCCGAACACCACCCGGCAGGCGACCATGACGACCGCAAGCCAGAGGGTGTTCTGCATCGCCGGCCAGAACTTCGGCAGGTCGGAGAAGACGTACGTCCAGTTGTCCAGGCCCCGCCAGGTCGGCGGGTTGAGCCCGTCGTACTTCATCAGCGAGAAGTAGACGGTCGAGACGAGCGGGTACGCGAAGAAGACGCTGAAGCCGATCAGCCAGGGCGACATGAACGCCGCGGTGCGAAGCGCGCTGCGCACGCGCTTCGACCGCAGGGCCGCCTGACGCCCTTCGAGGGTGTCGGTGGACATGAGGTACCGGTCCTGGTCTTACTTCGCCTGGGCGATGTCGCGGTCGATCTGGGCGGCCGTGTCCTCGAGACCCTTCTTCAGGTCCGGGACCTGGCCCTTCTCGTACTTCTGGGCGAAGTCCTGGAAGGTGTCCTGGTACGTGGAGCCGTTCACCGCGCCGTCGGAGGTGGAGGACTCGGGGTGCTGGGCGATGTCCAGGAAGACCTTGAAGCGCTCGTCGACCTTCAGCTTCGGGGACTTCAGCGCCTCCAGCGTGGAGGGGACGTTGCCGATGCCGTTGGCGAACTCCACCACCGCGTCGGTGTCCATGGTCATGTACTTGACCAGCTCCCAGGCCGCGTTCTGCTTCTTGCTCTGCGGCGCGATGCCGATGATCGTGCCGGAGAGGTAGCCCTTGCCGTACTCGGCCACCTCGTCGTCGGCGACCGGCAGCGGCGCGACGCCGACCTCGAAGCCGACCTTGGCGTCCTTGATGAAGTTCAGCCGCCATTCGCCGTCCAGCTGCATGGCGACCTGGCCGGTGTGGAAGGGGTGCTTGGCGCCCCACTCGTCACCGAAGGTGGTGCGGTACTTGTCCAGCTTCGCGAATCCGCCCAGGCCGTCGACCAGCGACTTCTGGTAGGTCAGCATCTCGGCGAAGCCCGGGTCCTTGGCGAGGTTCGACTTGCCGTTCTGGTCGAAGTACGTGTGGTCCCACTGCGACATGTAGTGGCTGGGGACGGTCTCGTAGCCGAGGTAGTTCGGCATGAAGCCGAGCTGCTCGTAGCTGTCGCCCTTCTCCTTGGTCAGCTTCTTCGCCACCTGCGAGAACTCCGACCAGGTCTTCGGCGGTCCGGTGATGCCGGCCGCCTTGAAGGCGTCCTTGTTGTAGTAGAGCCCGTACGCGTCGGAGAGCAGCGGCAGCGAGCAGCGCTTGCCCTCGAACTGGGTGTAGTCCTGCAGGACCTTCGAGAAGGTCTTGTCCAGGTCCACCTTGTCCTTCTCCAGGAAGGGCTTGAGGTCCGCGAACGCGCCGGAGTGGCAGAACTTGCCGACGTTGGACGTGGTGAAGGAGGCGGCCACGTCCGGGCCGTTCGAACCGCCCGCGCGCAGCGCCTGGCTCAGCTTGTCGTCGTTGATGTTGCCGATGACCTTCACCTTGATGTTCGGGTGGGCCTTCTCGAAGCGGGCGACGTTGTCCTGGATCGCCTTGGCCTCGGAGGGCGCCGACCAGCCGTGCCAGAAGGTGATCGTCGTCTTGGCGTTCGGGTCGTCGGACGCCTTGTTCTCGGTGGAGCCGGTACAGGCGGAGGCGAGAAGGGCGATCGAGGCGGTGGCGGCGAGCGCGACGGCGGCTCTGCGCGGGCGTACGGGCATGACGAAGTCTCCCTGTGGCGGGCGAGGTTCGGGGGAAGGGGAACTGCTGGTCGGTACGGAGTGCGTGGCCTACCGGGACGTGTCGAAGACCTCGTCGCGGGTGGTGGCGAGGGCGCTTTCCAGAGCCCCGCGCAGGACGGGGTGCCGGTCCACGTCCCCGAGGACGAGCCGGGGCCGGGAGGCGGCGAGTTCGGCCAGTTCGGACTGGACGCGCTCGCGCAGGGGTTCCCCGCCGGCGACGGTCACATCGCCGGACAGGACGAGGAGTTCGGGGTCGAGTACGGCGACGAGGGAGGCGAGACCGGTGGCGAGGCGCTCGGCGTACTGGTCGAGGAGCGCCGCGTACCGGGGGTCGTCGCCGTGGTGGGCGGCGGCGTGGGTGAGCAGCCGGGTCGCGGTGGCCACATAGGGCTGCTCGGGGGTCTCGATGCCGAGCGCCCGGGCGATCCGGGGCACGGACTGGACTCCGGCGAGCTCCTGGAAGCCGCCGGAGTTGGCCTTGGTGACCTGCCGTACGAGCGGGGTGCCGGGCACGGGCAGGAAGCCGACCTCGCCGGCGCCGCCGGTGAAGCCGCGGTGGAGCCGGCCGCCGAGGACGAGGGCGGCGCCGAGGCCCTCCTCGTTCCACAGCAGGACGAAGTCCTCGTGGCCGCGGGCGGCGCCCAGGCGCTGCTCGGCGACGGCGGCCAGGTTGACGTCGTTCTCGTACTCGAACGGCATCGGGAGCACCGCCGCGAGCTCCTCCAGGAGCGTGGGGGAGTGCCAGCCGGGCAGGTGGGAGGCGTACCGCAGTCGCCCGGTGGCCGGGTCGAAGGCGCCGGGGGTGCCGATGACGAGCCGGTGCACCTCGGCCCGGGTGATCCCGGCGTCCTTGACGGCGCCGTCGAGGGCGGTGGTGACCTGCCGTACGACACCGTCGGCCGCGCGGCCCGGGGTGCGGAGCTCGAACTCGCCGACGACCTCGCCGGTGATGTCGGCGACGGCGGCGCGGATCCGGTGCGGGGTCACATCGAGTCCGGCGGCGAAGGCGGCCCGGGCGTTGACCGCGTACAGCTGGGCGCTGGGTCCGGGCCGGCCCGCGGTGGTGCCGGTGGCGACGACGAGCCCGGCGGCTTCGAGGCGGGCGAGGAGCTGGGAGGCGGTCGGCTTGGAGAGGCCGGTGAGCTTGCCGATCCGGGTCCGCGAGAGGGTCCCGTGCTCCAGGAGCAGGTCGAGGGCGGCACGGTCGTTCATGGCCCGCAGCACGCGCGGGGTGCCGGGGGTACCCGGGGTCGTACCGGCCATGGCGCCGCACCTGCCCTTCGGTTCTGATGGGGCCATTCTGCTGCCCCGTCGCCCGCTCCCCCAACATCACTGTTAGGAAAGTTTCCTATTCGGTGGGAGGACCGTAGGACGGGCGTCACCTGGGCGTCAATACCCGAGCACGCACGACGCCCCCGAAGGCAACCAAAGCGTTACCTGCGGGGGCGTCGACCGTGCGGCGCTTCTTGTTCGGGGCGTTACTTGCTGAGGTCCGGTTTCGGCAGCGGGGACGCCGCCGCGCCCTGCGGGGACGTCGGCGAGGCGAAGGCCGAGGGAGCCGACATGGCCGCCGTCGGGTCAGCCGCGGACTCCTCCGTCTGCGCCGGGATCCCGCCGACGATACGGATGCCGGCCGCGTCCAGCGCGCGCTTGATCCGCCACCGCAGCTCGCGCTCGACGCCGAGGGCCTTGCCCGGCATCGTCTTCGCCGAGACCCGGACGGTCATGGAGTCGAGGAGCACCTCGGTGAGGCCGAGGATCTCCACCGGACCCCACAGCCGCTCGTTCCAGGGCTCGTCCTTCGCCATCGACGCCGTGGCCTCGTTGATCACCGACTGCACCCGGTCCAGGTCCTCCGTCGGGCGCACCGTGACGTCCACCGCCGCCGTCGCCCAGCCCTGGCTGAGGTTGCCGATCCGCTTGATCTCGCCGTTGCGGACGTACCAGATCTCGCCGTTGTCGCCGCGCAGCTTCGTCACCCGCAGTCCGACCTCTATGACCTCGCCGGAGGCCACGCCCGCGTCGACCGAGTCACCGACGCCGTACTGGTCCTCGAGGATCATGAAGACACCGGACAGGAAGTCCGTGACCAGGTTCCGGGCGCCGAAACCGATCGCCACACCCGCGACACCCGCGGAGGCGAGCAGCGGCGCCAGGTCGATCTTGAAGGCGCCGAGGATCATCAGCCCCGCCGTGCCCAGGATCAGGAACGACGCGACCGAGCGGAGCACCGAGCCGATCGCCTCCGAGCGCTGCCGCCGCCGCTCGGCGTTGACGAGGAGACCGCCGAGCGCCGTCCCCTCCACCGCCGAGGCGGAGCGGTTCATCCGCTCTATCAGCTTCGTCAGGGCCCGGCGGATGGCCATCCGCAGCAGCAGGGCGACGATCAGGATGAGGAGGATCCGTAGACCTGTGTTCAGCCAGGTGGACCAGTTCTCCTCCACCCAGCCCGCGGCGTTCGTCGCCTTCTCCGCGGCCTCGTCGAGGGTGACGGGCACCTTCTGCGGATCGTCGGCGGTCGGCAGGGCTGACCAGGACACGTAGAACCTCCAGGCGTGGTGTACGCAGAACATCCACACTAACGGGGCATCGGGTGTGCTCCCGTTGCCCCGTTCGAGGGAGAGACCGACCTCACGCGGGGATGATCCGGGTGACGATGCCTGTGGTCGAGAACACCTCAAGCCCGTTACCGGTACGTGGTGGCGCTCCGACCAGGCATGAGGAGAGACTGAGAGCAGTTCGTCCCGGCGCGAGCCACGCGCCGCCGGCGTATTAGGAGGCATCCGTGCCGCATGTCCTGGTCCTCAACGCGTCGTACGAGCCCCTCGGCGTCGTACCGCTCCGCCGCGCGCTCGTCCTCGTCCTCGAGAACAAGGCACTCTGCCTCGAGGAGTCCGGCGCCTTCCTGCACAGCGAGACCCGCGTCATCCCCGCACCCAGTGTGGTCCGGCTGAAGCGGTTCGTGCGGGTCCCCTACCGGGGGCCCGTTCCTCTGACCCGCAGAGCCCTCTTCGCCCGCGACGGCGGGCGTTGCATGTACTGCGGTGGCGTCGCAACCAGCGTCGACCACGTCATTCCGCGCAGCCGCGGGGGTACGCATGCCTGGGAGAACGTCGTGGCGGCCTGCCGCCGCTGCAACCACGTCAAGGCCGACCGGCACCTGCGCGAGCTGGGCTGGCGGCTGCGGCACCAGCCCGCCCCGCCCACCGGCCTGGCCTGGCGGATCATCGGGACCGGACACCGGGACCCACGGTGGCTGCCCTATCTGCAGCCGTACGGCGCGGACGATGTGATGGCCCGGATCGACGCCGTCTCCACCACCCCTGCGGGGGCCGTGAAGACGGGCTGAGCCGGGCCTTTGTCGTACCCGCCTCCGTAGGGGCGCCTCGTGGAGGCGTCCCTACTCCGGCTGCTCGGGCTGTTCCGGCTGCTCGGACCGGGCCGGCGGGGCAACGGCGTATGTTTCCACCGACCAGAGCGAGTAGCCGTACTCCGTCGCCCGCGCGTCGCCCTGGACCCGCAGGAAGCGGGTGTCCGCCGCGTCCATGCGGATGCTCTCGCGGCCGCCGCGCCCCTCGGCGACCGTCGCCGCGGTCCGCCAGGTCCGGCCGTCGGCGGAGACCTGGATGCGGTAGCGGGAGGCGTACGCGTCCTGCCAGTGGAGGACCACCTGACCTATCCGGGCCGGCTGCGGGAGCTCCAGCTGCCACCAGGCGCCGTCCTCGAGGACCGAGGACCAGCGGGTGGCGGGATCGCCGTCGAGCGCCGCGACGGCGGGGAAGTCGGGCGTCTCGTCGCCCGAGGAGGAGGCCGTCGCTGCGCGCGCCAGGTCGGGCCCCGCCGTGCGGGGGAAGGCCCGCACCGTCAGGACGCGCTCCTCGCCCGCGAACGACACCGGCACCCGGTACGAGCCCGCCGGCGCGTCCGGCGCCACCGACACCTCGAGCGGGACGGTCGCGCGCGTGCCGCGCGGCACCCCGATCTCCTTGGGGAGCCGCACCGTGATCCCCTTCGGCGCCCGCGCCGCCAGCTCCCCGCGCACCTCGTCGGCGCGCCGGCCCGCCAGCCGGACGTCCACCCGCTGCGCGGGGCCGCCGATCTCGGCGTCCGTCTCGCCCCGGGCGAGCTCCAGCTCGGCGTGCGGCTCGTCGGCGAACCACGGCACCAGGGAGCGCACCTGAGGGTCCGTGCCGTCCCACACGATGCGCAGCGCGTCCGCGCGCAGGCCCTTCACGTCCGCCTGCGTCCAGCCGGATGGGGACACCGGGCCCAGCGACCGCCAGCCCTCGCCGGGGACGTACGCCTCCACGCGCGCGGAGTCTCCCGCGCCCGGCTCCGTCATCACCGTCACCGTCTCGACGGGCCGCGAACGCTCCAGCCGGACGGTGTACGCCGACGGCTCGCGGTCCGCCCGCCGCCCCGCGGGCTGCTCACGGTCCGCGCCGGTCCAGGCCGCCGACTCGGTCACCGCGCGTGTGAGGAAGGGATCGAGGACGCCCGTGCCGACGGTCACCTCGCTCGCCTTCAGCGCCTGCCGCAGCGGCTCGAGACGCAACTGGGCCTGCCAGGCCGCCGCGCCGTCGCCGCGGGCTTGGGCCAGCAGCATGTCGACGGCCGTCTCGCCGGCGAGCCCGTAGCGGGACAGCTGCTCCAGCCACGGCCGTACCTCGTCGTCCAGGGTGCCCTCGGCGGTCGCCGCCAGGCGCTCGGGTGCCTCGCGCATCACGGTGAACGCGGCCCGCAGTTCGCGTGCCGCCTTCTCCCGCCCCGCCGGGTCCGTGGCCGTGCGGCTGCGCCAGAACGCGGTCATCAGCGGCTTGAGGTAGGCCGACTCGCCCGCCGGGTCGAGGATCGACGAGGCGTCGTTGCCGGCCAGGGCCCGCAGCGCCTCGCGGGCCGCCGGGTCCGGCCCGGCCAGCTCGTCCACGGCGGCCCGCCAGGACTCCTGGGGCCGGTAACCCTTCGGGTTCCAGGCGTAGTCCGCGGCGGTGAAGAGCGGTATGCGGGAGATCGCCGCCTGCTCCATGGCGTTGGCGAGGAACGCGGCCGAACCGGCCGCCACCGCCGGCTCGCGGCCCGTGGACGGGCCGAGGAAGAGCCGGTCCTGGGCGTAGTCGTTGACCGGGTAGTTGTCCATGGTGACCAGCGGGTGGCGCAGCGCGTCCCGCGCGCCGGCCAGCTCCCGTCCGGTGATGGTGCGGGGGACGGCCCCGACGCCCGTCCAGGCGATCTGCACCCGGTCGTCGAGCGCGGCGGCGAGCGCGGTGCGGTAGGTCGTCGCGCCGTCCTGGTAGTACTCCGTCGGCATCAGGGTCAGCGGTTCCGCGTCCGGGTACCGGGCGGCCAGGTGCCGGGCCACCTCGCTCGCCACGCGCGCGTGGGCGGCGGCGGCCGCCTCGGGCCCGCGGCCGAAGGTGTCCGCGTCCTTCGAACAGTGCCACTCGCTGTAGCTGACGTCCTGGAACTGGAGCTGGAAGGAGCGCACCCCCAGCGCCCACATGGCGTCGAGCTTGCGGGTGAGCGCCTTCACGTCGTCGTCCGACGCCAGGCACATGGACTGTGCGGGTGCCACGGCCCAGGCGAGGGTCACATGGTTGGCGCGCGCCCGCTCGGCGAGCGCGCGGAAGTCGGCACGCTGCTCGGCGGGGTAGGGGTCGCGCCACTGGGTCTGGCGGTACGGGTCGTCACCGGGCGCGTAGAGGTAGCGGTTCTGCTTGGTGCGGCCCATGAAGTCGAGCTGGGCCAGGCGCTGTTCCCGGCTCCAGGGGCGGCCGTAGAAGCCTTCGGTCAGGCCGCGCACGGCGGTGCCGGGCCAGTCGCGGACGACGACACCGGGGATCGTCCGCTCGTTCTCGGGGCCGCCGATCAGCTGGCGCAGGGTCTGTACGCCGTGGAACAGACCGTCCTCGCCGACGCCGTCCAGGGCGACCGTGTCACGGCCCTGGACCCGGCCGGTGGCCAGTCGGTACCCGCCGCGCGGCAGGTCGGCCCGCTCGGGCACGCGCAGCGCCCGCAGGGCCTCGCCGGAGGCGGCGGCGCCCGCGCGGATCACGGTCCCGCCACCCGGCAGGGAGGTGTGGACGGTCCGTACCCCCGCCGCCCGCAGCACCTCGCGCAGCGCGGCCACGGCGTACGGATCGGCGTCGGCGTCCGTGAGCAGCGTCACCTCGTCGCCGAGCGGCACCGACGGGCCGGTGGCCCGCTGGGACTGCGGGCGCGGCCAGACCGACGTCCCGGCCGACAGCCGCGCGTCCGGTGTGGCCTCGGGCGTCGTGACGGGGGAGACGGGAGCGGCCTGGGCGAGGCCGGGCATGCCACCGCCGAGAAGTCCGCCGATCACCGCGGCTGCGACGGCCGACGCGGTCCGCCGTCTGCGTCCGAGGTGCATGGGGACTCCTCTCTCCTGTGCGACTCCTGTGGTCACGAGTCGGTTACGAGCCCACCACCCGCCCGGCTGGGGTGTCAATGCAGGTGGTCGATGTGTCTGGTTTGCCGGGCGGTCTTTCGGCGAGGTGGCGTCGCTTCGCCAAGTTCCGCCGGTAAAACGGGGTGCGGTGGGTAGGGCTCTCGAAGCCCCACCTGTCGAGACGAACCGGGAGACCCCCGTGACCGCGACCACCCCCCTCATCACAGCCATACGCGTGCCGAAACAGGGCCCGCTCACGAGCGAGCCGCCCCTCGCCGACGCCGCACCGCTCACCAGCGAGCCGCCCCTGACCCAGGCGGCCCCCCTCACCAGCGAACCCACCGCCCCCGGCACCGCGGGCGGCACGGAGTCCCCCGGAGTGTGAAGTGACCCTCGCCCGTCTCGCCGAACTCCACGGCGTCGCCACCGCGTACGAGCCGTCCGAGGGCGTCACCGTCCACGTGCCCGACGCGACGGTCGTGGCCGTGCTCGGCGCCCTCGACGTGGACGCCACCACGCCCGAGGCGGTGGACGCCGCCCTCCTGGCGGCGCGACGGGCCGACGACGAGCGGTTGCTGCCGCCCACGCTGGTGCGCTGGCAGGACGACGGCAACGGTGCAGGCGACGGCGATGGCCCGGTGCGCCCGCCCCAGGGCCTGCCGCCGGGCACCCGGCTGCGCGTCACGACCGAGTCGGGCGAGGTGGTGGAGGGCACGGGCTGGGACCGGCTCCCGCTCGGCATCCACCGCGTCGAGGCCCTGGCCCCCGAGGGGCGCGCCGGCGACAGCACGCTGATCGTCGCCCCCGCGCGCGTGCCCCGGCCCGAGGGACGGGTGTTCGGCCTGCTCGCCCAGTTGTACTCGGTGCTCTCCAGCCGCTCCTGGGGCATGGGCGACCTCGGCGACCTGCGCGAGCTCGCGGCCTGGGCGGGCCGGACGCACGGCGCCGGCTTCGTCCAGGTCAACCCGCTGCACGCGGCCGTGCCCGGAGCGCCCACCGACCCCTCTCCGTACCGCCCCTCCTCGCGCCGCTTCCCCGACCCCATCCATCTGCGGATCGAGGACGTCCCCGAGTACGGCTCCGTGGGCCCCGCGTACCGCGACGCACTGGACGCGGTCCTCGGCGACGCCGCCGAGCTGCGCGAACGGGTCCTGCGCAAGGGCGCGTTGATCGACCGGGACGCCGTGTGGGAAGTCAAGCGGCGCGCCCTGGAGCTCGTACGGACGGTGGAGCTCGGCCCCGGGAGACGTGCGGAGTACCGCGACTTCCTCGCCGAGCGCGGCCGCGCCCTGGAGGACCACGCCACCTACTGCGCCCTCGCCGAGCGGTACGGGCACCACTGGCGCTCCTGGCCCGAGGAGCTGCGCGACCCCCGCTCCGCCGCCGTGGCCGTCCGCGCCGACGACGAGCTGACCGCCCGCACCGACTTCCACTGCCGGCTGGCCTGGCTGACGGACCGGCAGCTCGCCGCCGCCGCCGAGGCCGCCCGGGAGGCGGGGATGGCGGTCGGGATCGTCCACGACCTCGCGGTCGGCGTCCACCCGGAAGGCTCCGACGCCTGGGCCCAGCAGGACGCCTTCGCCGCCGGCATGTCGGTCGGCGCCCCGCCCGACGCCTTCAACGCCCGTGGCCAGGACTGGGGTCTGCCGCCCTGGCGCCCCGACGCGCTCGCCGCTTCGGGCTACGCCCCGTACCGCGGTCTCCTGCGGGAGCTGCTGCGCCACGCCGGGGCGCTCCGCATCGACCATGTGATGGGCCTGTTCCGGCTCTGGTGGGTCCCCGAGGGCCGCGAACCCACCGAGGGGACGTACGTCCGCTACGACTCCGAGGCGATGCTCGCGGTCCTCGCCCTGGAGGCCCACCGGGCGGGCGCGGTCGTCATCGGCGAGGACCTCGGCACCGTCGAGCCGGGCGTCCGCGAGCAGCTCGCGCGCCGCGGGGTGCTCGGCACGTCCGTGCTCTGGTTCGAGCGGGACTGGTCCGGCACGGGCCGCCCGCTGGCCCCGGAGGAGTGGCGCACCGACTGTGTGGCCACCGCCACGACCCACGACCTCCCCTCGACCGCGGCCCGGCTCTCCGGCGACCACGTCGCCCTGCGCCACCGGCTCGGGCTGCTCACCGGCGATCTCGGGCGCGAGCGTGCCCGGGACGCGGCCGAGATCGGCGAGTGGCTGGCGTACCTGGAGCGGCTCGGGCTGCTGCCGGAGGGTCCGGGCGACGAGGAGGCCGAAGTCCGGGCCGTCCACCGCTTCCTGCTGCGCACCCCCGCCTCGATGCTCGGGGTGTGGCTGCCGGACACGGTGGGGGACCGGCGACCCCAGAACCTGCCCGGCACCTGGGACCAGTACCCCAACTGGCGGCTGCCGGTCGCGGGCCCGGAGGGCCAGCCGATGAGCCTGGAGGAGCTGGCCGCCTCGCCCCGACTGCACCGCCTCCTCGCGGTCTTCGCATCCCTCGGGGGCGTCCGTACGGCACCCCCGGACGCGCGGCGCGTTTAGGTGTTCGCTACGTTTGCACCGTGGACAAGAAGAACGCCCTGCGCGCCGGTGCTGTCGCGGCCGGTACGACGCTGATGATGCTGCTCATGTCGTCCCCCGCGCTCGCGCTCACCCGCGACGACGGTGACGACCCGGCCCCCAAGCTGAGTGTCGTCGAGACCCTCGGCCTGTTCGTGGCCGCGCCGATCGTGCTGTTCCTGGTGATCGCCGGTCTGGTGATGGTGCTCGACAAGTCCGACAGGCCCAAGAAGGCCTAGGGCCCAGCCTCTTCCGAGGGCGCTGCGGCGGTACGGACGTAC
>NZ_JBHWJZ010000045.1:0-57843 GCF_042731085.1 Streptomyces sp. NPDC059875
GGCCGCGGAGCGTTCTGCTCCGCGGCCGTCCGCCGTTCGTGCGCCCGGAACGCTCCGGAAAGGCGCCGGGAAGGGGCTGGGAAGGTTCCGGGAAGGGCTTACGACCAGGCGGCGACGAAGTAGCCGACGCCGTACGGCGCGTCCTCGTACAGCAGCCTGCCGTCGAGCCCCGCGCCCTCCGCGGCGCCCGCGAGGACCTGCCAGGGGGCCCGACCGGCCGCCTTCAGCTCGTATGCGAGGTTCGCGTCCAGGGCGAGGAGGGCGTCCAGGTCCGCGGCGCCCAGTGCGCGGGCGGCCTCCGCGTCGAACGCGGCGGCGCGCTCGTCCAGGTAGCCCGGGGCCTTCAGGGTCCGGCAAGCGCTGCCGTCCCCCATGACGAGCAGCGCGACACGGTCCGCCGAGGCGGCCAGCTCCCGGCCGGTGGCGACGCACGTCGACACCTCCAGCGGCTCTCCGACGCCGAGCCCCTCGACCGGCGCGTCGGCCCAGTCGGTGCGCTCCAGGAGCCAGGCGGCGACGGCCAGGGAGGCGGGCAGGGGCCGGTCCCCGGCCGGCCCTTCGCCGAGCCGTACGGAGAGGTCGACACCGAAGCCGGCGAAGCTGCCGGCCGAACCGGCGGGGAACGGTCCGCGCCCGCTCTCGTCCGCCGGGCCGAGGACATAGAGACGGTCGGGCCGGGAGGCGGCGAGCAGCCCGACGGCGTCGGAACAGGCCGTGCGGGCTCCGTCGAGCTCACCGGCGGCCCCGGCCGCCACCTCGGGCACGAGCAGGGGAGGACAGGGGCACACAGCTGCGGCGACAAGCATGATCCGCAGCCTACTGCGACGCCTTCCGGTCCCCGGCCACGGAGCCCGGAACGCCACCCCGGCGTGGCCTTCGTGGCCTTCGTGGCTTCCGCGGCTTTCGTGACCTCAGTGACCTCAGTGACCTCAGTGACCTCAGTGGCCGCAGTTGCGTCCCGTGGCGTCGTGCGCCGCGGCGCGCCGATGGCGCAGGTGTCAGTGACTGCCGCAGGCCGGGGCCGAGGCCGCTGGCAGCGGCTCCGGCACACCGATCTTGGGCAGCCCGAGCAGGACGCCCGCCGGCTTTGCGGCGGCCGCGGCGGTGCGCTTCTCCCAGGCGTCACCGGCGCGGGTACGGCGTACCGACGTCGTCGGGCCCTCGGCGAGCAGGTGGTGCGGGGCCGCGTAGGTGATCTCGACGGTCACCACGTCGCCGGGGCGGACCTCGTCCGCCGGCTTGGTGAAGTGGACGAGCCGGTTGTCGGGGGCGCGGCCGGAGAGGCGGTGCGTGCTGCCGTCCTTGCGGCCCTCGCCCTCGGCGACCATGACCTCCAGCGTCCGGCCCACCTGCTTCTTGTTCTCCTCCCAGGAGATCTCCTCCTGGAGGGCGACGAGACGCTCGTAACGCGCCTGCACGACCTCCTTGGGGATCTGCCCGTCCATCTCGGCCGCAGGGGTCCCGGGTCGCTTGGAGTACTGGAAGGTGAAGGCGTTGGCGAAGCGTGCCTCACGGACCGTGTGCATCGTCTGCTCGAAGTCCTCCTCGGTCTCGCCGGGGAAGCCCACGATGATGTCGGTGGAGATGGCGGCGTGCGGGATGGCCGCGCGCACCTTCTCGATGATGCCGAGGAAACGCTCCTGCCGGTACGAGCGGCGCATCGCCCTCAGGACCGTGTCCGAGCCGGACTGCAGCGGCATGTGGAGCTGCGGCATCACGTTCGGCGTCTCGGCCATCGCCGCGATGACGTCGTCCGTGAAGTCGCGGGGGTGCGGCGAGGTGAACCGGACCCGCTCCAGGCCCTCGATCTCGCCGCAGGCGCGCAGCAGCTTGGAGAAGGCCTCGCGGTCGCCCAGGTCGGAGCCGTACGCGTTGACGTTCTGCCCGAGCAGGGTGATCTCCGAGACCCCTTCGGAGACCAGGGCCTCGATCTCGGCGAGGATGTCGCCGGGCCGGCGGTCCTCCTCCTTGCCGCGCAGCGCGGGGACGATGCAGAACGTACAGGTGTTGTTGCAGCCGACGGAGATCGAGACCCAGGCGGCGTACGCCGACTCGCGGCGGGTCGGCAGCGTGGAGGGGAAGGCCTCCAGCGACTCGGCGATCTCGATCTGGGCCTCCTCCTGGACGCGGGCGCGCTCCAGGAGGACCGGCAGCTTGCCGATGTTGTGCGTGCCGAAGACGACGTCGACCCAGGGGGCCTTCTCGACGATGGTCTCGCGGTCCTTCTGGGCGAGACAGCCGCCGACGGCGATCTGCATGCCAGGACGCGTGGTCTTCCTGGGGGCGAGGCGGCCGAGGTTGCCGTACAGCTTGTTGTCGGCGTTCTCGCGGACGGCGCAGGTGTTGAAGACGACGACGTCGGCGTCACCGTCGGAGCCCTCGGGGGCGCGGACGTAGCCGGCGTCCTCCAGCAGACCGGAGAGCCGCTCGGAGTCGTGGACGTTCATCTGGCACCCGTAGGTGCGCACTTCGTAGGTTCGCTGGACGTCCACTGTCTGGCTCCGGTCGCTGCTGGTCATGGAACAAGGGTATGCGGTGCCGGGCATTGCCCCGCCCCGAGCCGCCCCGAGCCGCTGCGAGGCCGGTGCCAGGCGGCCGCTCCGCTTCAGCGGGCGGCCGCCATGGTGGCCTCGACGGCGGCGGCGAGCTGGGCGCCGAGCGTTCCCGCGTCCGGCCGGAGCGTGCCGCCGAAGGCGGCGGAGCCGATGGTGAAGGCGTCGGCCCCGGCGTCCGCGAGCGCCCGTATCTGGGCTGCGCTGGTGATGCCGCCGGCCACCACCAGGCGGCCGGTGGTCGCGGCCCGGGCGGCGCGGACCAGCGCGATCGGGTCGGCGTCGGTGGCGCGGTGGGCGAGGAGGTCCACGCCCGCGCAGCCGGCTGCCTCGGCCCGGCGGCAGTCCTCGGCGATGCGGGCCGGATCGCCGGCCAGGCGGGTGGGATGGCCGAGCGGTTCGCCCGCGAAGGGGAGGTACTCGATGCCGGTGCCGTCGAGCAGGGCCATGGTCTCCTCGACCCAGGTGCCGCCCATGAGCCGGTCGACGCCCAGGTCGATCGCGGACTTCACCGAGGCGAGGGCTTGCTCGCGCGTGGTGCTGACCACCTCGAGGTAGCTGGTCGCTCCCATGTCCTTGATCTGCTGGTGAAGGCGGGCGAGCGTGCCGGGCTCGACGCCGACGTCCTTGAAGCCGATGTGGCCGATGCCGCCGGTCCCACTGGTCCCGAGGTCCCGGACGGTGTCGAGGACGTCGAGGCAGTCGGTGACGGTCCGGTCGTCACGGGTGAGCATGAAGATGAAGTCCACGGCGGGGTCCTCCGGGTCGGGGCGGGGCCTGTGTGTGCGGGATGCCGGTCAGGTGTCGGTCGGCAGACGATCGACTGACCGGCCGAGGAATCGGGCAGGGCAATGGCGTCGGTGCCCGACGGGCCCTCCGCCGGGGCTCCGGCGCCCGCGCCCGAGAGCTCGTCTGCGTGGTGGAGGGCGGTGAGGAGGCTCGTGTGGTCGGCGGTGCCCCGGCCCGCGAGGTCGAAGGCCGTGCCGTGGTCGACACTGGTCCGCACGAAGGGCAGGCCGATGGTGATGTTGACCCCGTGCTCCAGGCCCATGTACTTGACGGGTATGAGCCCTTGGTCGTGGTACTGCGCGACGACGGCGTCGAACTCGCCGGCGCGGGCGCGCATGAAGACCGTGTCGGCGGGCCAGGGACCGCTGGCGTCGATGCCTTCCCGCCGGGCGGCCCGGACGGCCGGTTCGATGATGTCGAGGTCTTCGCGTCCGAAGAGCCCGTTCTCCCCCGCGTGCGGGTTGAGGGCGGCGACGGCGATACGGGGGCGGGGGCCCGCCCGCCCGCCGGTCCGGAGCGTGCGGTGAGTGAGCCGGATGATCTCCAGCTCGCGGGCGGTGGTGAGCGCGTCGAGCGCCGTACGCAGCGACTGGTGGACGGTGACCAGGACGACCCGTAGCTCGTCGTTGGCCATCATCATGGCGTAGTCGCTCGTGCCCGAGAGCTCGGCGAGGATCTCGGTGTGACCCGGGTAGGACAGCCCGGCCAGTCTCAGTGCCTCCTTGTTGATCGGTGCGGTGGTGAGGGCCCGGATCTCGCCACCGAGGGCGAGCTCGATGCCACGGCGTACGTACTGGAAGGACGCCGCACCGGCGCGGGCGTCCACCGTGCCCGGCGACAGGTCTGCCGGCAGCGCGCCCTCGGCCAGGACGTCCATGGTTCCGGGGGTGTGGGCCGCCTCCGCGACGGAATCGACCGGCCGCACGGTGAGGCGGGTGTCCGTGATGCGGCAGGCCCGGGCAAGAGTGTCCGGGTCGCCGATCACGACGACGGGAGAGCGGCGGCGTGGGTCGGCATACGCCTTGACGGTGATCTCGGGCCCGATGCCGTTCGGGTCGCCCATGGTGACGGCGATGGGTCGCTTGGTGGCGGGTGACGTGGCGGTGGGTGGCGTGGCGGGGGGCGGCGTGGCGGGGGGCGGAGTGGCGGGGGGCGGAGTGGCGCTGTGTGGCGTCATGAGACCGGCCCGTCCACGAGGAGACGGCACAGCCGGTCGAGGGTTCCCTCGTCGCCGAAGCCGCCGGCCTTGATCAGGACGGGGATCCTGGGCGGGCTGAGCAGCACGCCACGCGCGATGCCGGGCTCGGGCTCGTCGAACAGGTCGATGCCCTCCGTCCGAAGAGTTTCGAGAACCGCCACGGCGGTCTCCCCGCCGGTGAGCACGAGCCCGTCGACCAGGTCGGTCGCCACCAGCTCCCGTACCGCCACGGCCAGATCACGGGTGAGCGAGTCCGAGGACGCGCGGCGCTCGTCGGGGGTGTGGACGACGAGAACCGAGGCCGGTGATCGGCGCAGCGCGTCGGCGGCCGCGACCGGGTCGTCGACGGTGGCGACGGCGGCCACGTCCTCCCTCGTACGCAGCCGGCCCAACTGACGCCGGGTGGCCGCGTTCGCGCTGCCGACGACCACCAACGGGCGTCGGGCACCGGAAAGTCCGGGGAGTTCCGCAGCCGGTGTGCGGGAGTGGTGTCGGGCGAGGGCCGCGGCGAGCCCCGGGGAGCCGACCCAGAGCACGTCGCCCGCGCGGGGCACCGAGGAGACGAGGTGGTCGAGGTCGGCGTCCGTGACCGCCGAGCAGACGAACACGCCTCCCTCTTCGATCAGTTCAGGCAGTTTTCCGAAGTGATCCGGTTCCAGGTGGTCCGCCTCCGGCAGCACATGCCCGAGGTCCGAGGAGCGAACGGGGTGGACCGGATCACGGGCGAACTCCGTCTCGTCGACGGGAACGCCCTGGACGTACTGGACCCCGCGGACCGTGGTCCTGCCCTCGGCCGGGAACGCGGGTGCGACGACGACGGCCTGCCGCCCCGACCCGGTCCTGGCCGCGCGGATCTCGGCCGCCACATGTCCCCGCAGGGTGGAGTCCACGGTCTTGACCAGCAGTTCGACGCCCGCGAACGCACGAGCGGCGCGCGCGGTCCGGATCACGGCTGCCGGCTCGTCGAGCAGGCGGCTGCCGAGATCGACCGCGACGACTCCGTCGAGGGACGGCGAGACCGCCTCGAACGCGGCAGGGGCGTCGGACAGCAAGACCTTCGCCCGGTGTCCGGCCCTGCGGAACGGCGCCGCGCCGTCGCCGGCGCTGGTGAGGTCGTCCGCGAGGACCGCGATGCTCGAAACGGGATCGGCCTGGGGTCCCACCCTCATACGTCGTCCTCCTCGGATCGCCGGCCGGTGACGACATCAACACTGGCGCCCGGAAAGCCGCTGGACAAGCGATTCCTTCTCACCTCACGTGTGAGTAGATTTCACACATGCGCCGGCCCGACCTTCCTCCTCTGAATTCGCTGCTGCCCTTCGAGGCGACCGTGCGGCACGCGAGCATGACCCGGGCCGCCCAGGAACTCCACGTCACCCACGGCGCGATCAGCCGCCAGATCCAGAACCTGGAGAAATCCCTGGGCATCACGCTCTTCGAGCGCGGGACCCGGTCACTGCGACCCACCCCTCAGGCGCACCGCCTGGCGGCCGCCGTGCGCGACGCGCTCGATCAACTCGACACGGCCGCCCGGGAGGTCTCCCGCCGGGAACGCGGCGGCCCGCTCGCGCTGTCGTGCGAGCCGACCCTGCTGATGCGCTGGCTCATCCCCCGCCTGCCGGACCTCGCGGTCCGGGTGCCCGGTCTCACCGTGCACCTGTCGGCGGGCGGCGGGCCCGTGTCATTCGATCGGGACACCGTCGACGTCGCGCTGCGCCGCGACGACTTTCCCGTACCGGAGGACGTGAGCCGTTCTCCGCTCTTCCTGGAACGGATCGGCCCGGTCTGCAGCCCGGACATGGCGGAGCGGGTGATGGGCAGGGGTGGCGTCGTGGACGTGACGATTCTGCACACCAGCACCCGGCCTCGGGCCTGGGACGACTGGCAGCGCCTCACGCGCCTACGGGTCGATGCCGCGGCGGAGCAGACCTTCGAGCACTTCTACCTGGCGCTGCAGGCGGCCGTCGCCGGTGTCGGCGTCGCCATCGGTCCGTACGCGCTCGTCCACGACGACCTGATGCGCGGACAGTTGGTGGCGCCGTTCGGCCTGATCGAGGACGGCACGGGCTATCACCTGCTCAGCCCGCGGCCGCCCGAGCAGGACGGCCGGATCGCGAGCCTGCTCGGGTGGTTGCGGAGCCAGGTGGCCGAGATGTGACGCGAGGGCCCTCGGCGGCTCGGGGGGAACCCGTTCACCCGCTGACGAAGCGGTCCGCCTGCGCGCCGCGCAGGCGACCGCGGGGCAGTCGGCGACCGAAGGCGAGGAGCAGGAGGTCCTGCGCGGTACCCGTCACCGTCGCCTCTGCCGTACCACTGCCGAAGGACCAGTCGATGTCGTCGGCGCGGAGGGCGATCCCATCGAGGTCGGCGCCGAAGAACCGGGCACCGCGTGGGCTCACCCGGGCGAGGACGGTGCGCAGGCGGTCCTCCGGTACACGTCGGTCCAGGCCGAGGGCGACGGTGATGTCGAGGCCGTGGATCACGTCGTGGGCGAGCGCCATCGCGTGACCGCCGACCGGCGGCTTCCAGGGGTGATCCGCGTTGTCGCGCAGGGAGGCCGCCAGCTCCGGGCCGCTCATGGCGGAGGTGTCGCGCCGGGCGAGGCGGTCGGTCATGCGGTCGAGACTGCACCGGGACCTGACGAGCTCGGCCGCGATCCGCGGTACGGAGTGGCGCATGGCCATGGTCAGGTGGGCGGCCACCTCGCGTACCCGCCAGCCCGCGCAGAGGCTGGGCGCGTCCCACTGTGCGTCCGACAGCGTGTCCAGAAGAGCCGCCAGCTCGCGGCGTTCGGAGGCGATGTCGTCTCTGATTCCCATGGCGATTCCCATGTCCTCAGCCTGGTCGCGGGCAGACCATAAGTCCAAGACATGAATGATCTCGCCCCTAGAATCGTCGCTTATGGAACTTCGTCAGTTGCGGTACTTCGTGACGGTGGTCGAGGAGGCCAATTTCACCCGGGCCGCGGCTCGGCTCCATGTCGCGCAGCCGGGGGTGAGCGCGCAGATCGGGCAGTTGGAGCGGGAGCTGGGGCAGCGGCTGCTCGACAGGTCGGGGCGCGCTGTGACGCCGACGGAGGTGGGAGCCGCGGTGCTGCCGTACGCGCGGGCGGCGCTGGGCGCCGTCGACGCGGTACGGGAGACGGTCGACGAGTTCACCGGGTTGCTGCGCGGGCGGGTGGCGATCGGCATCGTGTCGGGTGCTGCCACGCACGAGTTCGACATGGCGGGCCTGCTGGCCGGGTTCCACGCCTCGCATCCCGAGGTGGAGATCGCGCTCACCGAGGACACGTCCGAGCGGATGCTGGGCACCCTGCGGGAGGGTGAGCTCGACATCGCGATGGTCGGACTCGCGGAGACGGGGCCGCTGCCGGGGCTCGCGCTGCGGCTGGTGGTCGACGAGCCGCTGGTCGCGGCCATGGCCCCGGGCGACGCCTTGGCCTCCGGGGAGGGCGAACTGCCGCTCTCCGCGTTGCGCGGCCGCCGGCTGATCTGTCTGCCGCGCGGCACGGGGGTACGAGGGGTCCTCGACCGGCTCTGCGCGGCGGCTGGCTTCACCCCGCACATCGCCTTCGAGGCGGCCGCGCCCCATCTGCTGGTGCAGCTTGCCGCGCGCGGGCTGGGCGTGGCGATCGTTCCGTCGCTTCCGGTGGAGACGGCGGAGTCGTCCGGGCTACGGCTCCGCTCGCTCGCCGAGCCACGCGCGCGTGGCCGGATCGCCCTGGCCTGGCGCACCGACGGCCCCTCCAGCCCCGCCGCCCAGACCCTCCTGGACCTCCTGCACGACACCCTCCCGACACCCCACGCACCGGCAGCCCCGCAAGCCGAGGCACCCGGCGCCTGACGTTCTGGGCCGGGCCGAGGGCTCAAAGGCCCCGGAGCGGGTCGATGGCCCTGCGCGGCCCAGCTGACGCCGTGAGCGGCCTGCGGGCGAGCCCCAGGCCGAGGACGATGGCGTCCGCCCGGTCGGCGCTGGGCAGCCCGTCGCCCAGGCCAGGGTGGCCCTCCGCCCGGTCGGCGCGGGAGCCCTCCGCCGTCCCGGCCAGGGCCACGCGCGCGTGGCAAGGTGGGCCACTCGGCGCGCAGCCGCCCCCGGCCGGCAGGGCGGGTCGGGCGGGTGGCCTGGTCAGGGTGGGGCGGGAGCTGGCAGGATCGCGCCATGCTCGCCTCGCTCTCCCGTGCCGCCCGTCGTCGCCTCTTCCAGGTGTCGGCGGCGCTTCTGGTGGTGTGCGGGCTGCTCGTGTGGTGGCTTGTTCCTTTCGGTACGCCGGCTCCGAGTGGTCGGGTCACGTTCAGTACCGGTGTCCCCACCGGCGTCTACCAGCGATACGGCGAGCTGCTGCAGCAGGCCCTCGCCCGTGATCTCCCGGACGTCTCGATAACGCTCCGGAACAGCGAGGGCTCCCAGCAGAACCTCGCGCGGCTGGCCTCCGGCGAGGCGGACTTCACCGTCGCGACCGCCGATGCCGTGGCCCAGTACCAGCGGGACCGCAAGCCGGGGTTCGAGCGGCTGCGCGGCTGCGCCCGCCTCTACGACGACTACGTCCAGCTCGTCGTCCGCAAGGACTCGCCCGTGCGGTCGGTGGCCGACCTGCGCGGGCTGCGGGTCGGCGTCGGACAGCAGGGCTCCGGGGTCCGGCTCATCGCGGACCGGGTCCTCGCGGCAGGCGGGCTCACCCCCGACGTCGACCTCGAGCCGGTGTCGGCCGGCATCGACACGATGCCGGACATGCTGGAGCGCGAGCAGCTGGACGCCTTCTTCTGGTCGGGCGGTCTGCCCACCCAAGCCGTCCAAGCGCTCTCCGACCGTCTTCCGGTACGGCTCGTCCCGCTGGAGGCGACACTGATCGACAACCTCCACGGCGTCGGCGAGTCGACCCGCCACTACCGCTCCGCCGACATCCCGGCGGACGCCTACACCCGCGCACAGGACGGACAGCCGGTGGAGACGCTCGCCGTGGCGAACCTCCTGGTGACGAACGAGGCGACGGATCCGTCACTGGTGGAGGGTTTCACCGGCACCGTGATCAGAAGCCGGGACCGCATCGGCAGCCAGGTGCACCCGGCGCAGCTGGTGGACCTGCGGACCGCCATCTACACGGAACCCCTGTCCCTGCACGAGGGCGCGCGGCGCTACTACCGCTCCGTGAAGCCGTAGAGCCGTGTGCCGCAGTGCCGCAGTGCTTGTAGAGCCGTAGTGCTGTAGAGCCGTAGGACCGAGGAACGGGCCGCAAGACGGCCTCCGGGGCCTCCGCGGCCACCCGCCCCGCCCTCACCGCCCCTGCGGCCCCGTCCTCGGCACCGTGACCGTCACCCTCAGCCCGTGCGGCTCGTTCGGCGCGTACGTGATCGAGCCGCCGCCCGCCGACAGCAGCACCCGGGAGATCGACAGGCCCAGGCCCGAGCCCTTGATGTTCTGGTGGCGGTTGCTGCGCCAGAAGCGGTCGCCGACCCGGTCCAGCTCCTCGCTCGTCAGCCCCGGCCCGTGGTCCGCCACCACGATCGTGCAGGTGTCGCCCTCGGACGCCACCGCGACCGTCACCTCCTCGTCCGCCGGCGTGAACTTCAGGGCGTTGTCGATCACCGCGTCCAGCGCGCTGGAGAGCGCCACCGGGTCCGCCCACGCCGTCACCGCCCGCCGCTCTCCGCTCAGCCGCACGCCCTTCTCCTCGGCGAGCGGGCGCCACGCGGCCACCCGCTCGGCCGCCAGCGCGCCGATGTCGGTGAGCCGCAGATCCGCGGAGGCGTGTTCGGCGAGCGCCAGGTCGAGCAGGTCGTCGAGGACCTGCGCGAGCCGCTTGCCCTCCGTCCGGACGGAGGCGATCTCCTCGTTCCCCTCGGGGAGTTCGAGGGCGAGCAGCTCGATGCGCAGCAGCAGCGCGGAGAGCGGGTTGCGCAACTGGTGCGAGGCGTCGGCGACGAACGCGCGCTGCTGTTCCAGCACGTCCTCGACGTTGTCGGCCATCTCGTTGAACGAGTGGGCCAGACGGCGCAGTTCGGGCGGTCCGCCGGCCGCGGCCACCCGGGACTTCATCCGGCCGGTGGCGATGTCGTGGGTGACGGCGTCCAGCACGCGCACGGGTCGCAGCACCCAGCCGGTGAGCCGGAAGGCGGCGCCGACGGCGAGCAGCATCGCCGCCGACTCGCCCACGGCGATGATCAGCCAGCCGTGCAGGATGCGCGAACGCAGCTGCCCGGTGGGCGAGTCGGTGACGACGACGGCGACGACATCACCGTCCCGTACGACGGGCGAGGCGATGACGAGGCGGGCGTCGGGCTGCCAGGGCCAGACCTGGGGCGGGTCGTGGCTGCGCCGGCCGAGCAGGGCCTCCTGAAAGGCGCGGCGGCCCTCGCCCTCGTAGGGGACCACCCAGTCCTCGGGTGCGGCGGCCATGGCCAGGTTGTCGCGGTAGAAGATGCCCGTCCGGATGCCGTACACGTCGTGGTAGCTGGCGAGTTCGCCGCGGAGTGTGGTGCGGCGTTCGTCGACCGCGGGCTCCGACTCGCTGACGAACTGGGCGAGCGCGGCGAACCGCGCCGCGTCGTCGAGCCGGTCGACGACCACGCGCTGCTGCTCGGCCGCGGCCAGGCTGGCGGCGAGCGGGAAGCCGAGGGCGAGCAGCACCCCGGCCATCAGGACGAGGAGGAGCGGGAGGAGGCGAGTGCGCACGTGGGGCCCGGGCGGCTACGCGGCCGGGGCGACCAGGCGGTAGCCGACGCCGCGCACGGTCTCGATCAGGGCGGGCATCGCCAGCTTGGAGCGCAGCGAGGCGACGTGCACCTCGAGCGTGCGGCCGGTCCCCTCCCAACTGGTGCGCCAGACCTCGCTGATGATCTGCTCGCGCCGGAAGACCACGCCGGGGCGCTGGGCGAGCAGGGCCAGCAGGTCGAACTCCTTGCGGGTGAGCTGGACGGGCGTACCGTCGACGCTGACCCGGCGGGTGGGCAGCTCGATGACGACGGACCCGAGCCGCAGGGCGGCGTCGTCGCCGGCCGCGCCGGTCTCCTCGCCGCCTGCCGTGCGTCGGCTGACGGCGTGGATCCGGGCGAGCAGTTCCCCGGTGTCGTACGGCTTGACCACGTAGTCGTCGGCCCCGAGATTGAGGCCATGTATGCGGGAGCGTACGTCGGCCCGCGCGGTCACCATGATCACGGGGGTGGTGGTGAGCTTACGGATCCGGCCGCAGACCTGGTACCCGTCCTGGTCGGGCAGGCCGAGGTCGAGCAGGATCACTCCGAACGAGGGGCGCTCTCCGTGCGCGGCCGGCAGGACCGCCTGCAGCGCCTCCTCGCCGTTGCGGGCGTGCGTGACCGTGAACCCGTGCTTCGCCAGTACGGCGGACAGGGCCGCGGCTACATGATCGTCGTCCTCGACGAGCAGAAGTCTCATGGCCCCCCTCCGGTGGCTTCGTGATCGCGTGGTGGCTGTCAGCGGCGGTCGGTCGACGGCCATCCGTCGACGGCTGTCGTCGACGCTGGTCCGCTGATGGCTAACTGTCTACCAGGGCATGAACGCCGATCGTCGGCGTCACAGTCAAGTGTCCCCCTGTTCAGCCGGGGTTTCTGTTATGCACCCGGTACGCCATCGGGAGTCCCCTTCACACAGTGTGTCCGACTGCGACCGTATCGTTATCCTCAATTTCCGCTCAGATGTAATGACGGTCGTCGCACCCCGTGCCTAGTGTCCTCCCCAACCGAGGAGGACGGAGCAAAAGCCGATGAGCGGAGTGTCAGTGACCAAGGGCTCGGAAGACGCCGTAGCGGCGGCGGGCGACCTGGTCGTGCTGTCCAACGTGAACAAGCACTTCGGCGCGCTGCATGTGCTCCAGGACATCGACCTGACCATCGCCCGTGGCGAGGTCGTGGTCGTCATCGGACCCTCCGGGTCCGGTAAGTCCACGCTGTGCCGCACGATCAACCGCCTGGAGACGATCGACTCCGGCGCCATCACCATCGACAACCGCCCGCTGCCCCAGGAGGGCAAGGAGCTGGCCCGGCTGCGCGCCGACGTCGGCATGGTCTTCCAGTCCTTCAACCTTTTCGCGCACAAGACCGTGCTCGAGAACGTGATGCTGGGACAGGTCAAGGTCCGCAAGACCGAGAAGAAGGCCGCCGAGACCAAGGCCCGCGCGCTGCTCGACCGGGTGGGTGTCGGCACCCAGGCGGACAAGTACCCGGCGCAGCTCTCCGGCGGTCAGCAGCAACGCGTCGCGATCGCACGGGCGTTGGCGATGGATCCGAAGGTCATGCTGTTCGACGAGCCGACGTCGGCGCTCGACCCCGAGATGATCAACGAGGTCCTCGAGGTCATGCAGCAGCTGGCGCGCGACGGAATGACGATGGTCGTCGTCACCCACGAGATGGGTTTCGCGCGCTCCGCCGCCAACCGCGTCGTGTTCATGGCGGACGGCAGGATCGTCGAACAGGCCACGCCGGACGAGTTCTTCAGCAACCCGCGCAGCGACCGGGCCAAGGACTTCCTTTCGAAAATCCTGCACCACTGACGACGGTCAGCCCGCATGATTCACCCTGCCGACCAACAACCCACGAACCAAGGGATGTTCACCATGAAGCTCCGCAAGTCCGCGGCCGTGGCCGTCGCCGTGCTCGCACTCACCGCGACCGCCTGCGGTGGCAAGGAGGGCTCGGCCGGCGACAAGCCCGCCGTGAAGCCCGGCGACTCGAGCGCCCCCCAGCTCCCCAAGTACATCGTCGCCACTGATGTGAAGCTGGAGTCGCCGACCTTCAAGGAGGCGCAGAAGCGCGGCAAGCTGGTCATCGGCTCCAAGGCCGACCAGCCGTACCTGGGCTTCGAGGACCAGGCCACCAAGGAGCGGTCCGGCTTCGACGTCGAGATCGCCAAGATGATCGCGGCGGAGCTCGGCTTCACCGAGGACAAGATCGAGTGGAAGACGGTCGACTCCAAGTCCCGCGAGACGGCGATCTCCAAGGGTTCGGTCGACTACTACGTCGGTACGTACACGATCAACGACAAGCGCAAGGCGCAGGTCGGCTTCGCGGGCCCGTACTACAAGGCCGGCGCCGACCTCCTGGTCCGCAAGGACGAGACCGCGATCACCGGTCCGGAGACCCTCAAGGGCAAGAAGGTCTGCTCCATCACGGGCTCCACCCCGCTGCAGGAGATCAAGAAGCCCCAGTACGGCGCCGAGACCACCGAGCTCGCCAAGTACTCGGACTGCGTGCAGCAGCTGCTGACCAAGCAGGTCGACGCCGTCACCACCGACGACTCGATCCTCAAGGGTTACGCCGCCGCCAACGCCGGCAAGCTCAAGGTCGTCGGCAAGCCGTTCACCGAGGAGCCCTACGGTGTCGGCGTCCCGAAGGACGACACCGTCCTGCGCAACAAGATCAACGACATCCTTGAGAAGTACACCAAGGACGGCACGTACAAGAAGATCTACGAGGCGACTCTGGGTCTCTCCGGCTCCGCGTACGTCGAGCCGCCGGCGGTCAACCGCTACTGATCGCCCGCTTGGAGCGAGCGCCCCGTACGGCACGTACGGGGCGCCCCTCCCCCTGCGCGCGTGCCCCCCTGCCTTGCCCGTCTGCCTTGTCCGTAGGCCGCTGACCGCCGACGCGGAGACCTCATGAACGTACTGCTCGATCATTTCCCGGAGTTCCGCGACGGCTTCATAGGAACCGTGTCGATCACCGCCGTCAGCTCGGTCATCGCGCTGGTCCTCGGCATCGTCGTCGCCGGCTTCCGGGTCTCGCCCGTGCCGCCCCTGCGCTTCTTCGGCACCCTCTGGGTCACGCTGCTGCGCAACACCCCGCTGACGCTGCTCTTCCTGGTCTCGTTCTTCGTGATCCCGGAGATCCTGTTCCCGGGTATGAGCCCCTTCGTGCTCGGCTCGCTCGCGCTCGGCTTCTACACGTCCGCGTTCATCTGCGAGGCCGTCCGGTCCGGCATCAGCACGGTGCCACTCGGCCAGGCGGAGGCCGCCCGCTCGCTCGGCATGACGTTCTCCCAGACCCTGCGGATGATCGTGCTGCCGCAGGCCACCCGGACCGTGCTGCCGCCGCTGAGCTCGATCTTCATCGCACTCACCAAGAACTCGGCCATCGCGGGCGCCTTCAGCGTCACCGAACTCTTCGGCTGGCAGACGCTGATGAGCGAGCAGGGCTACGACATCATCCCGATCTTCGTGTGGGTCGCCGCCGCCTACCTCGTCGTCACCTTCACGATCAGCGGGATCTTCCGTCTCCTTGAGCGCCGCATGGAGGTCGCCCGATGAGTGCCAGCGTTCTCTACGACACCCCGGGCCCCAAGGCACGCGTCCGCAACCGGATCTACGCCGTCCTGGGCACCCTCGCCATCATCGCGCTCATCGCCGTGAGCATCGTCCGGCTGAGCGAAAAGGGTCACCTGGACCCCGCGATGTGGGACATCTTCAACTACGCGGGCATCCGGCAGAACATCGCCGACGCCGTCCTCGCCACCCTGAAGGCGTTCGGCCTCGCGGCGGTCGGCTCGATCGTCCTCGGTGTGCTCCTCGCCGTCGGCCGGCTCTCCGACCACAAGCCGGTCCGCCTGCTGGCCACCGGTTTCATCGAGGTCTTCCGCTCCATCCCACTGCTGATCACGATCTACGCCGTGTGGGTCGGTTTCCTGACCGACTACTCGATGTGGGCGCTGGCGCTCGGCCTGTCGGTCTACAACGGCTGTGTGCAGGCCGAGGTCCTGCGCGCCGGTGTCAATGCCGTGCCGAAGGGGCAGCGCGAGGCCGCGTACGCGCTGGGCATGAGCAAGACCCAGGTCATGACGACCGTCCTGATGCCGCAGGCCGTCCGCGCCATGCTGCCGACGATCATCAGCCAGCTGGTGGTCACCCTGAAGGACACCTCGCTCGGCTTCGTGATCCTCTACCCCGAGCTGCTCCAGACGGCCCGCCTGATCGCCTCCAACACGCAGGTCAACGGCCAGTACCCGTACGTGTCCACCATCGTGGTCATCGGCATCATCTACATCGCGATGTGTCTGGCGCTCTCCGCGCTCGCCACGTGGATCGAGAAGCGGGGCCGTCGGGCGAAGACGGGGATCCTGGCCTCCGACACCGCGGCCAAGGAGGTCGTGCTCGGTGCCGACGCCGGGCAGGCATTCGGCAACACGGTCAGCGGTGGGATCGACGGGCCCGACGGGCCTGGCATCTCGAAGAACTGACAGTATGTGACATCATCCGGGGGCAGTGGCGGCCGCGCCGCTGCCCCCGTCACTTGACGCAAGCACCCGCAGTGGGTTGCATACGTTCTGTGATCACGCACCGGGCTCGCGCCACACTTCGCTGTGCTACCCGCATGACCGAACGGCCTTCAGGAGCCGCGCCGTGGACCCGGTGATCATCGTCGGCGCGGGGCCCGTGGGCCTCGCGCTCTCCCTTGCCCTGGCCTCGCAGGGCGTGCCCAGCGTCGTCCTCGACGAAGGCCCCGGCAAGGAGGAACCGCGCCCCGCCCGCACCGTCGTGCTGCGTGCCGACATGGCCGCGATGGTGGAGCGGCTCGGCTGCACCACGCTCCGTGACGAGGGGGTCCGCTGGGTCGGCTGGCGCTCACTGCGTCGCAAGCAACAGATGAGGCACATCGAGCTGAGTCTCGGTCTCGGCGGTACGGAGAGTGACGGCGAGGGCCCGGCGGCTCCCCTGCACATCCCCCAGCACGCACTCGCGCGCGGTCTGCGCGACGCGATCGCGGGGCAGGAGCTCGTCCAGCTCGTCACCGACGCCCGGCTCGACGGGATCGAGCAGGACACCGACGGCGTCGTGGCGCACACCCGCGGTCCGGGCCCCGGCTCCGGCGGGACCTGGTGGCGCGGCAGCCATCTGGTCGGTTGCGACGGCGCCCGGTCCACGGTGCGCAAGCTGCTCTCCATCCGCTTCCCCGGCCGGACGGCGGTGGAGCGACACGCGGTCGCCGCGCTGCGCACCGAACTTCCCTGGCCCGGCGAGGCCCTGTTGCACCGTCAGCCGCCGTGGCGGGGTGGCGGCGAGGAGGTCACGGCCCGCCCGCTGCCGGACGGTGTGTGGCGTATCGACTGGCTGCTGCCGCCGCGGGGCGATCTCGTCACCCCGGACGCGCTCGTCACCCGGATCCGCGACACCCTGGCCGGCTGGTGCGGCGGGGAGACGCCTCCGTACGAGTTGATCGACACCGGGGTCCACACCCTGCACCACCGGCTCGCACGACGCTGGCGGGTCGACCGGGTCTTCCTCGCGGGAGACGCCGCGCATCTACTCGGCGCGGTCGGCACCCAGGGCCTCGACGAGGGGCTGCGGGACGCCGACAACCTGGCCTGGAAGCTCGCGTACGCTTGGCACCACGGGGCCTCGGACACGCTGCTCGACAGCTACCAGAGCGAGCGGCGTGCTGCCGTGGCCTCGCGGCTCAGGGCCGCCGACCAGTCGCTGCCCGTGCTGCGCGGCGGCGGGGGGCTGCGGACGTACCTCTCGGGCGGCACGCGCGGCCACGACAGCCTGCTGACGGACGGTCATCTGGGGCGCGGCCCGCTGGGCGCGCCCCCCGCGTACCCGCACTCCCCTCTCGCACCCCAGGACGCCGGGGCGTCCCAGGTGGCGGTGGGTACGGGCGAGGGCGCACCGGTCGAGGACGTCCGGGTGACCGCCCCGGACGGCACGACCGTACGGCTCCGGGACCGACTCGGGCGGGGGCGGCTCCTGGTGGTCCTGGTGGCGCCCGGGACGGGTGTGTGGGACCGGCGGCACTGGATGAGCGCGGGGGTGATGCCCCGACTCGTGGAGGCGGTGGGGGCCCTTCCGGTGAAGGCGGAGCTGCTGGTGACGGAGGCTTATCCGGGAGCCGCGGCCCACACCGTCCTGCTGGTACGGCCGGACGGTCATCTGGTCGCCTCCTTCCCGGGGGTCCGGCCGGCGGAGCTGTACGCGGCGGCGGACGCGACGCGGGGCGGTACGGCCTCCGAGCCGGCGCCCAGGGTCACGGCGGAGGCCGCGCCCAAGAGCACCTCCGAGCCCCTGCCCGCATCCGGGTCCACGTCACCGTCCAAGTCCGTTTCCCCATCGGTGTCCAAGCCAGTGGCCAAGTCGGTGTCCAATGCCGCGTCCAAGTCCGTGTCCGAGACGAGCGACCGCACGGCGGACATCAATTGACCCTCGCAGGCGCACATGGTGTACTCCGGAGCGTGACCGACACCGATGTGCGCCTGTGGCGGAGGGTCCATATGGACCTCGTCCGCTACGCGGGCTGCGTGTGTCGCCCGTCCTGCTGAATTCGCCTCTCCCTTCGCGCGCCCGCTGCCGCTGACGTCGGCGCATTCGTCGCGCGCTTCTTCCGCGAACCTCAGGACGGTCTTCCGTGCCCCACCATGTCTCCGCGCCCTCGCCCTCCCCTGTCTCGTCCGGCTCCCCCGTCTCGTCCCGCGCGCCCGGCTCCTCCGCGCCGAGCGCCGCCGACCTTCTGGACTTCGTCCGCCGCACCGCCGCCGACACCGCACTGATCGACTCCCTGCCGCTCGACCCCGAGGGGCGTACGTGGGTACGGCTCGACGGCCCCGGCGGCAGCGAGGCATGGCTCATCGGCTGGCCGCCCGGTACCGGCACCGGCTGGCACGACCACGCCGAGTCGCACGGCGCGTTCACCACCGCGCGCGGCACCCTGACGGAGAACTCGCTGGCGGTACGGCTCCCGTCCAGCGGCTGGAAGACCCTGGAACTGTCCGACGGGGTCGATCGGGAACGGCGGCTGCCGGCGGGCAAGGGGCGTGCGTTCGGGCAGCACCATGTGCACGAGGTGCTCAACGAGTCCCGTGACGCGCATGCCGTCTCGGTGCACGCGTACTTTCCGCCGCTCCCGCTGATCCGGCGATTCAGCCGCTCGGGCGCGGTGCTCCGTCTTGAGCAGGTCGAGCGTCCGGAGGACTGGCAGTGAGCGAGCGGAACCAGCACAGCGAGGCCGAACGCGTGGGAATCGACGAGCTGTTGGAGCGTGTCCGGTCCGACCTGGACCGCATCGAGGCCCATGCGGCCCACGAGGCGTACGAGGCGGGTGACGCGCTGCTTGTCGACACCCGATACGCGGCGCTGCGCGAGCGGGACGGACTGATCCCCGGCGCGCTGATCGTGGAGCGCAACGAGCTGGAGTGGCGGCTGGACCCGCTGGGCAGCCATCGCGCGCCGCAGGCGGACAGCCACGATCTGCGGGTGATCGTGTTCTGCAACGAGGGGTACGCGTCCTCGCTGGCGGCGGCGTCGCTACGGCAGCTGGGGCTGCACCGCGCGACCGATGTGATCGGCGGCTTCCAGGCGTGGAAGGCGGCGGGTCTGCCGGTCCTGCCACCGGCGGCCCTGGGGTAGCCCCACTGCGTACGGCCGACGGCCCCCGCCCCCTTCCTCGGTGGGGGCGGGAGGGTCACGGCTGGGCCTTGCCTAGAAGGGCTCGTCCAGCCCCTCCGTGTCCTCACCCTCTTCTTCCAGGGCCTGTCGGACGACCCGCAGGGCCATGCCCTCCGGGTATCCCTTGCGGGCGAGCATCCCCGCGAGCCGCCGCAGCCTGCGGTCCCGGTCGAGACCGCGGGTGGCGCGGAGCTTGCGGTCGACGAGCTCGCGCGCGGTGATCTCCTCCTGCTCGGAGTCCAGCTGCCCCACCGCCTCCTGGATCAGCGAGGGGTCGACGCCCTTGGTCCGCAGCTCCCGGGCGAGGGCCCGGCGGGCGAGTCCGCGCCCGTGGTGCCGGGACTCCACCCAGGCGTCCGCGAAGGCGGCGTCGTCGATCAGCCCCACGTCCTCGAAGCGGGAGAGGACTTCCTCCGCGACCTCGTCGGGGATCTCGCGCTTGCGCAGGGCGTCGGCGAGCTGCTTGCGCGTGCGGGGGGTCCCGGTGAGCAGGCGCAGGCAGATCGCCCGCGCCCGCTCAGCCGGATCCTGGGGCGACAGCTCCTTCTCGGCCCTCGACGAGTCGGGGCTGTCGCCCGGCCATTCGGTGCGACCGGTCATCGGGTCAGCTCTTGGCCGCCGGGGCCTTGGTCGCCTTGGTGGCCTTGGCCGCCGGGACGGTCTTGGCCGCCTCGTCGGTCGCCGCCGGCTCCGCGCCACCCGCGGCGGCGTCCGTGCCGGCCTCGGCCGACGCGGCCACCGGCTTGACCCCGACGCCGAGCTTCTCCTTGATCTTCTTCTCGATCTCGTCGGCGAGGTCGGGGTTGTCCTTCAGGAAGTTGCGGGCGTTCTCCTTGCCCTGGCCGAGCTGGTCGCCCTCGTACGTGTACCAGGCGCCGGCCTTGCGGACGAAGCCGTGCTCCACGCCCATGTCGATCAGACCGCCCTCGCGGCTGATGCCCTGGCCGTAGAGGATGTCGAACTCGGCCTGCTTGAACGGCGGCGCGACCTTGTTCTTGACGACCTTGACGCGGGTGCGGTTGCCGACCGCCTCCGTGCCGTCCTTGAGGGTCTCGATGCGGCGGATGTCGAGGCGCACCGAGGCGTAGAACTTCAGGGCGCGGCCACCGGTCGTGGTCTCCGGCGAGCCGAACATGACGCCGATCTTCTCGCGGAGCTGGTTGATGAAGATCGCGGTGGTCTTGGACTGGTTGAGCGCGCTGGTGATCTTCCGGAGGGCCTGACTCATCAGGCGGGCCTGCAGACCCACGTGCGAGTCGCCCATCTCGCCCTCGATCTCCGCGCGCGGGACGAGCGCGGCGACGGAGTCGATGACGATCAGGTCGAGGGCGCCGGAGCGGACCAGCATGTCGACGATCTCGAGGGCCTGCTCACCGTTGTCCGGCTGGGACAGGATGAGGTTGTCGATGTCGACGCCGAGCTTCTTGGCGTACTCGGGGTCGAGGGCGTGCTCGGCGTCCACGAACGCGACCTGGCCGCCGGCCTTCTGGGCGTTGGCCACGGCGTGCAGGGTCAGGGTCGTCTTACCGGAGGACTCCGGTCCGTAGATCTCCACGACACGGCCGCGCGGCAGGCCGCCGACACCGAGGGCGATGTCGAGGGCGGTCGAGCCGGTGGAGATCACCTCGATCGGCTCCTGGGTGCGGTCGCCCATGCGCATCACGGCACCCTTGCCGAATTGCCGTTCAATCTGAGCGAGCGCGGCGTCGAGTGCCTTCTCGCGGTCGGTACCTGCCATGGGTTCCACCCGGTTTGCTTGAGTCGATCGCTTCATGTGAAAGACGCTAACCCCTGCCACTGACAATGGGCCCCGACGTCCCTCCGACCTGTGGATAACTCGCCCACAACCCCGCGATTCCAAGGGCCGGAATCCCATAAGAATGGATGTTCGATTTTGGTGTCAAGCGCACCACGCGGGTCGGCGAGACCCGCCCCTCGGCGGTCCGCCCGCCACCGGAGCGGAGATCCGCGGCGCCGCCCCCGACCTGCCGCGCCCGCCTATCCTTCCTGACATGGCCCTCCCCTTCCGCGTCCGGCGCGGCCGCATGTCCCCGCGGGCCGCCGATGTCGTCGTGGCGCTGGTCGTCACGCTCGTCGTGGCCGTCTGGACGCTGGTGTCGGCGCGGTACGCGAGCGAGCCCGTGGGCCGTACCGTCATCGGCTGGGCGCTGATCGTGGTCGGGTGCGGTGCGCTGTGCTTCCGGCGGCGGGCGCCCGTCACGGTCGCGGTCGTCACCCTCCTCGCCTGCGTCGTCTACTACCCCGTGTCCGCGCAGGACGGGCCCTTGATGATCGCCTTCGCGCTCGCGCTCTACACCACGGCCGCGGAGGGCCGCTTCGCCGCCGCCGTCGCGCTCGCCGCCGTGACACTGCTCGCCGTCGGCCTCGGCGAGATCCGACAGGCACCCGGCCACCGCCAGATCGACGACACCTCGCTCGCGATGCTGGCCGGCTGGCTGATCAGCCTGGTCGCCGTGGGCCGCGCCCAGCGGACCCGGCTCGCCTATCTGCACGAGGTGGAGCAACGGGCGCTGGCGGCCGAGCGGGAGCAGGAGGCGCGCGCCCGGCAGAGCGCCACCGAGGAGCGGCTGCGGATCGCCCGGGAGCTGCACGACGTGCTCGGCCACAGCATCTCGCTGATCAACGTCCAGTCCGGCGCGGTGCTGCACCGGCTCGGCAAGAAGCCGGCGCCCGACGTCGCGCTGGCCGCCGCGGAGGAGGCGCTGGAGGCCGTGAAGGCCACCAGCAAGGACGCGCTGCGCGAACTGCGCGCCACGCTCGGGGTGCTGCGCCAGGCCGACGAGGCCGCGCCGACCGCCCCGACCTCCGGACTCGCCCTGCTCGGCGCACTGGTGGAGCGGGCCAGGAGCACCGGCCTCGACGTCCGTACGGAGCAGACGGGGACGCCCGTACCGCTGGCGCCGCCGGTCGATCTCGCCGCGTACCGGATCGTGCAGGAGTCGCTGACCAATGTCACCCGGCATTCCGGGGCCCGTACCGCCACGATCGCTCTCGACTGGCACGCGGACGAGCTGCGCCTGCGGATCGAGGACGACGGCGAGGGCGCTCCGGAGGAGCAGCCGCTGGGGAGCGGCATCCGGGGCATGGCCGAGCGCGCCCGGGCGTTCGGCGGCGACCTGACCGTGCACAGCACCGCCGGGGGCTTCCGGGTCGACGCCCGGCTGCCGATCGAGACTCCGGCATCCACCACCACGTCCAAGGGGGACCCTCGATGATCCGCGTCGTACTGGCCGACGACCAGACCCTGGTCCGGGCGGGCTTCCGCTCGATCCTGGCCGACGAGGACGACATCGAGGTGGTCGGGGAGGCCGCGGACGGCGAGCAGGCGGTCGCGCTCGCCCGCGAACTGCGTCCGGACGTGGTCCTGATGGACATCCGGATGCCGGGCGTGGACGGCCTGGAGGCCACCCGGCGGATCACCGCCGACGCCCGCATCGAGGAGGTCAAGGTGATCATCCTGACCACCTTCGACGTCGACGACTACGTCTACGGGGCGCTGCGCGCCGGGGCGAGCGGCTTCCTTGTGAAGGACACCGAGCCCATGGAGCTGCTGCACGGGGTACGGGTGGTGGCCCGCGGCGACGCGCTGATCGCCCCGGCGGTCACCCGCCGGCTGATCGCGGAGTTCGCCGGACGCTCGAAGCAGCCGGATCCCAGCCCGCGCCTGAACGCCCTCACGGAGCGGGAGCGCGAGGTGATGGGTCTGGTGGGCGCGGGGCTCTCCAACGACGAGATCGCGCAGCGGCTCGTCCTGTCGCCGGCGACCGCGAAGACGCATGTCAGCCGGATCATGACCAAGCTCGACGTCCGGGACCGGGCGCAGCTGGTGATCCTTGCGTACGAGTCGGGGATGATCACGCCCGGCTGGCTGGGGTGACGCCGGCGCGCCTGATCCATGGAGCGTCCCCTAGGGGTCACGGGCGCGGGGGCGCAACTCCTGGGGTACGCGCGCGTGGGGCGGCGCAACCGCGGGGGTAAGCCCACTGACCACCACCGGGCGACGCCGCCCCGGTAGCCGTACGCCGACGCTGGCAGCGTGAATCCAGACGTCCTCGATCTCGCCCGACTGCAGTTCGCCCTCACGGCGGGCGGCCACTTCCTCTTCGTCGCCCTCACGCTGGGGCTCGCGACCGTCGTCGCCGTCGTCCAGACGGTGGCGACGATCGGGCGGAAGCCGCTCCACGCGCGCATGGTCCGGTTCTGGGGCCAGCTGTACGTGATCAATTACGCGGTCGGGATCGTCACCGGCATCGTGATGGAGTTCCAGTTCGGGATGAGCTGGAGCGGGCTGACGCACTACGCGGGCAATGTCTTCGGCGCCTCGCTCGCGGTCGAGACGATCGTCGCGTTCTTCGTCGAGTCGACGTTCCTGGGTCTGTGGATCTTCGGCTGGCACCGCTTCAACCGGTGGGTGCATCTGGCGATGATCTGGATCGTCACCCTGACCGCGTATCTCTCCGCGTACTGGATCCTCGTCTCGAACGGCTTTCTCAACAACCCGGTCGGGCACCGGACCGAGTGCGGCAAGCTGGTCCTGGACGACCCGGTGGCCGTGCTGACCAATCCCTCGGCGCTGCTCGCCTTCGGGCACATCCTCGCCGGGGCGCTGCTGACGGCGGGTTTCTTCGTCGCGGGGGTGAGCGCGTACCACCTCTTCCGGCGCACGCCGGAGCGGGAGTTCTTCGGCCGGAGCCTGCGGATCGGGGTTTTCCTCTCCTTCCCCGCGCTCATGGTCACCGCTGTCTTCGGCGGCATCCAGTTCGCCGCGCTGAGCACCCTCCAGCCCATGAAGTCGGCCGTGTTCAGCCAGAAGACAGCCGAAATCGCGCAGATCCAGGCGGACATGGTCGCTCGGTTCGGACCCGGCGACTACGTCCCCTCCGAGGCGTGGACCCGCGGCGGCGGTCTGGTCATGCTCGTCTGCTTCGCCCTGATGATGTACTTCACCTTCGCCGGAGTGATCCTTGCCTGCTTCAAGAAGGTCGTCTTCCGCTTCCGGCTCTGGCATCTGACCCTGATGGCCGCGGTGCCGCTGCCGTATCTGGCGATGATCAGCGGCTGGGTCTTCCGTGAGGCGGGCCGGCAGCCCTGGGTCGTGTACGGGCTACTGAAGACCGAGGACGCGGTCTCCGACCTCTCCCCCGGCTCCATGCGTGCCTCCCTGATCGTCTTCACCTCCCTCTTCGCGCTGCTCGTCGTCCTCAATGCCTGGCTGCTCGCCCGGTGGGCCCGCCGGGGCCCGGTCGACGAGGGTCTCGGCCACGACGACCGGGGCCGGTCCGAGAACGAGGACGAAGCCGACTCCCTGCCCGCCACGAGCTACTGAGGAGCCGACGTGGAATCCCTCGCCATCGCCCTGCTCGCCTTCTTCGCCACCGGCTATTTCGTGCTGGCCGGTGCGGACATCGGGACCGGGATGCTGACTCCGTACCTCGGTCGCACGGATCACGAACGGCGGCTCGTCATCGCCTCTTTCGCGCCCTTCTTCCTGGGGAACGAGGTGTGGCTGATCGCCACGGCCGGTGTGCTCGTCGGCTGCTTCCCCGATCTCGAGGGGGAGCTGCTGACGGGCCAGTTCGCGGTGCTCGTCCCGCTGTTGACCGGCTGGATCGTCCGTGACGTCGGGCTGTGGTCGCGCGGTCGCGGGCGTGGTCGGGTCTGGCGCGCGGTGTGCGACGGGGCGGTGGTGTGCGGCAGCTGGACGGTCGCGCTGGCCTGGGGCTGGCTGCTGGCGGCGGCCCTCACCGGCACGCCGTACGAGACCGCCACGGGCCCCGCCGCGTTCCTCACCGCCCTTGCCTCGGCCGCCCTGTTCGCCGCGCACGGGCTGGGCTTCGCCATGGTGCGGCTGACCGGCCTGCCGTACGAACGCGCCCGCCTGCTGGTGGGGCGGTCCGGCCGCCCGTGGCAGTCCTTCGCCCTCACGGCGGTCCTCCTGGCCGTGCTCCCCCTGCTCGCCGGGAGCGCCCTCCCGCTGGCCGAGCGGGCCGCGGACGGCGCGACCCTCACCCTCCTCGTCCCCGCGCTGCTCGTCGTCACCCCGCTCCTCGTCGCCGCCCAGGTGTGGACCTGGCGCACCTTCCGGCACCGGGTGACCCGTCCCTCGTACCTGTAACTCCCAGAAGGAGAAACGATCATGACCTTCACGCGGGACACCGATCCCACGGCGAACCCGGCGAACCCGCCGAACCCGACGCGCCGCCGAGGCAGCGTCTTCGAGCGCCTGGCCGCCTTCTCGTACCGCCACCGCTGGTCCGCCGTGCTGCTGTGGATCGTGGTCGTGGCCGCCGCGACCGGCGCCTCGACGGTCGCCGGCAGCGCGTACCACAACGACTTCTCGCTCCCCGGCACCGATTCCCAGGCGGCGCGGACCGTCCTGGAGCGGCACGGCTCCGCGCAGGCCACGGACGCGACGCTCCAGATCGTCGTCAAGGACGAGCAGGGCGTCCGCGAGAAGACGGTCCACGCGCGCGTGGAGGGCCTGCTCGACAGGGTCGAGGGGCTTCCCGGGGTGACCGCCGTCCGCAGTCCGTACGAGGACGGCGCGGCCGTATCCCGGGACGGAACCGTCGGCTACGCCACCGTCACCCTCGACGGCGAGGCGGAGAACACGGACCGCGCCGAGGTACTGAAGATCATCAAGACCGTGCACGCGGCTCAGGGCGACGGACTGACCGCCGCCGTGGGCGGTGACGCGGCGCGGGGCGCGGAGGAGGGTGGAGGTGGCGCGGCCGAGGGCGCGGGCATGCTCGGTGCGCTGGTCATCCTGGTCTTCCTGTTCGGCTCCCTGGTCGCCGCGAGCCTGCCGGTGGTCACCGCGGTCTTCGCCGTCGGCAGCTCGATCGGGCTGATCGCGCTCGCCTCGCACCTCGCCGACGTCGCGGACTTCACCCCACCGATCATGATGCTGGTCGGTCTCGGCGTCGGCATCGACTACGCGCTGCTGATCTTCTCCCGCTACCGCGGGGAGCTGCTGCACGGCGCCGAGCCCGAGCAGGCCACCCGGACCGCGCTGGACGCGGCGGGACGCACGGTCTTCTTCGCCGGCTGCACGGTGATCATCGCGCTGATGGGTCTGGTCGCGCTCGGGCTCGGTTCGCTGCAGGGCGTCGCCCTCGCCGTCGCCCTGACCGTCCTGGTCACGATGGCCGCCTCGCTCACCCTGCTCCCGGCGCTCCTCGGGATCTTCGGCCGGCGGATCCGGCGTCAGGTGGCCAAGCGGGCCGCGAAGTCGACGCGCCCGGAGGGCGAGCGGTGGCGCGGCTGGGCGACGGCGGTGCAGAAGCGGCCGTGGACGGCGCTGCTCGTCTCCGTCGCGGCGCTGGGCGCGCTCGCCGCGCCCGCGCTCGACATGCGGCTCGGCTTCGCCGACGCGGGCAACGACGCCCCGGCGAAGTCCAGCAGGCAGGCGTACGACCTGCTGGCCGAAGGCTTCGGGCCCGGGTTCAACGGGCCGCTGATCGTGGTCGCGGACGGCGGCGGCGAGCGGGCGGCGAACGCCCTGCGTCAGGCCCTGGAGAAGACGGACGGCATCGCGGCGGCCACCGCGCCGATCCCGACGAAGGACGCCTCCGTCTCGACCGTGATCGCCTTCCCCGAATCCGCTCCGCAGGCCGAAGCGACCTCGGAGCTCGTCGACCGGCTGCGGTCGGACGTCCTGCCGCCGCTGGAGCGGGAGACCGGCGCCGATCTGCTGGTCGGCGGGCCGACGGCGGCGACCGAGGACTTCGCGTCCACCGTCTCCGACCGGATGCCGCTGTTCGTCGCGATCGTCGTCGGTCTCTCCGCGCTGCTGCTGCTCCTCGTGTTCCGGTCCGTGCTCATCCCGGTGAAGGCCGCGCTGCTCAACCTGGTCAGTATCGGGGCGGCCCTCGGGGTGATCACCCTGGTCTTCCAGCACGGCTGGTTCGGGGTGCAGCCCGGACCGATCGAGGCGTTCATCCCCGTCATGATCTTCGCGATCGTCTTCGGTCTGTCGATGGACTACGAGGTGTTCCTGCTCTCCCGGATCCACGAGGAATGGGAGCGCGCCAAGGACCCGCAGGGCGCGGTCCGGGAGGGCCTGGCGGCGACCGGAAAGGTCATCACGGCCGCCGCGGCGATCATGATCGTGGTGTTCTCGGCCTTCGTGCTGAGCCCCGACCGGATGCTCCAGCAGTTCGGTCTCGGCCTCGCCGTCGCGATCCTGCTGGACGCGGTCGTCATCCGGTGCCTGATCGTGCCGGCGGTGATGCAGCTGCTCGGCCGGCGCGCGTGGTGGCTGCCCGCCCCGCTGGAGCGCGCCCTGCCGGGGGTGCGGCTGGAACGCGACTGACGCCGCCCACCCGCGAGGCCGCGGGTCAGGCGCCGTCCCGGGCGGACACGTCCCCGGATGACGGCGCCTGGCCCTGGTCCTTCCTCTGGTGCAGTGCCTTCTGGAGCCGGGCGACGACCGCCTCCCCATAGCGCCGGTGGCCGTGGACGCGCGGGTCGTCGGTGACGTCGTACCGCTTCACATAGGCGCCGAGGAACGCCTGCAGGGTGGCGACGGCCGGGATCGCGATCAGTGCTCCGACGGCGCCGAGCAGCGCCGTACCCGCGATCACCGAGCCGAACGCCACCGCCGGGTGGATGTCCACGGTCTTGGACGTCAGCTTCGGCTGGAGGACGTAGTTCTCGAACTGCTGGTAGACCACGACGAAGACCAGCACCCACAGCGCGTACCAGGGGTCCTCGGTGAACGCGATCAGCATGGGCAGCGCGCCCGCCAGATACGTACCGATCGTGGGGATGAACTGCGAGACCAGGCCGACCCAGACCGCGAGCGCGGGCGCGTACGGCACCCCCAGGATCTCCAGCAGGACGAAGTGCGCGACTCCGGAGATCAGCGCCATCAGGCCGCGGGAGTACAGGTAGCCGCCGGTCTTGTCGACGGCGATCTCCCAGGCCCGCAGCACCTCGGTCTGGCGGGCCGGCGGCAGGACCGAGCACAGGGCGCGGCGCAGCCGGGGCCCGTCGGCCGCGAAGTAGAACGAGAACAGGAAGATCGTCAGCAGCTTGAAGAGGCCGCCGAGGACGGTCGCGGAGACGTCGAGGACGCCGGTGGCGCTGTTCTGCACGTACTTCCGGAGCCAGTCGGAGCGGAGCACGCTGTCCTGGACCTCGACCCGGGAGAGCTCGGTGTGGAAGGTCTGGTTCATCCAGTTGATCAGCGAGTCGAGGTACTTGGGAAAGTTCTCGACCATGTCGACGATCTGGCCCGCCAGCATCGACCCGAGCAGCACCACGAAGCCGACGCCGACGACCATGACGGTGAAGAAGACGAGGAACGTGGCGAGGCCGCGGCGCATCCCCCGGGCGGCCATGCGCCCGACGGCCGGTTCTATGGCGAGGGCCAGGAAGAACGCGACGAGGATGTTGACGAGCAGCCCGACGAGCTGGTGGAAGGCCCAGCTGCCCAGCTGAAAGCAGGCGTAGAGCGCGAGGGCGAGCAGCAGGGCACGCGGCAGCCAGCGGGGCATCCGCGCCCCGGATCCGGCCGCACCGCGTCCCGGAGCGCCGGGTCCGCCACCGGAGGCGGCGGGCACGGACGGGGCGGGCACGGACGGGGCGGGCACGGAGGGGGCCGACGGCCCGGCCGGCTCGCCCTCGGAGGCGGCCACGGGGGCGCTGCGCACCGCCGTACGTCCCGCCTGCCCCGCGTCGGGAACGCCGGCGGTCACGGCCTGGTCGGAGGTCCCGCCGCGGGCCCCGCCGAAGGTCCCGTCGGGGGTCGTCTTGTCGGTCTCGTCGGTGTCGTCAGTCGGAGCCACCACGCCAGTCTCGCGCACCGCGCGGACATTCCGCCCCGGCCCCGCGCCTCAGCGCTTGTCGGCCGGTACCTCGACGGCCGAGCAGACCGCCCGCCACACGTCCTTCGCCTCCCAGCCGGCGTCCAGTGCCTCGCGCACCGTACGACCGCCCAGTTCCGACATCACATGGTCCCGCGCGAAGGACTCGGCGTAGGACGCACCGAAGTGGTCCGCCATCCGCTCCCAGAAAATCGTCAACCGCATGAACCCAGTATCCCGCCCCCAAGAGTGCAGCCCGGCCCGTAAGCCTTGTCACACGCCTTTCGCGGCCTACGGTCGGACCATGGCTGGAACTCCTCTCGCGGCTCCGCACCCGACGCCCCCGTCGCCCCCGACCCTCCTCGGGCGCGCCGAGCACTTCATCTGGCTGACGGCCCGCGTGCTCGAACAGCGCCGGTTCGCCTATCACTTCCTGGGCGGCGGCCCGGAAGCGGTCGAGGTCGCCCTCAACGCGTACCTCAACGAGGACGGAGGTTACGGTCACGCCCTCGAACCGGACCTGCGCGGCCCGGTCAGCCAGCCGCTGCACACGGGGCACGCGCTCCGGGTCCTCGACTCGATCGGCCGCTGCGGAGGGCTGCGGGTCGAGCGGATCTGCCGCTACCTCACCGACGTGTCCACGCACGAGGGGGCACTGCCCGCGGTCCATCCGTCGCTGCGCGGCTACCCCGCCGCGCCGTTCGTCCCGATCGTCGACGACCCGCCCAGCGCGCTGCTGTCCACCGGTCCCGTGGTCGGGCTGCTCCACCGGAACCAGGTGTGGCACGCCTGGCTCTTCCGCGCCACCGAGTTCTGCTGGTCGGCGGTCGAGTCCCTGGAGAAGTCCCATCCGTACGAGATCCAGGCCGCGGTCGCCTTCCTCGACGGGGTCCCGGACCGCTCGCGCGCGCAGGCGGTGGCGGACCGGCTGGGCCGGCTGGTGCGGGAGCAGCGACTGGCGGTCCTGGACCCCGACCGCCTCGACGAGTTCCCCGTGGCACCGGGGTACGCACCGGGCGAGCACCACTTCCCGTACGACTACGCGCGTGTGCCGGACTCGTTGGCCCGCCGCTGGTTCACGGACGAGGAGATGGCACGGTCACTGGACCACCTCGCCGCCGGCCAGCAGGAGGACGGCGGCTGGCCGGTCACCTGGCGGCAGTGGGCGCCGGGCACGGCACTGGAGGCGCGCCCGATGGTGACCATCGAGGCGTTGCGGACGCTGCGCGCCCACGGCCGCCGGATCGACTGACGCGGACGCTCGCCCTACGGTGCTTCGCGGAGCAGCAGCGCCGCGATGGCCATGGCCGTGCCGCGCGGCGTGGCGAGGTCGATCCCGGTGCGCTCGGCGGTCTTGGCAAGCCGGTTGTCCACGGTGTTGGGGTGCAGCCCGAGCGCGGTGGCCGTGGCGCGGCGGTCCTGGCCGCGGGCGAGGTGGACCCGAAGGGTTTCCAGCAGCTCTGGGCGGTCGGCGACCGGGTCGAGGAGGGCGGCGATCCGACGGCCGCTCTCGCCGGGCCGGGAGAGGTGGAACTCGAGCAGGACGTCGTCGAGCCGGTGGATCCCGGGCGGCAGCCCGCAGCCGCGCGCGACCCGCAGGATCTCCCCGGCGGTGTGCGCGGCCTCCGGGACGTCGGCGGGGGTCGGGGCAGTGACGGCGGCGACCCGCAGTTCCGTGCCGGCTGCGCGCGAGAGCCGCCGGGCGAGGTCTTCGGGCGGCTCCTCGCCTCCGGGCACGATCGCCCGTCCGATGTCGGTGCCCCCGTCGAGCAGGGCGGGCACCTCCACTCCGAAGGAGTGGTCCAGGGCCGTCTGGATCCGGCGCAGCCGCCGGCGCACGGCGACGTCCCCCTCGCTCGGGGCGGCCTCGGCGCCGATCGCCAGGACGAGGGAGGGCCCGTCGAGGCCGAGCCGCTCCAGCAGGACGTGGCCGGGCGGCAGCATCCCGTCGAGGAGCCCGCGCACCAGGGAGCGGCGCTGGGCCCGCTGCTCGGCGTCCAGCGCCGACCGCTCGTCGAGGTAGGTCTCCGCGACGGCGCCGACGATGCCGTGCTGGGATCCCAGGAGGAGATCGGCGAGCTCGACGAGCGCCGCCTCCTCCCCGGGCTCGGCAGCCTCGCGGAGCGCCTGCCACAGGACGTACATCCCGAGCGCGTGGCTGCGCAGCAGCAGATGCAGCGGCATGCCCTCCTCGGCGCGCTGGGCGGCCCGCTCGCGGAAGAGGCGGGTGGCGCCGGGGGCCGACTTCCCGGCCGGATCCAGGACCCGCCGCAGGAAGAGCCGTACCCCGTGCCGTACGGTCGCCGCGATCTCCAGGTCCTTCATCTCAGCGGGCAGCCCGGCGTAGCCGGGGAGCTGCTCGAAGGAGTCGCGGGCCATCCGCCGCGCCAGTTCGTTGACCTTGGGCTCGCAGCGCAGGGCCAGCGCGCGGGCCGCCTCGGACACCTCGGCCATGACCACACCTCTCGACTGTGACGGGTCACAGTACAGACCGATGACCACACCTACGACGCCGTCGACGGGCGTACGCGGTGGCGCACTGAGGGCGCGGCCCGCCCTCCGGACCACGCGCGCGTGGGGGCGACCGGTGCTCCTGAGGCTCCGCGGCCGTCCGTCACCCGCCGAGGGCCCTCGCTCCTGCCGTGACCAGCACCGCCGCCGCCACGACCACCAGGAAGGGCGCACGCAGGATGAGGGCGACGGCGGCCGCCGCGACGCCCGCCGTCCGGGCGGCGTCCAGGGTGAGGACGCCGTCGGTGCTGAAGGTCTGCTGGGCCGTGAGCGCCGCCAGCAGGGCGACCGGCAGGAGGGCCGCCAGCCGTTGGACGAGCGGACGTTCCAGGGTGTCCGCGGGCACGAGGAGCCCGACCAGTTTGACGAGGTAGCAGCCGACGACCGTGAGGCCGATCGCGATCCAGACACTCATCGGGCAGCCTCCTCATCGTTCCCACCGGAATCACCGGACTCACCGGACTCACCGGACTCACCGGACCTGCCGGTCCCACTCGTCCCGCCGGACCCGCCCATGTGGCGGCCTCGCATCCACAGCACGGCCGGTGCGGCGAGCGCCGCCAGCAGGACCGGGACACCGGCCGGGAGCACAGGCAGCAGGCCGAGGCCCAGGACGACGGCGATGCCGGCGGTGTACCGCTCCGTCGCCGTCTTGAGCATCGGGGCGAGCAGGGCGAGGAAGACCGCAGGCCCGGCCGCGTCCAGGCCCCAGGCGTCGGTGTCGCCGATGGCCTCCGCCCCGAGTGCGCCGAGCAGCGTCGTCGCGTTCCACAGCACGTACAGCGTGAGCCCGGTGGCGGTGAACCCGATCCGCGCGGCCCGCCGCGTCGGCTGCGCGAGCGCCACCGCCGCCGTCTCGTCGATCACCCAGTGGGCGGCGAAGGGCTTGGCACGGCGCGGCAGGGCGAGCAGCTGCGAGAGCCGCAGCCCGTAGAACGCGTTGCGCGTGCCCAGGAAGAACGCGCCCGCCGCGGCCGTGAACGGGTTCCCGCCCGCCGCGAGCGCCCCCACCAGCGCGAACTGCGAGGCGCCGGTGAAGACGAGCAGGCTGAGCACGCAGGTCTGGAGCAGGCTGAGTCCGGATCCCGCGGACGTCACTCCGAAGGCGAAGCCGGAGAGACCCACGGCGATCCCGACGCCGAGCGCATCGCGGACGACCGCCGAGTCCGCTTTCGCGCTCTCCCGTATGACTGGGGTTGCTGTCTGTTCTGCCACGCGAGGGACGTTACGAGCCCCATCCACCGACGGTCTTGTACGTTCTTGCACGCCGCGCTCCGACGCCGCCGCGTTCTCGCACCGTCACGCGCTCCGACGCCCCCGCGCCGCTACGTTCTGGCGCCGCGCGCCCGCTGGTACGCCCCGGGCGGGACGCCCACACTCCGCGTGAAGTGCCGGTTGAGGTGCGGCTGGTCGGTGAAGCCGACGGCCACGGCCGCCTCCGCGGGCGCCGTACCTCTGTCGAGGAGCCGCCGCGCCCGCCGTACGCGCGCGTCGGTCAGCCAGGTGTGCGGCGGCATCCCGTACGCCTCCCGGAACGCACGCAGCAGGGCGAAGGGGCTGGTGCCGAGCTCGGCGGCGAGCCGTTCCAGCGTCGGCGGGTCGGCCATCCGCTCCTCGAGGACGGCACGCGCGCGTGCCGCGTCGCGTGCGCCCGCCGAGCGTGGGGCGAGCGGCGTGAGCCGGCCCCCGTGGCTGCGCAGCATCCTCGCCGTGACCAGCCGCAGCAGGCTGTCGGCGGCGAGCGCGTTGCCCTCCTCGGCGGCCCGGTGGACCCCGATGAGCAGCTGTGCGGCGTACGGGTCGTCCACGACGGGTGTGGTGAAGCCGACGGATCCGCGCAGTGCGGTCGTGTCGGCCGCGATCGACCGGATCAGCTCCGCGTCCGGGTAGATCGTGCGGTAGGTCCAGCCCTCGGGGACGCCCGCCTGCCCGGTGTGCGGGGTGTCGGGGTTGACCAGGGCGATCTGCCCGGGCCCCGCCTGCACGAGTTCGTCGCGGTAGTGGAAGGCCTCGACACCTTCCGTGATGGCCGCGAAGACGAAGGTCTCGTGGGTGTGCCGGGCGAAGGCCTTGCGGACGTAGTGGGCGTGCAGCAGGTCGACTCCGGGCAGCTCCGGATACTGCCAGTACCGCGCCCGCTCCCCACTCGCCATGTCTCCATTCTGCGCCACCGCCCGCTCCGCCATCGTGCGGGTTTCCCCAGGTCCCGGCGGTTGTCAGTGGCGGGGTGCACGATGGGTGGCATGGTCAGGTCTGCGCTCGACTCCTTCTCCCCCGCGACCCGCGGCTGGTTCACCGGGGCCTTCCACGCGCCCACCTCGGCGCAGGAGGGTGCCTGGCAGGCCATCGGCGCGGGTTCGGACGTGCTGGTGGTCGCGCCGACCGGTTCCGGCAAGACCCTGGCCGCCTTCCTCGCCTCCCTGGACCAGCTGGCCTCCACCCCGCCACCCGCGGAGCCGAAGAAGCGCTGCCGGGTGCTGTACGTCTCCCCGCTGAAGGCGCTCGCCGTCGACGTCGAGCGCAATCTGCGCTCCCCACTGACCGGTATCCGCCAGGAGTCGGTCCGGCTCGGTCTCCCGGAGCCGGACGTACGGGTCGGCATCCGCTCCGGCGACACCCCGCCCGCCGAGCGCCGCGGGCTGGCCACGAAGCCGCCGGACATCCTGATCACGACCCCCGAATCGCTGTTCCTGATGCTGACCTCCGCCACGCGCGAGGCGCTGTCCGGGATCGAGACGGTGATCCTGGACGAGGTCCACGCGGTCGCCGGGACCAAGCGCGGCGCCCATCTCGCGCTGTCCCTGGAGCGGCTCGACGAGCTCCTGCCCCGCCCGGCCCGTCGTATCGGCCTCTCGGCGACGGTCCGCCCGGTCGACGAGGTGGCCCGCTATCTCTCCCCGCAGCGCAAGGTGGAGATCGTCCAGCCGCCGTCCGGCAAGGAGTTCGACCTGTCGGTGGTCGTCCCGGTCGAGGACATGGGCGAGCTGGGAGGCTCCCCGGCCTCCGAGGGGACGGACGGCGGGGACAAGCCGTCGATCTGGCCCCATGTCGAGGAGCGGATCGCCGACCTGGTCCAGGCCCACCGCTCCACCATCGTGTTCGCCAACTCGCGCCGGCTCGCCGAGCGACTGTGCAACCGCCTCAACGAGATCGCGTACGAGCGTGCCACCGGCGAGGCACTCCCCGACACCTCCCCGCCCGCCGAGATCATGGCCCAGTCCGGTGCCGCGCAGGGCACCCCCGCGCTGCTCGCCCGCGCCCACCACGGCTCGGTGTCCAAGGAGCAGCGCGCCCAGGTCGAGGAGGACCTCAAGGCGGGCCGGCTGCCCGCCGTGGTGGCCACCTCCAGCCTGGAGCTGGGCATCGACATGGGCGCGGTGGACCTGGTCGTGCAGGTCGAGTCGCCGCCGTCGGTCGCGTCCGGTCTCCAGCGGGTGGGCCGTGCCGGGCACCAGGTCGGCGCCGTCTCCACAGGCGTGGTGTTCCCCAAGTACCGCGGCGACCTGGTCCAGGCGGCCGTGGTCACCGAGCGGATGCGCAGCGGCTCGATCGAGTCGATGCGCATCCCGGCGAACCCGCTGGACGTGCTCGCGCAACAGCTGGTCGCGATGGTCGCCCTGGACACCTGGCAGGTGGACGACCTGCTGGCGACGGTCCGGCGGGCCGCGCCGTTCGCCTCGCTGCCCGAGTCCGCGTTCACCGCGGTCCTGGACATGCTGGCCGGCCGCTACCCCTCGGACGCGTTCGCCGAGCTGCGCCCACGCGTCGTCTGGGACCGGGTCACGGGGACGGTCACCGGCCGCCCGGGCGCACAGCGGCTCGCCGTCACCTCGGGCGGCACGATCCCCGACCGCGGCCTCTTCGGGGTCTTCCTCGCGGGCGCCGACCCCAAGAAGGGCGGTGGCCGAGTCGGCGAGCTGGACGAGGAGATGGTGTACGAGTCCCGGGTCGGCGACGTCTTCACGCTGGGCACGACGTCCTGGCGGATCGAGGACATCACCCGGGACCGGGTCCTGGTCTCCCCCGCTCCGGGCGTGCCGGGCCGGCTGCCGTTCTGGAAGGGCGACCAGCTGGGCCGCCCGCTCGAACTGGGTCGTGCGGTGGGCGCGTTCCTCCGCGAGGTCGGTTCGCTGGAGACCGAGGACGCGCGGCTGCGGCTGGTCGCCGCGGGCCTGGACGCCTGGGCCGCCGACAACGTCCTGGCGTATCTGGACGAGCAGCGCCAGGCCTGCGGTCATGTGCCGGACGACCGCACGATCCTGGTGGAGCGGTTCCGGGACGAGCTCGGCGACTGGCGGGTCGTCATCCACTCCCCCTTCGGCGCCCAGGTGCACGCCCCGTGGGCGCTGGCCCTGGGCGCCCGGCTCGCCGAGCGCTACGGCATGGACGCCCAGGTCATGCACGCGGACGACGGGATCGTGCTGCGGCTGCCGGACGCCGACCTGATGGGACTGGACCTCCTCGACCAGGAGCCGGTGAGCCCTGACCGGCACTTCGACACGACGTACGACTCCGACCAGGCCCCGATCGGTGCGGCGGACGCCCTCTTCGACAAGGGCGAGATCGGGCAGATCGTCACCGACCAGGTCGGCGGCTCGGCCCTGTTCGCGTCCCGCTTCCGCGAGTGCGCCGCGCGGGCCCTGCTGCTGCCCAAGCGCAATCCGGGCAAGCGCACCCCGCTCTGGCAGCAGCGCCAGCGGGCCGCCCAACTGCTCCAGGTGGCAAGCGAGTTCGGTTCGTTCCCGATCGTTCTGGAAGCCGTCCGCGAATGCCTCCAGGACGTCTTCGACGTCCCCGGGCTCCAAGAGCTGATGGGCGACATCGAGTCCCGCCGGGTCCGCCTGGTCGAGGTGACCACCCCCGAGCCGTCCCCCTTCGCCCGCTCCCTGCTCTTCGGCTATGTCGCCCAGTTCCTGTACGAGGGCGACTCCCCGCTCGCCGAGCGGCGGGCCGCCGCCCTCTCGTTGGACTCCCGCCTCCTGGCCGAGCTGCTCGGCCAGGCGGAGCTGCGCGAGCTGCTGGACGCGGAGGTGCTGACCGAGCTGGAGCGGGAGCTCCAGTGGCTCACGGAGGACCGCCGGATCAAGGACGTGGAGGGCGTCGCCGACGCGCTGCGGGTGCTCGGCCCGCTCACCGAGACGGAGTTGACCGAGCGCGGCGGCGAGCCCGCATGGGTCCACGAGCTGGGAGCCGCACGACGGGCCATCCGGGTCCGGATCGGCGGCGCCGAGCACTGGGCGGCGATCGAGGACGCGGGCCGGCTACGGGACGCGCTCGGCACCGCCCTCCCGGTAGGGGTTCCGGAGGCGTTCACGGAGCCGGTCAAGGACCCCCTGGGCGATCTTCTGGCCCGCCACGCGCGCACGCACGGCCCGTTCACCTCCTCCGCGGCCGCCGCCCGCTTCGGCCTCGGCCCGGCCGTCACCGACGGCGCCCTTCAGCGCCTCGCCGCCGCCGGCCGGGTCGTCCAGGGCGAGTTCCATCCCTCGGGCATCGGCCAGGAGTGGTGCGATGCCGCCGTGCTGCGCCGCCTGCGCCGCCGCTCGCTCGCCGCGCTGCGACACGAATTGGAGCCCGTACCGCCGGCCGCGCTCGCCACGTTCCTGCCGCAATGGCAGCACCTCGGGAGCAACAGCCTGCGCGGGATCGACGGACTGGCCCGTGCCGTGGAGCAGTTGCAGGGCGCGCCCGTACCGGCCTCGGCCCTGGAGAAGCTGATCCTGCCGTCCCGGGTCAGGGACTACTCCCCCGCCCTGCTCGACGAGCTGACCACGACCGGCGAGGTCGTCTGGGCCGGCGCCGGCGCCCTGCCCGGCAAGGACGGCTGGATCTCCCTCTACCTCGCCGACGCGGCGCCCCTGCTGCTGCCGCCCCCGCATCCGCTGGAGACCACGGCGCTCCACGAGTCGGTGCTGACCGCCCTGACCGGCGGATACGGCCTGTTCTTCCGTCAGATCGCCGACCAGGTGCGGGCCACCACCCACCCGGACGCCACCGATCCCCAACTCGCCGACGCGGTGTGGGATCTGGCCTGGTCGGGGCGGCTCACCAACGACACCCTCGCCCCGCTGCGCTCGCTCCTGGGCTCGGGCCGTACGGCGGGGTCCACGGCCCACCGCGCCAAGCGCACGGTCCCGCGCGGCCGTTACGGCGCGCTCACCGCGGCCGCCCGGCCCGCCTCACGGACCGGACCTCCCACCGTCAGCGGCCGCTGGTCGCTGCTGCCGCCCGCCGAGCCCGAGCCGACCCACCGCGCCCACGCCCTGGCCCGCACGCTGCTGGACCGGCACGGCGTGGTCACCCGGGGCGCGGTGGCCGCCGAAGGCGTCGAGGGCGGCTTCTCGGCCACGTACCGGATCCTGTCCGCCTTCGAGGACAGCGGGCAGGCCCGCCGCGGCTACGTGGTGGAGGGGCTGGGCGCCGCCCAGTTCGCGATGGACGGAGCCGTCGACCGGCTGCGCGCGGCGGCGACCGCCCGGGACCGCGGCGTGGAGGCGGGCGCGGGCCCGCGCGCGGTGGTCCTGGCGGCGGCCGACCCGGCCAACGCGTACGGGGCGGCGCTGCCCTGGCCCGAGCCGCCGACCGGCGCGGGGCACAAGCCCGGTCGCAAGGCCGGCTCGATGGTCGTCCTGGTCGACGGGGAGCTGACGCTCTACATGGAGCGCGGCGGGAAGACCCTGCTGTCCTGGCCGGCCGACCCGGACGACCCGGCGCTGAGAGCCGCGGCCGAGTCGCTGGCCGCGGCCGCCCTCGCGGGATCCCTGGGCACGGTCACGGTGGAGCGGGTCAACGGGGCCGCGGCCCTCACCTCCCCGCTCGCCCGCTCGCTGGAGGCCGCCGGCTTCCACGCCACCCCCAGAGGACTCCGCCTCCGCCCGTAGCACCCGCGCCCGCCCCGGCGCCATCACGCCGCCCCGTACCCCGCCCCGTCCCGTCCCGCGCCATCACCCCGTCCCGCACCCCACCCGGCGGTCCACCGCCCCGCCCCCGTGCTCCCGCCCGGTCCCGCATCATGGATGCCATGCCCGAAGGAGACACCGTCTGGCAGGTCACCCGTCGCCTGCACGCCGCGCTCGCCGGACGCGTCGTGACCCGGTCGGATCTGCGCGTGCCCCGATTCGCCACGGCCGATCTGACCGGCCGCACGGTCCTGGACGTGACCCCACGCGGCAAGCACCTGCTCACCCGTTTCGACGGCGGCCTGACCCTCCACTCGCATCTACGGATGGAGGGCGCGTGGCAGGTGTACGCCACCGGTGAGCGCTGGCGGGGCGGCCCCGCCCACCAGATCCGGGCGATCCTGGGCAACGAGGAGCAGACCGCCGTCGGCTACCGCCTGCCCGTCCTCGAACTGATCCGCACCGCCGACGAGCACGACGCCGTGGGCCACCTCGGTCCGGACCTGCTGGGTCCGGACTGGGACCCGGCGGAGGCCGTCCGCAGGCTCACCGCCGATCCGGCCCGCCCTCTCGGCGAGGCGCTCCTGGACCAGCGAAATCTCGCGGGCATCGGCAATGTCTACAAATCGGAGCTGGCCTTCCTCGCCGCTGTCACCCCGTGGCTCCCGGTCGGCGAGCTCCCGCCCGGCGTCCCCGAGCGGCTCGTCGCCACCGCCCACCGCCTCCTCGACGCGAACAAGGACCGCCCCGAACGCCGCACGACCACGACCCGGCATCCCGGGCAACCTCTCTACGTCTACGGCCGCAGGAACCACCCCTGTCTGCGCTGCGGCGCCCCCATCAAAAGGGCCGAGCTCGGCGAGCGCGTCTCCTACTGGTGCCCCGGCTGCCAGAAGGGCCCCTCAGGTGGCCCCACCGACCAATCCTCCCCCGCCAATTGACGGACCGTCAGATACGGTCGTACGGTCCGGTCATGGCCCTCACGGCGTACGACCTCACCGGCCGCACCGCGTTCGTCACCGGCGCCGCGAGCGGGATCGGCCGCGCGACCGCCGCGCTCCTCGCTGAGGCGGGCGCCACCGTCCACTGCGCGGATCTCGACGAACCTGGCCTCCGCGGGACCGCGGAACTCGTCGAGGAACGGGGCGGCACCGCGCACACCCACACCCTCGACGTCACCGACCGCGCCGCCCTCGCCGCCGCCGTCGCGAGCGCGGGCCCGCTGCACGCGATGGCGGCCGTCGCCGGAATCATGCACACGAGCACGGTTCTGGACACCCGGGACGAGGACCTGGACCGCGTTCTCGCGGTCAACTTCAAAGGGGTCCTCTACGCCTGCCAGGAGGCGGCCCGCTCGATGATCGCGACCGGCACCCGCGGCTCCATCGTCACGATGGCCTCGGGCGCAATGGACACCGCGAGTCCGGGCCTGCTCTGCTACAGCGTCACCAAGGCCGCCGTCGTGCAGCTGACCAAGACCCTGGCCACCGAGGTCGGACCGCACGGCATCCGGGTCAACGCGGTCGCCCCGGGCTGGATCCGCACCCCCATGACCGACCGTCACGAGCCCGCGGCGCAGCAGCAGGCGGAGGCGGCCATGGTCCGGCACTCCCCCCTGGGCCGGGTGGGCGAGCCGGAGGACATCGCACACGCGGTCCTCCACCTCGCCTCCGACGCTGCGTCGTTCACGACGGGTCAGATCCTCCGCCCCAACGGCGGGGTCGCGATGCCGTGGTGACCTGTGCGCCCCCCTTGCCCTCCACGGCCCGGCCGACACGCGCCCGACCGCCCACGGTGGCGGACGCCGTCACGTGCACCGGCAGCAGACTCAGCCCCCAGCCACCGGCCGCGACCGCCCCCTCCACCAGCCCCGACTGCTCCGGGACCAGCACCAGTCGCAGCACCGCCCACCACCACAGCCCGCCGGCCGCCAGCCCGCCCGCGATCCACGCGAGCGTCACCAGCGGAACCCGTCGCCGTACCATGGCCGCCTCCTCCGGTCGACGCTAGACCGGGCGTATCACGCGGTGGGAGGGCGCACCGGAGGCAGAACCGGCGCACGCCGAACACGACAAGCACGGCGAGCACCGGAAATACGGTGCGCGATGCACCCGCGCCACGCCTAGGCGCTCTCTGCTTGGAACATCCACGCATGCTTCTCGAGGTCGGCCGTCAGACCGATGAGCACGTCCTGGCTGACCGGATCGGGCCCGCCCGTCACCTCGATGCGCTCCCTCATCCGTACGATCACCGCGCCGAGCGACTCGACCAGGATCCGCACGGCGTCCCCGTCCTTGATCCACCCGTCGGGTACGGGCACGGTGCCGATCGCGCTCGTCGACGCGACCGTCGCGGATCGCCCGTCCGGGGTCACGCCGATCGCCGATGCGCGCTCGGCCACGACATCGGAGTGCTGACGCGCGGTGACCACGACCTCGTCGAGCTGCAGATGGACGGAGCGGAAGCGGGGTCCGACCACGTTCCAGTGCACCTGCTTGGCGACCAGGGCGAGATCGACCAGGTCGACGAGCGCGCCCTGCAGGGCGCCGCCGACCGTCTTGAGGTCGGCGTCGGACAGGGAGCTCTTCACGACAGACATGCGGAATCTCCAACCAGTCGTACGTTCCTCCCCACCATGGCACGAACCCACAAAGCCGGGCATCTCGGACGAACTGGCCCGGGCTCCCACACGGACCGGACCCGGCACAGAGACGACGAAAGCCCCGGCCGGTGCCCGTACTGGACACCACCCGGGGCTTTCGCCCACTTCGGTTCAGGCAGCGACGACGTCGACCGCTTCCGCGGGCGCCTTGATGGTCACCCGCTCGGTGGGCACACCTGCCACCGACGTCACCGACACCGAATTGAGCCTCGGGCGTACCGGTGCGGGCACCGGTTCGCTCGCCGCTGCCGACTCGGCCAGTTCGGCCAGCGACAGCTCGTCGCTCACTTCGCGCATGAGCTCGGACATCCGTACGTCAAGCGCGTCGCAGATCGCGGAGAGCAGCTCGGAGGAAGCCTCCTTCTGCCCCCGCTCCACCTCGGAGAGATAGCCGAGCGAAACTCGGGCGGACGAGGAGACTTCGCGCAGAGTACGGCCCTGGCGCTGGCGCTGCCGACGCAGCACGTCACCCAGCAGGCGACGGAGCAGAATCATCGGTGGCTCCCTCCTCGGACCGCGTAGCCGCATCCTTCACGCCCCACCGTACCGCCTCGCGCTGCGGCCGTGCGGGGAGCGATGTCGTGTTCACTCAGGGCTGCAAACATCAATTCCCCCCGTTCTGTTCCGTATCCTGTGCCCGCTCATTTCCCGAGAGTTCGTCGACGAGCAGCTCCAGCACGCTCCGTACACTCTCTCTACGGATTTCCGCACGGCCGCCGTTCAACCGCAATGCGGCCACTTTCCCGGCCCCCACGGGTCCCGCCACGGCCACGTACACCGTCCCGACGGGCTGTCCGTCCTGGGGTTCGGGCCCGGCGACGCCGGTCGTCGCGACCCCCCAGTCGGCACCCAGGCGCAGGCGTGCACCCGCCGCCATCTGCAGCGCGACCTCGGGATCGACGGCGCCGCGCTCCCCCAGAAGGGTCTCGTCGACCCCCAGGATTTCGTGCTTGAGGGTCGTGGCATACGCCGTGACGGACCCGCGGAAGCTTTTCGATGCTCCAGGTACCGCAGTGAGCTCCGCGGCCACCAGACCGCCCGTGAGGGACTCCGCGGCGGCCACGGTGTGACCACGCTCCGCGAGCAGCTCCAGAACCCGGGCGGCTTCCTTCATCGCGCCGACCCCGCCGCCGGCCCCTTCGCGGACGCCCCGGACGCCCCTCCCGTCTCGGGTGCCCGGCCTTCCGGCCCCGCCGCGGGCCCCGGAACGGACTCCCCGCCGGACCCACCGGACCCGCCGGGTTCACCGGATCCGCCGGGCCCGTCGGCCTTCGCGGCCCGCTCCGCCGCCAACCCCCTGCGTCGCAGGACGATCGCCTCTCGCACATAGTCCAGAGCGGTGACGACCGTCAGCACGACGGCGACCGCCATCACCCAGAAGCGCAACGTGGCGAGTGGACCGGTGAGCACCAGCACATACATGCCGACCGCCGTGCCCTGCGCAAGCGTCTTCACCTTGCCGCCGCGGCTGGCCGGAATCACCCCGTGCCGGATCACCCAGAACCGCATCAGCGTGATGCCCAGCTCACGCGCGAGGATCACGGCCGTCACCCACCAGGGCAGGTCCCCGAGCGACGACAGACAGATCAGTCCGGCCGCCATGATCGCCTTGTCGGCGATCGGGTCGGCGATCTTCCCGAAGTCCGTGACCAGGTTGTACGCCCGTGCCAGATGGCCGTCGAAGACGTCCGTGATCATGGCGACGGCGAAGGCGGCCCATGCCCACGCGCGCCAGACCGGGTCGTGCCCGCCGTCCTGGAGCAGCAGCACCACGAAGCCGGGCACGAGCACCAGGCGGATCATGGTGAGGATGTTCGCGATGTTCCAGAGGCTGGCCTGATTGACGGCCGCAGTGCCCAGCTTGCCGCCGGGCGCGGGCCTACCGGTCCCGCCCGTCGCGGATGCCGGCACTCCGGTCATCTGCCCGCCTCCTCGAAAAGACACTCGGCCACCAGGTCGACGCCTTCCGTTCCCACGACCTTGGCCACGACCATACGGCCGGGAACGAGGTCGCGGCTCGCCTCGGAGTCCGTGATGACGACCTGGCCGTCGGTCTCGGGCGCCTGGTGGGCCGCCCGGCCGATCACGCCGTCCTCGTCGTCGATGGATTCGACGAGTACTTCCAGGGTCTCTCCGATCCGCTCCTGCGCACGCTGGGCGGTGAGCTCCTCGGCGAGCCGCGAGAGGTGGGCGAGCCGCTCGTCGACGACCTCCTGGTCGAGCTTGTGCTCGTAGGTGGCGGCTTCCGTGCCGTCCTCGTCGGAGTAGCCGAAGACGCCGATGGCGTCGAGCCGCGCGTGGGTGATGAAGCGTTCCAGCTCGGCGAAGTCCGCCTCGGTCTCGCCGGGGAAGCCGACGATGAAGTTGGACCGGGCGCCGGCCGTCGGGGCCTTCCCCCGGATCGTGTCCAGGAGCTCCAGGAAGCGGTCCGTGTCGCCGAAGCGGCGCATGGCCCGCAGCACGTCCGGGGCGCTGTGCTGGAAGGACAGGTCGAAGTACGGGGCGACCTTCTCGGTCGACGTGAGGACGTCGATGAGGCCCGGCCGCATCTCGGCGGGCTGGAGGTAGCTGACGCGGACCCGCTCGATGCCGTCGACGGCCGCGAGGTCGGGCAGCAGGCTCTCCAGGAGGCGGATGTCGCCCAGGTCCTTGCCGTAGGAGGTGTTGTTCTCGGAGACCAGCATGATCTCCTTCACCCCCTGCTCGGCGAGCCAGCGCGTCTCGTTCAGGACGTCGGAGGGCCGCCGCGAGACGAAGGAGCCGCGGAAGGACGGGATGGCGCAGAAGGAGCAGCGGCGGTCGCAGCCGGAGGCGAGCTTCACCGAGGCGACGGGGCTGCGGTCCAGCCGGCGGCGCAGCGGGGCGCGCGGGCCGGAGGCCGGGGCGAGCCCGTCGGGAAGGTCGGCCGGCACGTTCTCGGGCGCCTCGACGGCGCCGTGGCCCGGAAGGGCGACCTCGGCGGCGGCCTGCTGCCGCTCCACCGGGGACAGCGGGAGCAGCTTGCGCCGGTCGCGCGGGGTGTGGGCCTCCACGCTGCCACCGCTGAGGATGGTCTGGAGCCGCCCGGAGATGTCGGCGTAGTCGTCGAAGCCGAGCACGCCGTCGGCTTCGGGCAGGGCGTCGGCGAGCTCCTTGCCGTACCGCTCGGCCATGCAGCCGACCGCGACGACGGCCTGGGTCTTGCCGTGATCCTTCAGATCATTGGCTTCGAGGAGGGCGTCGACGGAGTCCTTCTTGGCGGCTTCGACGAATCCGCAGGTGTTGACGACGGCGACATCGGCGTCCGCGGCGTTCTCGACGAGCTCCCAGCCGTCCGCTGCCAAGCGGCCTGCGAGCTCCTCCGAGTCCACCTCGTTACGGGCGCAGCCAAGAGTGACAAGGGCGACGGTACGGCGTTCGGGCATGGACTCAAGACTACTTCGTCCTGGCCGTACCCCCGCCGCGCAGGGTTCACCTGCGCGACGGTCGGCGTGTAACCGGGTGGTGGCCCGGTGTGCAGGCCGTGGTGGCCCGGTGTACGGCTCAGCCGGCCTCGGGGTCGCCCTTGGCGTAGGAGAGCCGCTCCACGGCACCGGACTCGAACTTGTCCTGGATCTTCTTGCCGTTGACGTAGAGCTCGATCGGGCCGGCGTTGCCGAGGATCAGGTCGACGCGCTCGTCGTCCTGGAAGGTCTTGGACTCGCCCTCGAGGAGGAGGCCGTCGAAGAGCAGCTTTCCGTCGCTCGCCTTGGCGGAGATCCAGCTCTTGTCGTCGATCGCGGTCAGCTTGACCGTGACCTTGTCCTTCGGGACGGCGGCGATGGCGCTGTTGGTGGGCGCCGGCTTGGTGGTCTTGGTCGGCTTCGAGGTGGGGGTGGTGGTCTTCTTCTCGGGGGCCGGGCCCTCGGCCACGGCGCCGCCGGTGGTCGTCGCGTCGGTCCCGTTGAACATCGTGAAGCCGACGAAGCCGACGACCGCGACGATCGCGGCCACCATGGCGGCGGTCCAGTTGGGCCGACGCGGCTCGGGGCGGATACGTTCCGCCTCGAAGAGGGGTGCGGCGGGCGTGGGCGCGGGCCGACCGCCGTGATCGGCGTCGTACTGCTCGATCAGCGACGCGGGATCGAGTCCCACGGCACGCGCGAGCGTACGGATGTGCCCGCGGGCGTAGACATCGCCACCGCAGCGCGAGAAGTCGTCCTCCTCGATCGCGTGAACGATCGGGATGCGGACCCGCGTGGAGGCACTGACCTCGTCGACGGTGAGACCGGCGGCGATCCGGGCCTGCTGGAGAGCACGACCGATCGAATCCCGGTCGTCTGCCGGGAAGTTCCGGTCGTCTTCGGGGGATTCGGGGGAGTTGCCGATGGACACGAGAGCGCCTTTCGAGCGTGTAACCACCTGCTGGACGTTCAGTCTATGGGTGGTACGAAAGGGTGGGGCAACCGGGCGGAGCTGTTTGTACGCCATGAGGCTGGGACATCCTTCTGTCCCTCCCTCCAACTTGACGTACGCCCAAGGGAAACGGTTGCCCCCGTTCCCTTACGGGTGAGTCTCGACCCGGTCTCGTTATGGGAAGGCTTCCCCGCGGACCACACCTGATGCCCAGCGGTCACGCCTCCGATGCCCCGCGGTTCACGCCTCCGATGCCTCGCGGTTCACGCTTCCGATTCCCCGCGGATGACGGCCAGTACCCCGTCCAGCTCATCCGGCTTGACGAGCACGTCGCGCGCCTTGGACCCCTCGCTCGGCCCGACGATGTTCCGCGACTCCATCAGGTCCATCAGGCGACCGGCCTTGGCGAACCCGACGCGCAGCTTGCGCTGGAGCATCGAGGTCGAGCCGAACTGGGTCGAGACGACCAGCTCCGCGGCCTGGCACAGCAGGTCGAGGTCGTCGCCGATCTCCTCGTCGATCTCCTTCTTCTGCTTGGTTCCGACGGTGACGTCGTCCCGGAAGACCGGCGCCATCTGGTCCTTGCAGTGCTGGACGACGGCCGCGACCTCGGCCTCGGTGACGAAGGCGCCCTGCATGCGGACGGGCTTGTTCGCGCCCATCGGCAGGAACAGACCGTCACCCTTTCCGATGAGCTTCTCGGCTCCGGGCTGGTCGAGGATGACCCGGCTGTCGGCGAGCGAGGAGGTCGCAAAAGCGAGCCGCGAGGGCACGTTCGCCTTGATCAGACCGGTGACGACGTCCACCGATGGCCGCTGGGTGGCGAGCACCAGATGAATGCCGGCGGCGCGGGCCAACTGGGTGATGCGGACGATGGCGTCCTCGACGTCCCGCGGCGCGACCATCATCAGGTCGGCCAGCTCGTCCACGATCACCAGCAGGTACGGATAGGTCTTGAGCTCGCGCTCGCTGCCCTCGGGCAGCTTGACCTTGCCGTTGCGGATGGCCTCGTTGAAGTCGTCGATGTGCCGGAAGCCGAAGGCCGCCAGGTCGTCGTAGCGCAGGTCCATCTCGCGCACGACCCACTGCAGGGCCTCGGCGGCCCGCTTCGGGTTGGTGATGATCGGCGTGATCAGGTGCGGGATGCCCTCGTACGCGGTGAGCTCGACCCGCTTGGGGTCGACGAGCACCATCCGGACGTCCTCGGGGGTCGCTCTTATCATGATCGACGTGATCAGGCAGTTGATGCACGAGGACTTTCCGGAGCCCGTGGCGCCGGCGACCAGGACGTGCGGCATCTTCGCCAGGTTGGCCATCTCGTAGCCGCCCTCGACGTTCTTGCCGAGCGCGACCAGCATCGGGTGGTCGTCCTCGGCCGCGGCGGCCAGCCGCAGCACGTCGCCGAGGTTGACCATCTCGCGGTCGGAGTTCGGGATCTCGATACCGACCGCGGACTTGCCGGGGATCGGCGAGATGATCCGCACGTCCGGGGAGGCCACGGCGTACGCGATGTTCTTCGTCAGGGCCGTGATCTTCTCGACCTTCACGGCCGGGCCGAGCTCGACCTCGTATCGCGTGACCGTCGGCCCGCGGGTGAAGCCGGTGACGGCCGCGTCGACCTTGAACTCGGTGAAGACGTTGGAGAGCGCGTCCACGACCGCGTCGTTCGCCGCGCTGCGCGTCTTGCCCGGGCCGCCGCGCTCCAGCAGGTCGAGCGAGGGCAGGGCGTACGTGATGTCCCCGGAGAGCTGCAGCTGCTCCGCGCGCGGCGGCAGCTCGCTGTGCTCGGGGGCCGGCTTGGTCAGATCCGGTACGGCTCCGGGGATGCGCCCGGCCTTCTCGCCGCGGGCGGTCGGCAGCGGGGCGGCGGGCGGCGCCTCGCCGGCTTCGGCGGCCGCCGCGGCGGCCGCGGCCAGGGCGGCGGCCCGCTCGGCGGTGACGTCCCGGGTCAGATCGGCGACCAGCGGGGAGGGCGGCATCCCGTTGAGCACGGCGCCGTCCAGGGCGGCGGCCGCCGCCGCGGCGACGTCCACCGCGTCCATGGGCCGGTCGAAGGCGGGCTGCACCGAGGGGCGGCGCGGGCGGCTGCGCCGGGTGAGCGCCTCCTCCTCGGCCCGGTCGACGTCGTACACCTGGGCGGGTCCGGGGGTCCCGCGCCGGGAGCGGGCGGCGGGCTGTGCGGTGGCCTCGCGCCAGTCCTCCTCGTACCCCTCCTCGGCGGCCTCGGGGTCGTACGCGGGCTCGACGAGGCCGAGCTTGGCGCCGAGGGTGCGCAGCCGCTGCGGGATGGCGTTGACGGGGGTGGCCGTGACGACGAGGAGCCCGAAGATCGTGAGCAGCACCAGCAGGGGTACGGCGAGGACCTCGCCCATCGTGAAGACGAGCGGCTTGGACGCGGCCCAGCCGATGAGCCCGCCGGCGTCCTGCATGGCCTTGGTGCCCTCGCCGCGTCCCGGGGAGCCGCAGGCGATGTGGACCTGCCCGAGCACGCCGATGACGAGGGCGGAGAGGCCGATGACGACCCGGCCGTTGGCCTCGGGCTTCTCCGGGTAGAGGATCAGCCGGATGCCGATGGCACCCAGCAGCAGCGGTACGAGCAGGTCGAGGCGGCCGAAGGCGCCGGTGACGAGCATCTCCACGAGGTCGCCGACGGGGCCGCGCAGATTGGACCAGGTCCCGGCGGCGACGATCAGCGCGACACCGAGCAGCAGCAGCGCCATGCCGTCCTTGCGGTGCGCCGGGTCGAGACCCTTCGCTCCGCGCCCTATCCCCCGGAACATCGCCCCGACACCGTGCGCGAGGCCGAGCCACAGACCACGGGCCAGCCGGTAGACGCCCCCGGTCGGGGACGGCGCGGGCCTGGGCGCGGCCTTCTTCGCCGCGGTCTTCTTGGCGGGAGCGCGCTTCGCGGGCGCGGCCTTCTTGGCCGCGGTCTTCTTCGCGGCGGGCTTGGCGGGCGACTTCGCGGACGCCGCCTTCTTCGCGGCGCCCGACGTACGGCCGGCGCGCGGCTTCGCGGTGCCCGCCGTGCCCTGGGAACCTTTGCCGGACGTACGTGAGGCCATGATGCTGAGGTTACCGGTGTGAGCGGCGTCGGACACGTGCGCGTCCGGGCTCACCCGTTCGTGTCGTGCTTACCGGGGCACGAAACTGACGCCCATTCACCGCGGGCGCCCGATCGATGACGATATGTCAGCTCTGCGAGGGGAGTACGGGCGGACCGCTGGTGCCCGGCTCCAGGGCGTCGAGGGCCCGCCGCAGCCCGGTGAGCTTGCGCTCCAGATGGGCGGCGGTGGCGACGGCCGCGGCGTCGGCCGAGTCGTCGTCGAGCTGCTTGGACAGCGCCTCGGCCTGCTCCTCCACCGCGGCGAGGCGGGCGGAGAGCTCGGCGAGCAGTCCGGCCGACTCCTTGGCGTGGCCGCCGTGGCCACCCTCGAGCTGGAGCCGGAGCAGCGCGGCCTGCTCGCGCAGCTGACAGTTCTTCATGTACAGCTCGACGAAGACCGAGACCTTGGCGCGCAGCACCCACGGGTCGAAGGGCTTCGAGATGTAGTCGACCGCACCTGCGGCGTAACCACGGAAGGTGTGGTGCGGACCGTGGTTGATCGCGGTGAGGAAGATGATCGGGATGTCCCGGGTCCGCTCGCGCCGCTTGATGTGCGCGGCGGTCTCGAATCCATCCATTCCAGGCATCTGGACATCCAGCAGAATGACCGCGAAGTCGTCGGTCAGCAGCGCCTTGAGCGCTTCCTCCCCGGACGATGCCCGCACCAGCGTCTGATCGAGCGCGGAGAGAATGGCCTCCAGCGCCAGCAGATTCTCCGGCCGGTCATCGACCAGGAGGATCTTGGCCTTCTGCACCATGCCCCGTCCTCCTCGCCCCGGCATCGGCTCTCCCCGACTCGCCGAGCCGGGGGAAGCACCGGGCGCCGCCCCAGAAGACGACTCCCATGCGCCGTCCGTCCTTGTGCCGGTCATGGTAGCCGCACCCCGCCTGTCGCCACACCCTGTCACCGCGATGTCACTGTGCACGTAGCAGAAACGCGGTGAGAGACCAGAAGGTTCCCCGAATATCGCGCTCTCACACGCCCTCGGCGACAGTCCGTCAACAACCTCCGGTTCCGTTTCCGCGCATCCACTCTTCCATCACGGAGAGCAGGTGATCGGGGTCGACGGGCTTGGTGACGTAGTCGGAGGCGCCCGACTCGATGGCCTTCTCCCGGTCGCCCTTCATCGCCTTCGCCGTGAGCGCGATGATCGGCAGCCCGGCGAACTGCGGCATCCGCCGGATCGCGGTCGTCGTCGCGTATCCGTCCATCTCGGGCATCATGATGTCCATCAGAACAACCGTCACATCGTCGTGCTGCTCCAGGACCTCGATGCCCTCCCGGCCGTTCTCGGCGTACAGCACCGCCAGACCGTGCTGCTCCAGGACGCTGGTGAGCGCGAAGACGTTGCGGATGTCGTCGTCGACGATCAGCACCTTCTCGCCGCCGAAGGAGAACGTACGGCGCGGCTCGGCATCCGCCCGGTCGTCGGCCGCCGTCTGCTCGGTCTGACCGGTCCGGCCTGGCTGGCCCGGCAGCGCCGCCCGCGCGTCCACCCCGGCCTGCGACGTCTTGCGGCGGTGCCGGAACAGCGCGCCCGCGCCGGAGCGCAGATCGGCCGCCAGGGGGGCGGGAGCGTAGTGCGCGGTCACGTCGTCCGGACCGGCCTCCAGACCCGACTGCGGGTCCATCGCACCCGGCTCCCCCTGCCCGTACCCGTGCGGCGGCAGCTCGCTCGGGCTCAGCGGCAGATAGAGGGTGAACGTCGAGCCGCGGCCCGGCTCGCTCGCCGCGTAGATCTCACCGCCGAGCAGCCGCGCGATCTCGCGGCTGATGGAGAGCCCCAGACCCGTACCGCCGTACTTGCGGCTGGTCGTCCCGTCGGCCTGCTTGAACGCCTCGAAGATGACCCGCATCTTGCCCGCCGCGATCCCGATGCCGGTGTCCGTGACCGAGAAAGCGATCAGCTCGGCCTCCGGGTCGCGCAGCGAACCGGCCTCCAGAAGCTGCTCGCGGATCGACTGCGGCACATCCGTCCCGGCCGGCCGGATGACCAGCTCCACCGCGCCGGTGTCGGTGAACTTCACCGCGTTGGACAGCAGGTTGCGCAGCACCTGCAGCAGCCGCTGCTCGTCGGTGTGCAGCGTGGCGGGCAGCTCGGGCGAGACCCGGACCGAGAAGTCGAGCCCCTTCTCCGCGGTGAGCGGCCGGAACGTCGCCTCGACGTAGTCGACGAGCTGCACCAGCGCGATACGGGTCGGGGAGACGTCCATCTTGCCCGCCTCGACCTTGGACAGGTCGAGGATGTCGTTGATCAGCTGGAGCAGGTCGGAGCCCGCGCCGTGGATCGTCTCGGCGAACTCCACCTGCTTGGGCGAGAGGTTGGTGTCCGCGTTGTCGGCGAGCAGCTTGGCCAGGATCAGCAGCGAGTTGAGCGGGGTGCGCAGCTCGTGCGACATGTTGGCCAGGAACTCGGACTTGTACCGCATGGAGACGGCGAGCTGTTCGGCCCGCTCCTCCAGAACCTGCCGGGCCTCCTCGATCTCGGTGTTCTTCACCTCGATGTCCCGGTTCTGCCGGGCGAGCAGCTCGGCCTTCTCCTCCAGCTCGGCGTTGGAGCCCTGAAGCTCCTTCTGCCGGTGCTCCAGCTCGGCCGAGCGCTCCCGCAGCTGCTCGGTCAGCTCCTGCGACTGCTGGAGCAGCACCTCGGTCTTGGTGTTGACGCTGATGGTGTTGACGGTGGTCGCGATCAGCTCGGCGAGCTGGTTGAGGAAGTCCCGCTGGATCTGCGTGAACGGCTGGAAGGAAGCCAGCTCGATCACCCCGAGGACCTTCCCCTCGAAGAGGACGGGGAGCACGATCACATGCGCCGGTGCCGCCTCGCCGAGCCCGGAGGAGATCTTCAGATAGCCCGGCGGCACGTTGACCTGGATCGTCCGCTTCTCCTCGGCCGCCGTCCCGATCAGCGTCTCGCCGGGGCGGAAGGACGTGGGCATGGACCCGGCCGAGTACCCGTAACTGCCGCGCATCCGCAGCTCGTACGCGCCCTCCCCCTGCCCGCCGAGTTCGGCGCTGCCGGTCGCGGAGCCGGTCGGCATCGCCACGAAGAAGGCACCGTGCTGGGCGGAGACGACCGGGGTCAGCTCGCTCATGATGAGCGAGGCGACGTCGTCCAGGTCGCGCCGGCCCTGCATCAGACCGGAGATGCGGGCCAGGTTGCCCTTGAGCCAGTCCTGCTCCTCGTTGGCGAGGGTGGTGTCGCGCAGGTTGGCGATCATGGTGTTGATGTTGTCCTGGAGGGCCTGGATCTCGCCCGCCGCGTCCACACCGTCGATCTTCAGGTTGAGGTCGCCGCGGGTCACCGCGGTGGCGACGGCCGCGATCGCGCGCACCTGCCGGGTCAGGTTCCCGGCCATCTCGTTCACGGACTCGGTCAGGTCCCGCCAGGTGCCGTCGACGTCCCGGACCCGCGCCTGGCCGCCGAGCTGTCCGTCCGTACCCACCTCGCGGGCCACACGCGTGACCTCCTCGGCGAAGTTGGACAGCTGGTCGACCATCGTGTTGATGGTGTTCTTCAGCTCCTGGATCTCGCCGCGCGCGTCGATGTCGATCTTCTTGGTGAGATCGCCCTTGGCGATGGCGGTGGTGACCGTCGCGATCTGGCGCACCTGACCGGTCAGGTTCGACGCCATCGAGTTCACCGACTCGGTCAGGTCCTTCCACGTGCCGGAGACGCCCGGAACCCGCGCCTGGCCGCCCAGTTCGCCTTCCGTACCCACCTCGCGGGCGACTCGCGTCACCTCGTCCGCGAACGACGACAGGGTCGTCACCATCGTGTTGACGGTGTCGGCGAGCTCGGCGACCTCGCCGCGCGCCTCGACCGTCACCTTCTTCGTCAGATCGCCGTTGGCGACGGCCGCGGAGACCCGGGAGATGTTCCGCACCTGACTGGTCAGGTTGTTGGCCATCAGGTTGACGTTGTCGCTCAGGTCCTTCCAGGTGCCAGTGACGCCTCGCACCCGCGCCTGCCCGCCGAGGATGCCTTCCGTACCCACCTCGCGGGCGACTCGCGTCACCTCGTCCGCGAAGTTCGACAGCTGGTCGACCATCGTGTTGACGGTCGTCACCAGCTCCAGGATCTCGCCCTTGGCGTCGACGGTGATCTTCTTCGACAGATCGCCCTTGGCGACCGCCGTCGTGACCTCGGCGATGTTGCGCACCTGAGAGGTCAGGTTGTTCGCCATGAAGTTCACGGACTGGGTGAGGTCCTTCCAGGTGCCGGAGACCCCCTGCACCTCGGCCTGACCGCCCAGGATGCCCTCCGTACCCACCTCGCGGGCCACCCGGGTCACCTGCTCCGCGAAGCTGGAGAGCTGGTCGACCATCGTGTTGAGGGTGTTCTTCAGCTCCAGGATCTCGCCGCGCGCGTCCACGTCGATCTTCTGCGACAGGTCACCGCGCGCCACCGCAGTGGCGACCTGCGCGATGTTACGGACCTGGGCGGTGAGGTTCCCGGCCATGCCGTTCACCGAGTCGGTCAGATCGCGCCACACACCGGCGACGCCCGGCACCTGCGCCTGACCGCCGAGCCGGCCGTCCGTACCCACCTCACGGGCCACCCGGGTCACCTGCTCCGCGAAGGCGGACAGCTGGTCGACCATCGTGTTGATGGTGTTCTTCAGCTCCAGGATCTCGCCGCGCGCGTCCACGTCGATCTTCTGCGACAGATCACCACGCGCCACCGCCGTCGTCACCTGGGCGATCTGGCGCACCTGCGACGTCAGGTTGCCGGCCATGAAGTTGACGGAGTCGGTGAGCTCCTTCCACGTACCCGAGACGCCGTCGACCCGGGCCTGACCGCCGAGGCGGCCCTCCGTGCCCACGTCCCTGGCCATCCTCGTCACCTGGTCGGCGAAGGAGGAGAGCTGCGACACCATCGTGTTGACGGTGTTCTTCAGCTCCAGCATCTCGCCCGCGACGTCGACGGTGACCTTCTGCGACAGATCGCCGTTGGCGACCGCCGTCGTCACCTGCGCGATGTCCCGCACCTGACCCGTCAGGTTGCGGAACGCCGTGTTCACCGAGTCCGTGAGGTCCTTCCACGTACCCGCCGCACCCGGCACCTCCGCCTGCCCGCCGAGCAGACCCTCGACGCCGACCTCCCGCGCGACCCGGGTCACCTCGGAACCGAACGCGGACAGCTGGTCGACCATCGTGTTGACGGTCTTCTTCAGCTCCAGCATCTCGCCGGCCACGTCGACGGTGACCTTCTGCGACAGATCGCCGTTGGCGACCGCCGTCGTCACCTGCGCGATGTCCCGCACCTGCGTGGTGATGTTCCGGAAGACCGTGTTGACCGAATCGGTCAGGTCCTTCCACGTACCCGCCGCACCCGGCACCTGCGCCTGCCCGCCGAGCAGACCCTGCGCGCCGACCTCGCCGGACACGCGCGTCACCTCGTCGGCGAACGTCCGCAGCGTCTCGGTCATCTGGTTGATGGTGTCCGCGAGTTGGGCGACCTCGCCGCGCGCGCTCACCGTGACCTTCTGCGACAGATCGCCGTTGGCGACCGCCGTCGTCACCTCGGCGATACCCCTCACCTGATTGGTGAGATTTCCCGCCATCGTGTTGACGGAGTCGGTGAGGTCCTTCCAGACACCCGCGACCCCGGCCACCTCGGCCTGGCCACCCAGCTCCCCCTCGGTGCCCACCTCACGCGCGACACGGGTCACCTCGGAGGAGAACGAGGACAGCTGATCCACCATCGTGTTGACGGTGTTCTTCAGCTCCAGCATCTCGCCGGCCACATGCGCCGTGACCTTCCGCGACAGATCGCCCTTGGCGACCGCCGTCGTCACGAGAGCAATGTCACGCACCTGCGCCGTCAGCCGGTACGCCATGGTGTTGACCGAATCAGTGAGATCCTTCCACGAACCGGACATACCGCGCACCTGGGCCTGCCCGCCCAGCTTTCCCTCGGTACCGACCTCCAGCGCGACCCGCGTCACCTCGTCCGTGAACGCCGACAGCTGGTCGACCAGGTTGTTCACGGTCCGCGCGACCTTCAGGAACTCCCCACGCAGCGGCCGCGCGGCCCCGTCCGGCCCGTCCGAACGCAAGTCCATCCGCTGGTCGAGATCGCCCTCGGCCACCGCCGAGAGGACCCGCCCCACCTCCGACACAGGCCGCGTCATGTCGTCGACCAACGCGTTCGCGGCCTCGATCGCCGCAGCCCAGGTGCCCTCACTGGCCCCCGCCTCGAGCCGCTCGGACAGCTTGCCCTCGCGCCCCACCATGCGCCGCACCCGCGACAACTCGCCGGTCAGATGCATCTGCCGGTCGGCGACCTCGTTGAAGACGGCGCAGATCTCCGTCATCAGACCGTCGCCGGACACCGTCAGCCGCTTGCGGAAATTCCCGTCCCGCATCGAGACCAGAGCAGCGAGCAGCCGCTCCATGGCCGCTGCGTCCACCTGCACCGTCCCACCACTCCGGGACCGCCCGCCCTTCGCGCGCGTGCCGCTGATGCTGCCGCGCCGCGCCGCCGTGCCAGACTCCACCGTGTCCCTCCCGAAGGGGTTGACCGAACTGCCCGGGCCGTCACCACAAGCCTGCCCAGTGTTTCACCGCAGCCGAACCCGGCCATAACAGTTCGGCGACTTCGCATAGCGTCCCCGCCCTCGGGGGACGGAAACAGTGGTGACCGGCATCCGCTCGGACAGCGAAGGTAAGTAACCTGGCATCCGGCTGTCCAACCGCCCCGGTCCGCCCGGCGGGGGTGGGGTGGCGCGAAGACGACCACCGGGCAGCGGGAGGGGCAGACCGACCATGGCGGAGCCGGGCGTCGAGACGCGTACGAGGAGTTCTGTGATCACCGCGCGGGCGGCTGCCACCTTCGACCCCGTCGGGCGGTCCGTCGCGACCGCCCGCGCCTTCGTCCGGGACACCCTCCAGGGGTGGGGGTACGCCGAGGTCGTCGACGACGCCGTCGTCCTCACCAGCGAACTCGTCACGAACGCGGTCATCCACGCCGGCACCGCAGCCGACGTCCTGTGCCTGCGCAGCGACGACGGAGTCCGCGTCGAGGTCGCCGACCACTACCCCGAGCGCGAGATCCCCGTCCAGGGCGGCCGCACGCTCGCCCACCCCGACCGGGAGAACGGCCGGGGCCTGCTCCTGTGCGCCGCCCTCGCCACCCGCTGGGGCGTCGAGTACACCCCCACGCACAAACATGTCTGGTTCCAGCTCGACCTGCCCGAGCGTGCCATCGGCACCCGCTCCGCGGGCCCGGTCCTCCCGGACGCCCTCCTCCCGGTCACGGACGCCCGCGTCCGCGTCGCCGTCGCCCAGATCGACCGCGCCGGCGCCATCACCGCCTGGAACGAGGACGCCGAAGAACTCTTCGGCTACAGCGCCGAGCAGGTCACCGGCAAGCCCCTCGGCGACCTCGCCGCCTGGCCGCACACCCCCGGCATCGGCACCGGCCTCGTCGAAGCCCTCCGGCTCTCCCGCTGGGAAGGCAGCTACGGCATCCGCTGCGCCGACGGCCGGGTCATCCCCGTGTACGCCTCCCATCTGCGCGTCCGCGACGCCGAAGGCGAGCCGTCCACGGTCTGCCTCCTCGTACGGGAGTACGAGCGGGCGGTCCTCCAGACCCCGCAGCGCCCCGCGGTCTCCGACTCCGGCGCCGAGAGCCGCACCACCGACCCCTTCGAGGTCTTCATCGGCTCCCCCGCCCCGGACGACCTCGACGGCCTCCTCCAGCGCACCGTGGAGCGCGCACGCGACATGCTCGACGGCGACTCCGCCTTCCTGCTCCTCGCCACGGACGACGAGACCGAGCTGGAGGTACGAGCCACCACCGGCCTCCCCTCCGCGCGCCAGCGGTTCGCCCGCGTCCCCGTCGAGACCGGCGCCAGCCGCTACGGCTCCGCCCGCATGCCGGCCGTCCACGAGGACCTGGCCGCCGTCCCCGGCGCGGTACCCCTCCTCGAGGGCACCGGGATGCGCTCCGTCGTCACCGTGCCCCTGAAGGTCGAAGGCCGCCTCACCGGCTCCCTCGGCGTCGCCGCCGAAAGCTCAAACCGTTACTCCAACGAGGAGGCCCTGCGCCTCCAGTTCGCCGCGGACCGCATCGCGCTCGCCGTCGAATCGGCCCGCCTCGGCGAGCTCGAACGCCTCCGCCGCGGCTCCCTCAGCTTCCTCGTCGAGGCCTCCGACCTCCTGGCCGGCACCCTCGACCGCGACCAAACCCTGGCCCTGATGGCCCAGATGACGGTCCCGACCCTGGCCACCTGGTGCGCCGTCTACACGATCGCCGACCAAGTCTCGGAGCCGTACCTCTCGTACGTCCTCCACGAGGACGAGGACCGCATCGACGGACTGAAGGCCCTCCTGTCGTCCATCGCCCCGCCCGACCCGGTGCCCACCCCCGGCGCCCGCGTCTGGGCCGCCCCGGGCGAGGCCGCCCACCGGGCCGCCCTCTCCACCTCGCTGCGCGAACTGGGCGGTACGGGCGGCCCGTTGTCCTCCGGCATCGACACCACGCTCGCGACCGCGGCCGTCGTCGGCGGGGAGACCGTGGTCCTGCCGCTCGTGGCCCGCAACCGCGTCATCGGCATGCTCACCCTGGGCAAGCCGTCCGACGACCACTTCCGCCAGGAGATCCTGGAGCTCGCGGAGGATCTCTCCCGCCGAGCGGCGCTGGCCCTCGACAACGCCCGCCTCTATTCGGAGCGCATGGCGATCAGTCAGTCCCTCCAGCGCAGTCTGCTGCCGCCCGGCCTCCCGGACATCCCCGGTGTCGAGGTGGACGTCATCTACCGCGCGGCCGGCGAGGGCAACGAGGTCGGCGGCGACTTCTACGACCTCTTCCCGATCCGCGACAACGCCTACGGCTTCGCGATCGGCGACGTCTGCGGTACGGGCCCGGAAGCCGCGGCCGTCACGGGCCTGGCCCGGCACGCCCTGCGCCTACTGGCCCGCGAGGGCTTCGGCGGCCCGGCGGTCCTGGAACGGCTCAACGCCGCGATCCTCGACGAGGGCGCCCGCAGCCGCTTCCTGACGCTGCTGTACGGCGAGTTGTGGCCGCAGGAGGACGGCTCGGCCATCCTCAAGGTCGTCTGCGCCGGCCACCCGCTGCCGCTCCGCCTGCGCCAGGACGGCACGGTCGTCCCCGCAGCCGATCCCCAGCCCCTCCTGGGCGTCCTCGACGACCTGGAGCTGTACGAGCAGACCATCACGCTCGACCCGGGCGACGTCCTGCTCTGCGTCACCGACGGCGTCACCGAACGCCGCGAGGGCACCCGGATGCTCGGCGACGACGGCCTGATCGAGGTCCTCAAGACCTGTACGGGCCTGACAGCCGGCGCGGTAGCCGCCCGCATCCTGCGCGCGGTCGAACGCTTCGCCCAGGAGCCCGCCTCCGACGACATGGCCATCCTGGCAATGCGCCTCCCGGAGCCCCTCGCCGGCGACTGACATCGGGGCGGGGGGGCGGCCGACCAAGGCGGGGTGGCGCCCCCCGCCCGAGCGGGCGGGGGCCGAAAAAAAAAAATGGCCCCCCCCGGTGGCGGGGGGCGTGGTGGTTTAGGGGGGGCCC